>NZ_JBFTLN010000004.1:0-549778 GCF_056396465.1 Chitinophaga sp. 05T412
GCAGCATGCGTAGTAGTGAATCACTATGGCCCAACGGAAACGACTATAGGAAAATTACTGCATATAGTAGAGACAGGTCGTTCTTATGAAGAGAACATCCCCATAGGCAAACCATTTTCTTCGGCACATATATACATACTCGACGCCGGCGGTAATCCTTGTCCGGTGGGTATTCCAGGAGAATTATACATAGGCGGTAAAGGCGTTGCGCAAGGTTATCTGAACAACGCGGCGCTGACAGCAGAGAAATTTATGCAGGATCCATTCAATGGCCAGGGGAAGTTGTACCGCACCGGTGATCGGGTGAAATACCAGGCCGATGGCAACGTCGTCTTCCTGGGACGTATAGACAACCAGGTGAAAATCCGTGGTTACCGTGTAGAGCCGGGAGAAATAGAAAACGTGATCATGCAGCATGCGGATATTCAACAGGCAGTGGTGCAGGTGCGCAAAGATAACAGCGGCAACAATCGGTTGGTAGGCTATGTGCAGGCGCACAGCCATGCAGATATCGCAAGCCTTGAAGCATATCTGAAAGAGCAATTGCCGGATTATATGGTACCCTCGTCATGGGTAGTGCTGGAGCAGTTCCCGCAGCTCCCGAACGGAAAGATAGACCGTCGTTCCCTGCCAGTGGAGGATTCAACCTTATTCATATCAGGTTATGTGGCGCCGGTAACAGGCATAGAGCGGGACCTGGCGGCTATCTGGTCAGATCTGCTTGAAGTGGAACAGGTAGGATTGTATGATGATTTTTTTGCGCTGGGAGGTCATTCCCTGCTGGCTATCCGGTTGATTTCCTCGATAAGGAAGAAGTTACAAACAGAAGTTACGATAGGAGACATTTTTGATTATCCAACCATCTCTTCATTGTCTGTCCAACTGCAATACCGTTCAGGAGCTGCGTTGGTACCGGTAATAGAGAGTGCTGCCCGGCCGGAGCATATCCCGCTTTCGTATAGCCAGGAACGTTTGTGGTTTATTGATCAGTTGGAAGGAAGCGTCCAGTATCACCGGCCGGCTGCCATCAGGTTGAAGGGAAACCTCGATGCCAGGGCGCTCAATGATGCACTCACGTCAATCGTGAACAGGCATGAAGCACTTAGAACAGTGATAAGACAGAAAGATGGAAAGCCTTACCAGTATATATTGGAGAAGGATAAGTGGCAGATGGATACAGTCAGGGATTTTTCATTGAAAGATGATCAGCAGGCATTGCAGGTATATCTGATGAAGTTAATTCATGCACCGTTCGATCTTTCGCAGGATCACATGATGCGTGCCCATCTGATCAGAATCGATGATGCACAGTATATTCTTGTTGTCAACCTGCACCACATCGCATCGGACGGATGGTCAATATCCGTTCTTGTAAATGAGCTGGTAGAGCTGTACAACGCTTATGCGGAGAAACGCACGCCCACGCTGGAGCCGTTGGCCATACAGTACGCTGATTATGCATTGTGGCAGCAGCAATACCTGGAAGGAGAACTTCTTGATCGCAAGATGGCATATTGGAAGAATAAACTGGATGGCGTACCGCTGCTAAAAATGCCCACTGATTATGAACGGCCTGCCGTACAAAGTAACAAAGGCGGCATCAGAGGAGCTGCCATAGACAAGGTGTTGACGGACCGGCTGCGGCTTCTCTCACAGCAGGAACGCACCACTTTGTTTATGACGCTGCTGGCAGCCTTTAAAGTATTATTGTACCGCTACAGCGATCAGGATGATATTTGCGTAGGAGCGGCTATTGCCGGCAGGTTACAAAAAGAAACCGAAGGGTTGATCGGTTTTTTTGTAAATACGCTGGTATTACGGGATGATCTGAAAGGAAATCCTTCATTCTCTGCACTATTACAGCGGGTAAAAGAAACAACGCTGGGAGCATTCGAAAACCAGGAAGTACCATTTGAACAAGTTGTAAAAGAAATTTCCGGAAACCGGGATGTCAGCAGGAATCCCTTGTTTCAGATCATGTTCGTGTTGCAGAATACTCCTGAAAGCAAAGATCTGAAGTTGGGAGATGTAACACTGTCGCAGGAAGAGTTTCAACACACTACCAGTACTTTTGATTTTGTATTCTCTATAGTCGAGAACCCACAAGGGCTATGGATACAGGCGGAGTACAATACAGACCTGTATAAAGAGGAAACCATCCTCCGCATGCTGGAGCACTATGAAAATATTCTGCGCGCTGTTGTCGCAATGCCTGGAAAAGAGATAGAGAGAATCGAGATGCTGAATATCATAGAAAAGAATCAGTTGTTAACCGACTTCAACAATACAGCCACAGGCAGCCTTGCAGATGCGTATCATACACTTGTTGAATTGTTTGAAGCGCAGGCAGATGCCTCACCGGATGCTGCTGCTCTGATATTTGAAGATGACGTAATGACCTACCGCATGTTGAATGATCGCGCTAATCAACTGGCGTGTCATTTAAGGAGTGAGGGGGTAGCGGAAGAAACATTGGTGCCTGTTTGTCTGGAACGGTCAGCTGAAATGATAATAAGTATTCTGGGAATCCTGAAAGCCGGTGGCGCCTATGTGCCGATAGACCCTGAGTATCCGCGTGAACGTATCGCATTTATCCTGGAAGATACAGGCGCTGAAATAATTGTCACCAGTGCCCTGAGCAGACCCGTATGGTTGTCGGATGAAAAGGTGAAGGTAATAGTAATAGATGAGCACGCGGAGCATATTGCAAATGAAGATACTACACCGGTAAATAACAGTTTACATGCAGACAACCTGGCTTATGTGATCTATACATCAGGTTCGACAGGCGAGCCCAAAGGCGTGCTGGTAGAGCATCATACAGTAGCTAATCTTATCCGTTACCAGAGCAGGGCTTATGGTATCAGGAATGATGACCGTATTTTATTGTTCTCTAATTACTGTTTTGATGCCTCCGTAGAGCAGATATTCTTTGCTCTCCTGAATGGCGCAGCCCTGGTACTAATGCCGAAAAGGCTGTTACTGGAAGCTCATTTGTTTGAACAGTTTTTAGATGAACAACAGATCAGCCACCTGGAAGCAACGCCGGGATTCCTCGCAAATATAACGCCTCGTCGCTACAGCGGACTTAAAAGAGTCATCGCCGGAGGTGAGTTATGCAAACGGGCATTGGCAGATAGCTGGAACGGACTGGTTGAATTTTACAATATATATGGTCCGACTGAAACAACCATTTCAGCGGTAGCCTATCATTATTCGCCGGAGAAGGAGCCATACAGCGATGCGTTGCCTATTGGCAAACCGCTGGCAAATGTGAAAGTCTATATAGCGGACCGCTTTGGAAACCCTGTACCTGTTGGCGCAATGGGTGAGTTGTATATTGGAGGGGCGGGAGTTACACGCGGTTACCTGAACCGTCCTGCACTTACAGCCGAAAAATTTATCGGCGACCACTTTAGTGAGATGCCGGGGGCCAGATTGTATAAAACAGGCGATAAGGCAAGATGGAGGCCTGATGGAAATATCGAATATGCGGGAAGAATAGATAACCAGGTAAAGATAAGAGGCTTCCGTATCGAGCTGGAAGAAATCGAACATATATTGAATGCAATGAACACCGTCACGGATAGCTGCGTTGCCATGAAGAAGGAGCCTGATGGTACAGACAGACTGATAGGATATTATGTGCCGGACCAGAAAGTCGTAAAGCAGCAGGAAGAGGATTTGTATAAGAAACGTGTGGAGAGCTGGAAAGAATTGTATGAAACAGAATATAGCAATGCAGTAGCAGAGGTGGTGGCGGACGAAGAATTTAATATTACAGGATGGAACGACAGCTTTACTGGCGGCCCTATCCCGGCAGAACAGATGAAAGAATGGTTGAACGACGTCGCTGCGGTTGTCCTGTCGGAGAAAACATCAGCTGTACTGGAGATAGGATGTGGCATAGGTCTGATATACTATGCGCTGGCGTCGCATATCGACAGGTATACAGGCACTGATTTTTCTGAAGTGTCCATCAATCAGATCAGAAAAAAAATAGACAAGGCAGAAAGGAATTATCCCAACACTACTTTGAAAGTTGGACCTGCGCATGAAATAGCGTTGCCGGAAGATGAGAGGGTGGATGTGGTATTGCTGAATTCTGTTATTCAGTATTTCCCGAGTGAGAGTTATCTATCCGATGTGCTGAAGAAAAGTCTCTCACTGCTAAACGGACATGGACGGATTATAATAGGTGATGTACGTGACAGCCGCCTCCTGTGGCTGTTTAAAAGCAGGTTGTCTTTAAACAGATTTCAGGGAAAAACAGGTATCAATGAATACCTCTGGAGAATAGACCAGGAAGTCTTAAAGGAGGAAGAGCTTTGTGTACCGCCTGCCTATTTTTATAACCTCAGAAAAAGTTTCCCGGAAATTACGCATGTGGAGATACAATGGAAACAGGGGAATTATGAAAATGAACTGACGTTGTATCGTTATACAGTGGTCCTGCATGTAGGGACCGCAAAAGAGCAGGTAGCACCGGAATGGCAATCCTGGAGCGATGTAGCAGCTAAAGAAAGTATTGTATCACAGTTGGATGCTAAAGAACCGGTGATATGTCTGACGGACGTTCCCAACCCTCGTTTGAGGAGGGAGGCACTGCTGACAAAAGGGTTAAACGATAAATATGTGACAACTGTCCGCGATCTGCAACATTACACAGAGAAAGCAGAAAACGAAAGTGTCGCATTCAATGAAATTATATCATTGGCTACTTCAGCAGGATACCAACCCCGCTTCCTGTTACATGAAGACCCACTGATGATTAACCTCGTATTGGAACAGACGGCGTTTTCCGGATTTATTACAGTACCACACAACAGTGATACAGCAAATCGTGCCCATCCAAACATTCCTTTGTTCGCAGATATCTGTGTTCTGCTGCAACAGGATATGCGGAAGCAGCTACAGGAGCGCTTGCCGGACTATATGGTACCTGCCGACTTCATTGCACTGCCGCGTCTTCCACTAACACGCAATGCTAAAGTAGACAGGAAATTTTTGGGAGAACTGGATAACAGACAATGGGAAAGCAGGAAGAACTCGCAGAAACCAGCTACCGAACTTGAACAGAAACTGGTCAACATCTGGCAACGATTACTGGGTGTAAATGAAATAGGTATCGCCGATAACTTCTTCGAGCTGGGGGGGCACTCCCTGCTGGCCACCAGGCTGGTTTCAGCTATTCGTAAAGAATTGCAGACAGAGCTGACAGTAAAAGACTTTTTTACACATGCAACGGTTTCGTTACTGGCCGGATATATTGAGCAGCAACATAAAAGCCTGTTGACGCCAGCCATCAGTTCAGGAGCGCGCCCCGCCTATATCCCTTTATCTTTCGGACAGGAAAGGTTATGGTTTATAGATCAGCTGGAGGGTAGCATCGCCTATCATATGCCGGTGGTGTTAAGGTTGAAGGGAGCGCTGGATGCAGACGCACTGGAATCTGGTTTGCGGAGCATTGTAGACCGTCATGAAGTACTCAGGACAGTGATTGTACAAGAGGGGGATCAACCATATCAACGTGTACTGGATGCCGGTCAATGGAAAATGGGAGTGCTGCAGCATCCTGCATATAAAGATCCGGCTGCATTGTTGCCTTTTGTGCGGTCAGTTATAGATCAGCCATTCGATCTCTCTGCGGATCATATGCTGAAAGCATGCCTGGTGTGGCTCAGCGAGGATGAAAGTGTGCTGGTGCTGACATTGCACCATATTGCTTCCGACGGTTGGTCAATTGGCATCATTGTACAGGAGCTGGCATCATTGTATAACGCCCGTGTCAGCGGACTCCCTGCTGTATTGCCTGCGCTCGATATACAATATGCTGATTACGCCATCTGGCAGCGGTCTTATCTGACCGGAGCGGTAATGGAAGGGAAACTGAACTACTGGAAAGAAAAACTGGAAGGAATCACACCGTTAAACCTGTCTGCGGATTATAAAAGACCCGCCGTGCAACGCATGGATGCGGGTCGTGCTTCTTTCCTGATAGAACAGTCGTTAATGCTGCAATTACAGCAGCTGGCGCTGAAGCAGGGCGTTACCATGTACATGTTGTTAATGTCTGCATTCAAAGTGTTATTGCACCGCTACAGCGGACAAACAGACATCTGTGTGGGCACTACTACTGCAGGGCGTCAGCACCTGGAGGTAGAAAGCCTGATTGGTTTCTTCATCAATACCCTCGCACTCCGCAGTGACCTGAGCAATAATCCTGATTTCATTTCTTTATTAAAACAGGTGAAGCAGGTTACACTGGATGCGTACGCTCACCAGGAAGTACCCTTTGAAAAAATAGTGGAAATGGTGGTGAAAGAACGGGATGTAAGCAGAAGTCCCCTGTTCCAGGTATTGTTCGGTTTGCAGAACATTCCTGATTCACCGGAACTTCAGCTGAATGGTTTGGAGTTGTCCGAAGAAGCTGTTGACCGCATTACTACCAAGTTTGATCTGACCGTTTTACTGGAAGAATCCCACGGAGGAATAAGAGGTAGTATCACCTATCGTACCGACCTGTTCAGCCAGGCAACCATCGAACGTATGGCCGTGCACTTCAGACAGTTGCTCACGTCGGTTGTCCGGCAGCCGGAAGGAAAAATAGGCAACTTATCTGTCCTGACAACTGAAGAGGAATACCAGTTACTGGTTACATTTAATGAAGTGCTGGTTGATTGTTCAGCGTCTGCTGTTAAAACCGTCGTGGATCTCTTCGTTGCACAGGCTGCCCTTACGCCGGATGCAATGGCGCTGGTATTTGAGGGCAATGTCTTAACCTATGGAGAGCTTGACCAGCACTCGAACCGTCTGGCAGGTTACCTGCGAAGTAAGGGAATAGGGGAAAATACGCTGGTGCCGCTTTGTATTGAGCGTTCACTGGAAATGATAGTAAGCATCTGGGGGATACTGAAGGCAGGCGGAGCATATGTGCCGCTTGATCCGGATCATCTGTCGCAGACGGACAGGGTCTTATATATGCTGGAGCAGACAGACGCAAAAATAATGATCAGCAGCAGCCAGTATGCACCCACCTTACAGACAATCAAAGCAGACATCGATATTATCGCGATCGATAGCGACAGCCATATTATCAACAGCTTCGATGCAGAACGGTCTGCGGTTCATAGGCTGCCGGAACAAGCAGCATATGTGATCTATACGTCAGGTAGTACAGGCACGCCGAAAGGTGTTGTGGTATCAGATGCCAACCTCGCTGATTATGTATCCGGCTTGTGTGCAACGCTTCCCATTACCAGTTGCCGCTCATTTGGGTTGCTATCCAGTATTGCAACTGATCTGGGAAACACCGTGTTGTTTGGCGCATTTGCTTCCGGTGGGTGCTTACACCTTTTCTCCAAAGCTGTCACTAATGACAAGGAACTGATGCTGGATTATTTTTCAGCGCATGAAATAGACTGTGTGAAAATTGTACCCGCTCACTGGAAGGCACTATCAGAGCCAGGACGGTTACTCCTTCCTGCGAAGTTGCTGATATTCGGAGGCGAAGCCCTGGATACGGAAGTCATTAATGCTATCAGGTTGTCCGGGAGTGCCTGCATGGTAGTTAACCATTACGGACCAACGGAAACGACTATAGGAAAACTGATGCATATTGTCAGAGATGATATGACGTATGATAGGACCATTCCTATCGGCAGGCCTTTTTCCGATACACATGTTTATGTGCTGGATGATTACATGAATCCTTGCCCGGTAGGGGTTCCCGGAGAATTATATATTGGTGGAAAGGGAGTAGCCACAGGTTATCTGAATAATGAGGCATTGACGGAAAGGCGGTTTATACAGGATCCGTTTTTGTCAGGCCATGGTAACACAGTTTACCATACCGGTGATGTTGTGAAATATTTGCCGGATGGAAATATTGTTTTTCTGAGACGTGCTGACGATCAGGTAAAAGTCCGCGGTTATCGTGTAGAGCTGGGAGAGGTGGAAAGCATACTGCTGAAGCACCCATCTGTAGCACAGGCAGTGGTAACAGCGCCTGTAGACAGCTCCGGTAACAGGAGGCTGGTGGCGTATATAATACCTGGCAGTGATCTGGACCAGGATGAGGTTCTTGCTTACCTTGCTACCCGTCTTCCGGATTATATGTTGCCATCCGCACTGGTAGTGCTGGATTATCTTCCTTTAATGCCCAATGGCAAAGTAGATAAAAAGAGATTACCGGATCCTGTTGTCAGCAGAAGCCCTGCCGGGCTGGATGGAGCGCCTTCTTCAGCAATGGAACAATGCCTGGTAGAGATATGGAGTGTGATACTGGAAGTAGACAAGGTAGGTGTACATGATGACTTTTTTACATTGGGTGGACATTCATTGCTGGCTATCCGCCTGATCTCAGCAATCAGGAAAGAACTAAGAATGCAGATATCGCTCGGTGATATATTTGATCATCCGACAATCGCTTCATTATGCCCTGTGCTGAGTTTGCGTGGACGGGTAAAGCCGGGCAACAGGGATATACTGCAGCTGAATAAAGGCGTACATCCATCACCGTTATTCATGCTTCCCGGATCTGAAGGTATCTGCGAAGGCTATAGTGATTTTGCAGCTGCCCTGGAGAACAAAGGAACTGTTTATGGTTTGCAGATGCAGGGTGTATTCGAAAATGAAGCGCCGTTGACCAGCATTAAAACGATTGTCAGTCGGAATTTAGCGTTGATCAGGGAAATACAGCCACATGGCCCGTATCGATTCCTGGCACATTCTTTTGGCGGCCTCGTTGCCTATGAAATGGTGAAACAGCTGGAGGAACAGGGTGAATTAGTGGAAAGTATATTTATGCTGGATGCTTATGCTGTGCAGGCGCGCGATTTGCCTGCGGGAGAACACCTGGTAGATCTGTTGCTCGATGAGCTGGCCGGTATTTTTGAAGAATATGGCAGCGTTCCTGAACTGGGGTCGGAGTGGAGGCTTACCTTGAAGTCAGCCATATCCCACCTTTCAAGGGAGGAGATGTTGTCTTTTATTGTTACCTGGGTAGCAGACAGGATAAGTCACAAAAGAGCGGATGTGTTAATGGGGATAAGGCTGCTTTGCCTAAAAATTACTAACATGTACATGCATTACACCGTTGAAGGGAAAATAAAAGTACCACTGTTAGTTGCTAAAGCAACTACTGACGCTGAAACAGGTACTACTGCCGACCTGGGCTGGACTTCACATACCACAGCCATTAATACATTCGCTGTACCGGGTGATCACTACTCAATGGTTAAGAACGAAAATGCAATCGTACTGGCTGGATATTATTTATGATCATCATCATTCAAATGCATAAAGTGGCCGTCTATCTGTCGGCGGCTGCTTTTGTAATAGCAGGCTAGTTCAACCGCAATGGGTATGGAAAAAGAAAGTAAAAAAACAGCTAGGATGAATTAGAGATAAAGGTGCTGTAAGTTTAATATTACGGACCATTTGGAGGGAGTGTCAAAACTACTCGGCAAATCGTTAGGTGGTGGTTCCGGATCAAGTTGAAAAGTTGGGGGATAGCCATAAATTTTAAGCATAGAGTTTGGTTAATCTGTAAAGAAAGAATTCTACATCCCGTACCCCTCTCAGCGCGTTTCTAAAGGACTTTATTTTTGCATTAAAAGATTCTGCAGCGGCATTTGATAATTGGTAGGATTTATGAATAAGAGGATAGTGATTAAATAAAAGTTCCGCTCTCTGTCGCTGTTCTCTTGTCCATAGTCCGGGATGTTTAAATAGTAAATATCGGCTTCTGGCCAGCAGTTGCTTGGCTGTGTCCCCATTGGGAAGTTTGATGGGCTCCCATTTTACCGCATTCCGTTTTGCTTGCTCATATTCCAGATTCTCTTGTTCCAGGGCTTCCCACCGATGTTTTATTCTTATTTCCTGCACCGCTTCAAAAGCCAGGTGTTGTACATGGAAGCGATCTATTACCCGATGAGCATTAGGAAAACAGGCTTTTACTGCCTTATTCAGACTGCCGGACATATCAACAGTAACTTCATGTACTTTCCCTCGAAGGCGCTTAGGAATTTTAAACAGTATTTCTTTCAGAAAATCGGACTGAGTACCCTTAATCATGGCCACTATTGAGCCTTTACGCCCTCTAGCCAGCTTATTAGTGACGATTGTATACAGCTCTCCACTGGAAAAAGCCGTTTCGTCTATACTTAAGCTGGAACTGATATTTTGTTCAAATAACATCCATTCGCAGGCATGCTCTTTTTGATTCCAGGTAGTGAAATCACTCAAATGATGCTTGTAGTGTTGACCGAGCTGCTTACCGTCTATCTGAAAGAAATGGCCTAATTGTACTGGGCTTACAGGGTATTTATCTAAGTAATCCTTTTAAAAAAGCACCGAATTCCGGGGTCATTCGTGTGCCTTTTTTTACTATCTCCCAATCTCTTGTTATTATCTCTCCATCATCCAAAACCTCCCACCGACGGCGCTTGGCGTGTAGTGTGACCTTTTGGCCACGTATAGGAAAATCTTGAATGGCAACTTCTGAGAAGAATCCTTTGGAGTGTGCTTTTTTATGCTGATGCTCTACCGGAATTTTATTCTTTTCTTCCAGGTATATATCAATACCCTCTTGGTTCTGACTCGAATCTATTAAGTCAAAATACTCTAAAACTCCTGCTGGTAACAGCATCTCTACTAGTTTGCGAAAATTCTGATCCACGTGCTTCTTTGGCTAATCTGATGCAAAGCAACTATTTTTTATACTATCCCCCAACTTTTCAACTTGATCCGTGGTTCCGTCATTGGTGGAACGTTATAAATCGGAATGTCCATAAAAGAAAAAAGCCCTACAGTTTTAACTGTAAGGCTTTTTCTTATTCGTCGGGACGACTAGATTCGAACTAGCGACCTCTTGCACCCCATGCAAGCGCGCTACCGGGCTGCGCTTAGCACTTGAATTTAACTTAAAGCCTTGTCCAGTAAAGGTATGAGTTGTCAAGAGTGTCATTTATTTATTCTTCTTAAGATTTTTTCTGGCCAAAACCTGACCACTTTTTAAAATATTTCAGTCAAACTGTCAGTTATTTTTAAATAGTTAATGGCATATTGCCAGCTTTTTACCTTCTCCAAGAGAAGGTATTTTTTTTATTTTTTATTTTTCACAAATATAGATTCTTATTAAATCTTAAATATGATCAAATGATGAGATCTGCTAAATTCCTTGTTGAATTAAATTTTTCAGATGAAATAACCGCGCCTGCAGATGACCTAATAATCCCAAATATAATCGATGGATTGGTAAATACCATCCACTATTCAGGTCTATTACCTGATAATTGCGCCGGAATTACAGAAATTATTTCTGTGAAAAATATCAGAACCGGAAGACAACTTGCTATTGATACATTAACAAAGGAAAGTATTTGAATCGATTGTATTTAAATCGGTTTTCTTTCCTTACTTTAGTTACAAGATAATTTACTCCTCTCCATTCGATATAAGAACACAAGTATTTTAAAAGTTTTCTAAAAACTTCGAACAAGAAGTATAACTTCTTGTAACTTACCAAGTTATGAAACTGTCCTTTTTTTCAATATTCTCTAAATTTTATTGGAAACTCACAAAATGATAGACTTTCTTTTACTTTTGTCGAAGACAGTAACCAAATGATATTTTGATATGGATAACTGCAATCCAAGCAGTTTAACTAACCAAATCTCAACTTTTGTTTAGCTGTCAACCATTACTTAGACACGATGGTCTACCATGTTTACCTATGGGCGTGGATAATGATCATAGTAACCCAGATTCGATCATTCTACAGCATGATCAGAATCTTTGATTTAAATCCAGCTGTAAAAAATCACTATTAGCAGAATTTCCAGTTGTATCTGATTTTAATAAATCGGCTTGGGCAACCTATGTCAATAATTTCTTTTGTCATGTATCAAGTACGACTTCATTTTTAGTATTCTATTGTATATAACGGCTATCGGGAAACCATAATATTTTAATTTAATCTCCTTATGAAAAAGTCCGAAATCTCTCAGCATTTCATGAAGTATCTGCCAGTTGAAGATGGTGAAATTGTAATTGGCGATCATTTTATGGTTACCCAGCCTTTTAGGAAGGATTACGAAGTAATATATAGATGTACTGGATATGATTGCGAGAATAGAATCTGTAAAAATGATGAACATACAGGTTTAAGTCATCAACTGATAGCCAAAGTGGATCTATTTAAGTGTACGAAGCTGGTCGGTATTGATGATCAGGTTATAGTTAACTACAATATTTATTTGCACGGCCTCGTAGTGAGGGTATATGAGCATGGTTTCATTACAGCAGATGCGGACAGGAAGTACTGGCTTATTGTAAATAATAATGGTCAGAAATGTATGGCCCCTAAGCAACATACTTTTAAAATTTCTGAAATAACAATCCAAAACAATGGGAACAGACGAGCTTTTAGTGGAGGTGTACGAACACCAGCACCATCATGAACTTGAATATTTAAAGCAATTGGAGGAAGATTGGCATTTTGAAGAAGAAGCCAAAAAAAATAAAAAAAAAGTATTTTGTCATGGAAAATATCCAAGAATTATCAGAAGAAAGCGCATCACCAACTATGGGAGATACAACCTTCCATTTTAAAATACCGGTTGAAGCTTTATCTATTATCCTGGATCAGAAAGCCGACCTCAACTCAGTATTTCTTCTTCATTTACTTGTCAATCAAATTCCATTTGATGAAAATAATATCCATCTGAGTTCATGGATACAGGGCCTTAAGAGAAAAGGATTATTAACAGAAGACCGAATAGTAACTCTCAAAGGAAAACAATTGCTCAATGCTGCTATGACGGCGCAATTCAATCCAACACAAATTCCGGACAAAAAAAATGATCCTTTCGAAAAATGGTGGAAAGATGCTTATCCTTCTACTGACTACTTCGAATTAAATGGAAGAGTATTTAACGGCACCCAACAAAAGAAAATAAATAAGGAAGGGTCCCGTAAGTTATTTTATGAAATTATTAATGAAGGGTTATATACCCAAGACGATATATTCGATGGTACAGTATTCTGTATTGAGAATGCGAAGGAACTTTCATTAAAATCCGGAAAAAGCGAAATTCAATATATATCCAATAGTGAAAAGTTCCTTAGGATAAGACAGTTTGCACCTTTTGTGGAGGCTGCCAGGAAAAAGAAAGCAGGAAAACATTTATCCACGACATCAGATTTCGATTTCAATATATAAACAAAGTTCTTTGAAAATATTGCCGCTTTATTGAATACGGGCAGCCCGGTTAATTCATGTATTAAAAGTAATTCATGAGCATTATAAACACGGGTACCCGAATTACCGGTGAACAAAGGCCGGAGTTCGAAAATTTCCTCAAAGTAGTTGACTACGGGCGTAGTGGCACAAATGAAGGTATCAGTTTTGGACTTCCAAAGCTTGATAACTATCTCTCCTTGAGAGGTGGGATGCTCTATGCGTTGGGAGGATTTACAGGAAGTGGAAAAACAAGCTATGCTGATGAAGTTTTCGTACTCCGACCCCTTTATCACCTGGCCAGAGAGGGTAATCTTGGTAAACTCCGGATTGTTTACTGGTCGATGGAAAGAAAGAAAGCGATTAAAATAGCCAGATGGGTTAGCAGGCATATCTTTCTTACTGAAGGGATTATTATTCCAATGAAGAAAATACTCGGATGGGTGAAGCGAACGGAGAGATTGACACATGATGAGCATGATCTGATTGTAGGTTGCACTAGCTACTTCAACGAACTTTTCGAGTACGTGACGATCATTGATGGAAGACAAAATCCTACCGGTATTCGAAAGTATACAGAACAGCTTGCCGGGAAACATGGTATAATCGAAGAGATTGACAAGTATAATAAGATATATATTCCTAATGATCCCAGCATTATTTGGCTTCATTTGTTTGATCATGTGGGAAAGCTGAAAAAAGAACAGAACAAAAATCTTAAAGAAGTAATAGATGATTTTTGCGATGATGTGTCGGACATAACCAGAGATTTTTACGGTCATTCAGCTCTTATTCTTTCTCAGCTCAATAGAGATATTACCAAC
This sequence comes from Chitinophaga sp. 05T412, assembly GCF_056396465.1. NCBI lineage: Bacteria > Pseudomonadati > Bacteroidota > Chitinophagia > Chitinophagales > Chitinophagaceae > Chitinophaga > Chitinophaga sp. 05T412. Next base: position 14,068 of record NZ_JBFTLN010000004.1, read on the forward strand.
CCTATGCGATTAAAAGCCGGGGATGTTGAGCCAAGACTTGAAGATTTTAAAAATACTGGAGATCTTACCGAAGATGCAGATTGTGTATTATCCTTATTTGACCCATATAGATATAAGGTGCCTGATCCCGCTGGGTATGATTTATCTAAGTTCAGGGATGTCGAAGGCGCCAAAAAATATCGGAATATAAAAATATTAAAAAATACATATGGTCCGGAAGATATTCGAATGGGACTTGGCTATCAACCTCAAACCGGTATATTTCGTGAACTTCCTAAAAAAGATGATATGACTGATGATGTGTATGATTCCGTAATTGATAATAGCTTTTTCCAGGACTAGCTGGTGTTAATTGAAAAAACTGTGACATATGGAAATTAGAATAGGAGAACCGATACAGGGATTACGCCGCAATAAATTCAAATTGCTTTTTACTGTCTGGTATCAGGACGGAACAAGCATTACCCGAACATATTTGATCGATAAATTAGATATGGAAAAGTATAAGGATTTTATTGAACTTATATTTTGGTATAGATCATCCAAGCCTTCACCTTCAAAAATAAGTGAAAGACTCTCCCAGATTGAAGATAAGCATAATTTTAATTTTGGAGCTTTGCATTGTATTGTCACAAACACTGGAAAAATACTGTTTCCTTTTATTGATCAAATCACATTCTTTGACAATTCCGGTATCGAAAGAACAGTGAAAATGGTCCCGGAAAATAATAACAAATCTGAGTATAAAACAAGTAGATCTCTCTCCAGTCAATAAATGATATCAGATAAATCTAAAAAACCAAGATATCATGGTCCCCATTCAAATACCTCTCTCCAAATATAGAGATGATCTAATAACAGAATGCGAACAGATGCTTATGCAAGGCGAAACAGATCTTGATAAAATACAGGATACGCTTACACTTGCAATACCTACTTGCTATCGCAGCAACTTTTCAAGATTACTCAAACTTATGTGTACCCAGGCAATTAACCTTGGTTCAATAAAAAAAACGATGGAATATCTTTCAACAATTGAAATTAATACCCATGAGAAAGAAAAAGATCAGATCAGGTTTAAAAAAGAAAGCTCGGGTTCCGTCACCTAAATTATTAAACGCTGGTCCTGGCTATTTTTTAAATACCCCAAGAAAGAAAGGCTCTTACAATCTTCTGTACATGCTTGATTCTCTTATCGACGTAACTTAATTTATACCTCAATATTAATTTTTTTCAGATAATCATTGTATTATCCACTATCATTATAATACACACACCTTTTCCAATACGAATTCCTCAAGCTTCTCCCTGACAATTACGGATAGTATGATATAAAAATTTTTGAATTTTATGTCAGAAGAAAGCACTGCGCCTTATAAAAAAATTCCTATCGACAATTCGGGTAGAATTAATCGGCAGCAGGTAAGAATAAAATCGCCATCATCTCTTATCATAATAAGTTTTCCCAAAATGGGCAAAACTGTTTCGATGATAAATGTCAAAGGGATTCTTATTGGCGATACACATTTTGAGGTAGATGATTATCCTCATTGCTATAATTACGCTAAGTTATGGGATTATGGTCCCCCAAAATTTTATATGACCAGTAATGGAGCATATATACCCTCTGGTATCTTCGAAACTGTAAGGGATTTGGATCGGGCAAATAGGATGACAGAATACAAAAATCTCAAAAGTAAACTCGATGATAATATTCCCTTTAGTGACAAATTAAAAGTTTATGAAGATTTGAAGGCTCATTTAAATAGCATGCCATTTCCCATTTTTGCTGTCGAAACAGTTACTCATCTTCAGGAACTTAACCTTCGTGCTGCTTTAAAGGATTATAATAGTCAAGTTGCTGCTGACAAGCAGCGAACGGATATCCGTAAGGTTGATAAGTACGGTGGCGCCAAATATATCAGAAACAACTTTGCCGGTATCAAAAGTTTCATAGAGAATAATGCTGCTCCATTCCTTATTTGGACCTCTCACATAAAGGAAAGGAAAAAGATTTATGAAAAAAGCTATGAAGATGTTGGAGCTGTTGATATGGCACTGGAAGGTATTATGTCAACAACCTTTACTGCTGCTGCTTCTGCAGTAGGCATACTATACAGGAAAAACGATGGAGTTTATCTTGATTTCAAAAAAAGAGATGAAACAGATCTAGGTTCTCGCTGCACTCATCTTGCTGAAAAAATTATACGTATTGCTGAACCGCAAATTGACTCGGAAACTCCTCCTGTCACCCACTGGGGGGAAATTTATCCGGAACTGTCATTCTAAATACAATTATTCACATTAAAATTAATTACAATGGCTATCTCAGGTAATAAAAGGACACCGCTGCCGGATTTTGTTAAACGTATGGTTGGCCTGGCAGTCTGCGAAGTAGTTTTAATTAATCCTTCAAAAGTAGAACTGGAAGAGCTTTTGGGAAAAGAACTTGAAAAGGATCCGGTTTACTTTAAAAAAGATGATGAGGGTAACCCTGCTTTAACACTTGAAATATGGATTAAGGAAATAAAAACATCTCAGTTATTTAAACTAAGGATGCGGACATTAACAGATAAAGTTCTCCAGATTCCAGATGGCAAAGTAAGATTTGTTGATTCAAAAGGTAACACCTCATATTTCCTGGATAATGAAACGAATCTGGTTGATTGGATGCAGGCAAATAGCCCGAGGAGAGCTCGTGAAGGTGAGGTTGAGTTATATAAATTCCTACGTGCACATCAGGGAGAACTCAAACCTAAAGAAATTGAGGATTTCACCATCGACTGGTCAAAGCTGATGTCAGGGGACGTAACGGAAATAAGGGAGATGAAAAACAGCGGTTTTGCATCAAACATTCTGGCTGTTCTATGCGTGCGTATTGATAAAAAGGATGGTAGCATCAAACAATACCAGAATGTTTTTAATCAAACATTCCTGCCCGGTGATTACATGCGGTATTTCCGTGTAGCCGGTAAGAATATGCCTCCACCAGCAACACATTTTATCAATGAGGTCACAAATCCCAAGCACGGGTGCCTCGATTTCTTCGGCATCGGAAGGAAACTGCGAGAGATGCACGAATACGTTCCATCAGAAAATCCGTTAGAATCAGATGATGCTGTACTACCGGCAGGTGACCAAACTACTCCAGTCGCAGAATTTGAAGATGCGGTCGAAATGAGTACCGATTATTAGTAAAATGAAAGTTAGTCCCGCTTATTTGGCGGGACCAGCTTTAAATCCTCTTCCGAGATGATTTCTGGCAGTAGAAGGCAGGAGCTGACTCTTGAAAATATTCTGGACAAAACGAGTGAATATGAAATTTATCGGCACTACCTATCTCATGATTTTAAGTTAGGAGAACCATTTCCTTCACCATTTCATGATGACAGAACGCCGAGTATGTCGATTATTCCGACGAAAACTGGAAGGCTTCATTTCACAGACTTCGGTGGAGATCATTATAGCGGGAAAGTGATAGATTTTGTGAGACACCTCTTTCCATGGAAAAACTATAATGAACTGCTTCAGATGATTGACAGTGATCTGATGCTGGGTATTACAAACAGGAAAATAGATTCTTCAATAAAGAAAACTAAAGAGCCCGTAATATATCAACAGCATGAACCTAAATTATTCCAGGTTAAGCCACGTTCATTCGATTCTTTAAGCCTGGCGTATTGGAATCAATACCATCTTGATATTGCTGATCTCAAAAAATGGGAGTGTTATGTTCCGGAGTCATTGTATATAGACAAGAAAAAAATACAGCTAAATAATAATGAATTGATTTTTGCTTATTTGTATGAAGGCAGATATTGGAAAATATACCGCCCTTATGCACCCAAAGCAAACAAATGGCTCTCGAATGTTCCGCATGATTTACTGAATGGAATTAAAAGTCTGAAACCAGGCTTACCGGCTATTCCTACGAAGGCTAGAAAGGATTTCATGATTCTTAAAAAATTATATCATAACATCTGTGAAACCCAGTACGAAGGAAATAATGTCATTAGTAATGATGATCTGAAATTTCTTCAGGAAAATTTCCCCGCAGTTTATATCAATTTCGACCCTGATCCAGCTGGAAAAGCTGCCATGCTTTACTATATCAGAAACCATGGATTCAGGCACCTAATGGTTGAGCAAAATGTGTATAAGCTTGGAATAAAAGATCTCGCTGAAAAAGCGCGTCATATGGGACTTGATTCTGTTGAAGATATTTTGAAACGCAAACGAATATTAATATCATGAAAATTTTCGCTATCAGACACAAAGGTACGGGTAAGTACATCAGAATCGGCAATGCAAAAAGATATACCTGGAATCAGTTTCCTACAAATGTAATAAGACAGAACATTCCTTTTGAGAGAAGATGCGAATATGAGGTTGATGAATTCAATCTACAGAAGATGGAACCCTTTAAAACTTTTACTATTGATAAAACTTTAATAGCTGATATATCATGGAATTTGAAAAAGTAAAAACCAAATTTGGCTCATGGGCTGATGTATTTCGCGATTTCATTGAATCAGCAGAGTTCGATGCTATTTTTGCTGAACTTATTGCTTTAAAAAGACGCAATAGAGTAAGCTGCCCTGCGAGCAACCAGACATTTAAAGCATTTGAGCTTACGCCATACGAAAAACTCAAAACGGTATTTATTATCGATGGCCCACCAGCCATAGTGAATAACTCAGTATACCTGGCCGATGGCATTGCACTCAGCTGCAGTAATACTGACAGGATAGATACGCCATTGTTTCAGTTCTACAGGTCGATGGAGAGTGACTTAAATTCTGGCCTTAACCTTGAAATGGTTGACTGCCCTGATTTATCTTATTTATGCCGGCAAGGAGTATTGTTATTATATTCAGCACTCACATGTGAACAAAATAAACCTGGTTCCCATCAGCAGCTGTGGAAACCTTTTTATCAATATCTTTTCAACGAGGTAATTAATAACTATGATGCCAATTTACCCATAGTATTTGCTGGACCATTGTCCAGGGCTTATAGTAACCTCGCAGTCCCATTTCATCATATTGTATTTGAACTCGATAAGCCTGGTGTTACACCAGGCACGGGTTCATGGGATAGTAAGAATGTTTTTAAAATAATAGATGAAATTTTATCCTCAAATGAACTTGAGAAAATAAAATGGTACAATGAACGCCAGGAAAATTAACAGGATTAAAAAGAAAATTGAGCTCCTGAATGATCCTGCAGTAAAAGAACTCCTGAAAGAAATAAACCAAGAACTCTCCTCTTTCTCCGGTAATACAAACCATCTACGTAATTCCTATCTACAAGAACTTACTCTTTTAACCGCTCATACTAACAGCTCTTCTTACAGGCAACTGGATTTGGAAGAAGCTATTAGTGCAGTCCTTGCGCAAAATGGTGCGGTTAATCATTAATTATTAACAAATTTTATTTTATGTCAAGGTTAGTAACTATTTATAACACCTTAGGATCAAATCGAATTCCAATTGAATCTGATGCCACAACTTGGGGCCAGTTAAAAGTCAATCTGGTAGACTATGCAGTGCCATATCTGGATATGAAGGCCATAGTCGGAGATACGCAGGTAACCCTGGAAAGCTCAGAGGCCTTACTTCCTCTCGGAGACTGCACTATTATGCTATTTCCTCAGAAAGTTAAAAGCGGCGTCGAAGAAGAAGGTATTGATGGCGATGGTAATGATAACGATGATGATGACATGCCTGGTGGGGATGAAGACGATAATAACGACGAATCTCCAGTTCAATTATCTGAACTTCCAGCCGATAATCCTTCAGCTTCATTATCGACATATGAAAATATGTTAAATGACATAAGCATTGTCGAAGGAAAACTTGCCAATATTAAAGCTGGGCTTAAGAACATGAAAGCTGAGTGGTCTGATCCTGAAACATATGCCCTGGAACAGCAGGCCAACGACATTCGGAAAAATCTTTGTTAGAATGTGCTAAATATTAATTGCAGGTGGGGGCTTTCTAGCCCCCATATATTTTATAAACAATACTTAAGGCAATGGCTACTAATATCGAAAACATTAGACTTGAACTAAAATGCTATGCTAAAAAAGCTCGATTGACCAACAGTACGGGGTCATTTCTACATGCAATTAAACGATGCCTAAACCTCGTCTATGGGCCTGAGAGAAACCATATCGTAAATATCGATGAAGAATACGCTTTGATCCAAACTCTTAATTCACTGCAGGTATCAATTGAGTCGATAAATGAAGGAGATGATGAACTTTATAGAAAGGTGTTGAAAGCGGCGAAAAAAATGCTCACCTATCAGGCAATCATTCATTTTCCATTAATTACGCTCACCAATAGTGGTAATATTTCTCATATTATTCGTGACCTGTACGTTCGGTTAAATTTTAGCATTGATGGAAAACTCAAAAATACTCCGGAAGGAGTTAGAGCAACAGGTACTGTTGCAGAAATCTTAACTGGTTATGTTCACTCACATCTTCGCCGGTTAGAATGGGATTATATGGCATTCCAGGAATTTTGCACAGGGTCGGGTCCTATTAATGCAACAATAATTGATTTGAAAGAAAATTTTGATCCGATTCAGTTGCAAATGCTATGCAATCACATCAATGAAATGGTATGCTGGGAGTCTATCGAAGGAGTTCCTTATGTATACATCTCAGAAGTTAAAGATAAAGAAGGTGTGCGGGCGGGTATTATACCAAGAGCAAATCCGGAAATAACTAACGGTTTTATTAATTCTTTTACAATCTTATCTGCTGAACAAGTCGCTGAGTTATTTCATTTCTCTTATGGTAACCGCCTTAATATTACCGCCAGCGAAAAACTGGAAGAAGATCTAGTAAGATTTCTTGAGCAAAGAAATGACTGCGTTCCCGCAGATATTGTGTTCAAGGATGATTCAGGGTACTATCGTATTTCCAGCCTGGATTCCTCCTCTAATTCCTCAGGGCCTTCGCTAGATACAAATCGAGTGATTTTTAAGTTTAAAAACATTTCCAAACGGATAAAAATTATAGAAAATGACGACGTATTCCAAAAAAGGAAATATCCCAACCCAGGATACACAAATGACATATGCATGCAATTCTCAAAAATGTTCCGAACCGCTCTGGGAAGAAAAAATAGAGATGAAGCAGAACGTACCCATAATTATTCCCGACAAAGTTTGGCAGCAGATACAGCACCTGCTACGTGAAATTCCTAAACAGGAATGGTCCGGTATTTTATTTTACCGTACAGAAGGTTCATTTGGAAAAGAGAGTTTCAAATGTGTCCTTGAGTATATTTTCCTGATGGACATTGGAGACGCTACATTTACAAACTATGATTATGACGTGAATGTAGCAAAGTTGATGATGGATAGGCCTGGGTTATTCGATTGTAAGATCGGTCATATTCATTCTCATCATAGTATGGATGTTTTCTTTTCTCCTACTGATCAGGATGAGCTAAAAGTAAACTCGGCTTATCATAATTTTTATCTCTCCGTAATCGTAAATAATCCAGGTGATGTTGTAGGGAAGATAGTCTTCCGTGCTACTGATGTAAAGGAATCATCCCATAAAATCTCCTTCAGAGATGAAAGAGGGCAGTGGTCTGAAACAGTTATAGACGAAGATGTAAGGTCAAAAGATATATTTTGTTTTCATGAATGTTGTATCATTGCTCCAGACAGAGAATTAGAACCTCTATTTAAAGAGAGACTTAATGAAATCCAAAAGAATTCACCTAATTACCGGGGAACAGGCCAGGAAGTATATCCCAAAGGGAACAAAACTATTGTTCCAAATGAAAATTTAATTCAGAATACCCTTTTTCCGAATTACGACCTTGCGGAAAGCCACTTCCATTTTACGGTAGAAGAATTCATTTCAACATTAATTTTGCAGGATCTCAATCCCAAAGTGGCTGTCTCTACCGCACTTGAAAAAGTAAAAACAACTTCCGATATTGAGTTGCTAGGCAATTATATTGTAGGTAATGCCATAGCGCATTATGAGCACTGTTTTCCCAATGACCCACAGCTTTTGGCATTTACTGCTACTATGAATGAATGTGTTGAAATATTATCAGAGTTATCTTCCTTTCATTTGGTGGCAGAAGTACTGATGCCATATTTTGATCTTGAACTTGTTAATTAATTTATATTATGGATAATTTAATTGAGCGGGAACAGATTGTTCCCGCTATATATGGGCGTTGTAAAGGCGCAGAATGGTTTGATACGATGTATAAGAAAGACGTTATTATAATTGGACAAGGGGGTATAGGCTCATGGCTTACTTTGATTATTTCCCGAATTGGTGTAAACCTTTTTACCTATGATTTTGATAGGTTTGAAAGTCACAATGGTGGGCAGTTTATGAATAAACATGACGTAGGGGAACTAAAGACAGAGGCTTTAAAAAAATCTATTGCCCTTTACAGTCCAGATTGTCAGATTCATACAAGTGGAGCCTACGGATGGGAATCGGAAACTGGTAATATAGTTTTGTGTGGTTTGGATAAGATGACACCCAGAAAGCAAGCTTTTAAAAACTGGCGAAGATACGTGAGCAGTTTGCCGGAAGAAATACGAAAAACCTGCTTTTTCCAGGATGGCAGATTACTCGCAGAACAGTTACAGATTTTCAGTATTGCCGGCAACCGGGAAGATAAAATGCAGGAGTATGAACAATACCATCTACATGATGATGAAGACGTTCCTGATGCAAGCTGCACTAATTCCCAAACCACCTATTGCGCATCTATGATCGCATCTCATATGGTAGAATTTCTTTGCAATTGGGCTGCAAATCTGGAGTCAAAATCTGCCTGCAGAGCTGTACCATTCATGTATGAATACCTGGCTCCTGTCCATGTGGCAACATCTGTGTATTGACCTTGAATAGATTAAAAATATAAATCAAATGATTAACCATGAATGGAATACCACCATACCTTACATGGGGCATCCATTTGCCCTTGACCTGGCTTCATTAAATCCAGATCCAGATTTTATTATACAAAAAACTGATAGAATACCATTTATCAACTGTTTTGTGCCCAGGGAAATGTTGGAGTTTAGAATGTGGTATAGGCAATTTAAGCGAATGGTAGGTGTATCAACTCTCATTGAAATATTTAAAAATGGTAGTGAAATTGTTTGGGTTCATACCCGGGGAAGATATTATTTCGCCGGCAAGGGAATAATCCTCGATGATACGAAGCAGATCATCGCCCTCGTGGTGGTTTCCAACGATTATTTTGAAAATTTTGACCGCTCTCTTTCTCCAACTGACGACGAGATCAAACGTCATTTCTCCCTCATACTTAATCTCGATCTTTTAAAAAAGGATGAACACAGACAACTATATAGTCAATTGCGCCATCTTTTTACCCAGTGTAACATGGATATAATCCAGACTTCCAACCCGGGTAAGGATTCCTTTGCACGACTTCGTATTCCCAGATTCAGATCTATTTCTGAACGACAAAACTTCCTACATGAACTACAAATCGGGATTATAAATACCATATTAACTTCAGAAGTTACCTAAAGTAATCTCCTGCTGGAGGCATGTTCTAATTTTATATGCTCTAAAAGCATATAGCATCCATGATTGTAACTCCTGAGGAGCTTCCTACTCCTATTAATAAAAAAAAGAGAATCAATTCAAAACAAAAAGGCAATAATTACGAAAGATATCTTGCTCAGTTTTTCAGAAAGGAACTAAATCACCCGCTTTGTAAAACATCCCGGATGGCGTCTAGGCTGATGGACGATTGTGGAATTGATCTGGTGATGATACCGTACCTGGTATCAGCAAAGAAAGGCTATATGAAAAACCGTCCAAAGCCAGACGAGATTTTTAGAAATATAAGGAAAAAATTGTTGGAGAGTTTCCCATCGGATGATTCCATTCACCGGATGCCAATGTTTTTGTTCCACATGATTGACGGTTATAGCAAAGAAAATCACATCGTATCTATGCCATTTGAGCATTTCGCCGAAATAATCAAGGTATATGAAAAGTATAGAGTTAAAGCGTAAGATGGTTCCGCTAAACCAACTCCCGATCGAAGTCAGGCAGGCAATTATTACCTCATCCTCAAATATTTCAATGGGACTTGATCTTATTAAGAGAGGAGTGTGGCAGCTGGACCGATTCCAGGAAAGTAAAGAGGATGTATTTGTATATCAGGGTAATTATTGGAAACATATTAAAAAGCGGCAAAGAGCAGATGATGGGGATGATTATATATGTGATCAGTACCTATGGCAGGTTTTTGCTAAACAAACTATAGTATATGAATAAGCCGAAAATACTTCTCTCCATAAGTAACGGTAATCTAATTGTTGAAGCAGCTTCAACCGATGTAGAAGTTTACGTCATTGATTTGTATGACTTGCCAATAGAAGCAAAGGAGGGTGAAAATGAAGAGATTTTCGATCAGGTTAATAAAGACATGAGAAATCCAATTGAAACGGTAAGAGGTGACTTCTCTACCTACATAAAAGATTTCATTGAAAACGAAAAGAATATTTAAAGGACCTATTAGATGATGACAGAAATAGAATACAGACAGCTTCACCGGCTTTCTTATAGCTGGATTAAAAAATTTATTGAGGACCGAATGAAGTACGTGGATGAATTTGAAAAACAATCGGTGCTGATTACCAGCACCGATACCACGGCTACGAAGTTCGGTACATTAACAGAGACCCTTTTATGGAATACGGATAATTACGATCTGTTATTTGAGGACGCAAGGTTTATCAAACCAACCGGACATATGGGATTATTTGTGGATAAACTCTATTCTCTTACGAAAGAAAACCTTGATGAACTTGGGCGGGTGACAAGAACCATGGAGTCTCTTATGGAAGAAGCATATAATTTTGTCAAGTTCGATGCAAATGGGAATAAAGTCGCATTCAAAAACCTCACATTAGATGCCGTTATTTCTAAGTTCCGGGGATCGGATGCAGAGAACTATTATCAACAGCAACGTTCTGCTACAGGGAAGCATCTTGTAGATGTAACAGAAAAGTCAATGGCCAGATCAGTATGTTCCAAGCTTAAAAATCATTGGATAACAAAGGATCTGGTTAACCGGGAAACAGATAGTAGGTATACCGTTTTCTATCAGCTGATAGTGCTTTTTGATTTATTTGGGCTAGAATTTAAGTCCATGTTGGATAAGGTAGTAGTTGACCATGAACTTAAACTGATTTCTCCAATCGATTTGAAAACAACCTATGATATTGAAGATTTCAACTACAATTACCGTAAATATATGTACTACCTGCAGGCGCTGATCTACTATTATGCTATCATTTCCTGGAAGAATAATAACGGTCTTGCAGACTATAGAGTTGAGCTCATGCAGTTTATTGCTGCTGATTCTTCAAATCAACTCGATCCCCTTATCTATCCGGTAAAAAGGCAGCATATGAAAGAAGCCCTTGAGGGATTTGAAGATCATAAAGGTATTTACTATATGGGGCTTAGAGAAGCCACTGATGCAATTAAATGGCACAGAGAAAACAATCTCTGGTCAATTAGTAGAAAGAATTTCGAAAATAAGGGTTATTGCAGCCTGCAAACTTATACAAAATATGAAACAGCAGTTTAATGACACATCGTTATTTCTGTTACCGTGCCTGCAAAAGGATGCTGATGATTTGGTAACCAGGTATGGATTTATAAATGGGTATCTTAAAGATGATGTGGCCACTCATGATTTTGAAAACTGTATCTACCTTTTATTTAAGCCGTCTTCTATGGAAATCATGCAGGCATATATAGACCAGGAGTATTTAAAAAAATGCGGGATTATCTCTGATTATGACCATTCAGGAGGATTTGTAGTCCTGGTATATAAAATTCCCGATTTGTTTAAAAAGGACCATGATAGATTCCTTAAGGGTAAGTACTCTAAATTCAGCGTTGCTTTTAAAAATCTGTTACCTGCTATTAGTTATGAAAAAGATGGTAGTTCAGGCGTTAATATTCCAGTAGCTTCCATTCAATACCTGGTAGTAAATAAAGTTGAGTCTATTAGAAAATACTGGCAGGAAAGACTTGAAATCGAGCTAGGGCCTGAAGATGAGTACTGGTCTAAGCCTAAAATGAGTAGAGAAACAATTACTTTAAAAAAGCTATCATCAATAATTGCATAAGACATGGAACTACACCTGGTAAATACTATAATTAAAAGTTATCCCAATGCCTGGTCGCATTTTCTATCCTGTTATGACATTATTTTTAACAAACCTGATCCGCAAACTCCTACTGGAAAAGAAACAATTGGTAAAAATGACCTGGAGAAGATAGCTAAAACCCTCCTTATTAAGACCAATCCCAGGTTTCTTTATGATTTCTTTGATGATTTGAAGCTTTTCCTGTTCATTTTACCAGAAGACAATACCTTTAAAATACTGGTTCATGGTATAACTGGCCTTGAAACAGGGGAGAGGTTTTTCAATCGGCAAACAGCAGAGCAACAGGGCTTCGTATATTGTTTTGAATTGTTAGAAGATCTGTTATTGAGCCAGGAAGGATAATCAAAGCATATGACAGAATCCGAACTTGTAGAAAGCTATATGGTAGATTTTTTGTCTAAAACCGGAAGATGCCTGAAAGTTCAAATCTGCAGCAGGTGGGAGACCTTATGCACTCTTCCAATGAAAATGGATTTACCAGTTGCAGTGCAGATAATACTGGATGCCACTAACTGGAAATTTAAGGAAGTTTTTAATAAAAAGCGCGACACAGATTCACTTTATAAACGTGGTTTGATTTACTTTATCCTTGTTACAAATAAATATTCTCTGTTAAAAATAGGTGCCTATACCCGAAAAGATCATTCTACCGTAATTAATTCCTATAACAGATTCTCCGATTTACTCTCGACAGAACCGCTTTCTTTATCCATCCTCCGGGAGGTGATAGAATACATAAATGCCAATTATACCTTCTATAAACATTCTTCTGAGTAATATTCACTCTCTCTCCTTTTACTCCACAGAAAGACTGTAAATGAGCTGATACGCCTTACAGATACGTTCACGGCCCTTATTGCGCCCAAAGGAAACCCTATGATTAATGAAAATGAACTGGTCATTGAAGAGTTGAAAGCCAGTCTAAACAAGCAATACGGAAAAGGAACCCTGATTACAGGAAATGAAAAACCCGAAAAAATACCTGTCGTTAGCACAGGAAGTCTGCTACTTGATATTGCCACGGGAATAGGAGGTTTCCCGCTGGGTAGAATTATTGAAATTATAGGCCCTGAATCGTGCGGAAAGACGACCATATGTTTACAAACTATTGCTGAAGCCCAGAAAAAGGGATTAAAGTCGGTATTCATTGATATGGAACATGCTCTGGATATGGGTTATGCCAAAAGTCTTGGTGTTGATACCGATAATATGCTGATTAGCCAGCCACCCTATGGGGAACAGGCATTAAATATAGCTAAAACACTTACTGAATCTGGAAAAGTAGGAGTAATCATTATTGATTCAGTAGCAGCTCTTATCCCTAAGAAGGAACTTGACGGTGAGGTAGGCGATGCCAATATTGGCAGACTTGCCTGGATGATGAGCCAGGCTCTTAGAATGCTTTGTCCGATTGCTGAAAAGAATAATACCCTTATAATCTTTACAAACCAAATCCGTATTAAGATAGGTGTTATGTACGGTTCTCCGGAGACTGGCGCCGGCGGTGAAGCGTTAAAGTTTTATTCATCTATGAGAATTGACGTGCGCAAAACAGTGGATAAAGAAAATGAAGGGAATAAAACGCGCATCAAAATCATCAAAAACAAGCTGGCATCTCCGTATCGGGAAGCCAATGTATTTATCGAATGGGGTAAAGGAATAAACCGTTTTGCTGAAGTAATAACACTTGCCAGTGAATTAAATATTGTTGATAAGGCAGGTAGTTGGTATAGCTATAATGCCACACGGCTCGGACAAGGAGTGGAAAGCGTTCAGAAAGTCCTTAGTGATAATGAAGGCTTATACCAGGAGATTGAATCCAAAGTCCTTCAGCGAGTAACATCACTACCCTAATAATTTATTTATAATATGGAAAGCAGATCATGTAAAAATATGACGCTTAAAAACCTGGAAACCTATAGAAATAAGCTTCTTTCAGAGCGGGCTATCCTGGTGATGAAACATGAATCATTAACCGAGGAACTTCGAACTAGTAAAAGAAAGATAGCTGATGTTGAAAAGCAGATCAGGCATTTCACTTCCATAGATATCATAGTAAGTGAACATGCTATTGTCCGTTATCTGGAAAGAGTTGAAAATATTAATATATCTGAGGTAAAGGAGAAAATACTTACTCCTAAGCTTATTGAAATGGTTACTACCCTTGGAAATGGGATCTTTCCTTTAGAGGGTTTTCGGGTCAAAGTTGTTAACAGAGTAGTGGTCACTGTTTTAATTTAGTTGAAATGATAAATCGTTTAAAAAGGTACAAACCTTTTAAAAAAATTAGTGATAAAAGACTGCTAAATAAAAATTCCCAATCTGATCTGAATAGATCGGATTGGGATTTCTATTTGGAAATTTGGGAGCTTAGAGGAAGCATTTGCCAGGTAACAGAAAGACCACTGGGAGAGCCACTGAGATCAATGTTCCATCATATTCTTCCTAAGTCAAAATATCCCCAGTATAGGTACTCACAATGGAATATAATTATCTTACATCCGGACGTTCATGCGACTGTAGAGCAGGATCTGGATAAGGTCCCTAAAGTAAAAATGATGTACGAGAAGCTTTTAAAGAAACATTTAAATGGCAATCTGCCTGAACAGGCAATAGCCTTTATTTCCGATAAATAGTTATAACCGGTATCTGCACGCTGATAGCTGGGACTATTTTTCCGCTTAAAGGATCCCAACCAAATGAAGGTCCAATTGTGATCATAGGTTTGGGAGAGGTGATCTTAAGTACATTTCCGGCTACTATTTTAGAGTATGGGTTTGCGTTGGTAAGATAGATTTGTGAATATGGTGTTCTAAAAATTGGGGTATGGCGATTTTCCACTCGAAATATGGTATCTGTTAACTTGAGTTCTATCCAATTTTTTTCGCTGGATGCAAATCCTGTAAGATCCAGATAATTATCCTTTTTGTGAAAGATGACAGTATCCTCAAACCTGGTAACTATCACACTATCTTTTATAATTGTATCTGTTCGAATGATGTATCTGTCTACTGCCTGGATGTTTCTGGTTTTTAACCTTAAAGCGCGAGCCAGGGAGTCTACCATTTTGTTTTGAGAGATAATCTGTAACTCCTGGGCGTTTATTACAGCTATTAGTTTTCCGTTTTTATCCGTTTCCTGCCTAAAGCTGGAATCCATATTTGTATCTGGAATAACACTTTGAGATTTTTGTGAGAGAAAAGAGATTGTTATGTAAATAACAAAAGCGGCAATAATTATTCGGATTAATACTTTAAACCATTTATTACCTGTTATTTGTGCCAATATGTCTACTATTTTTAATATCATCGGTTATATTTCTGGATTTTTCCTCAATGATTTCAAGGCGCCGGGTATTTATTTGTCTTAATTCAATTATGATGGAATCCTTTGAAAGAGTCTTATCGGGCAGCTGCTGCTGAAGTTTCTGGGAAGTATCTCCTCCTGGAGTGGAAAGACTTGTTACAATTAATAGGCAGGTAAGAATGATAGTTATAGCAAAAAGCTTCTTCATTGGGGGATAGTATTTTGTCTGTGAATAATTTCCCTTTTGACTTCTTCCAGCAGTATCTGGTCTAATTTCTCACCGCGAAGTCGTTCATATTCAATTGTGCGGTTTTTAAAATCATCGCATGCGCTACTTACTTTGATCATTTCCTTTATTAAATAAATGTTTGCTGTAACAGATGCACAAAGCAGCGCAAGTAAGAGTACCTGCATGTTTTTTGTCAGGAAAAGTAGAAATTTCTGAATAGCAGGTAATTTATCAATCATTAGCAACAGAGTTTATAGGGAACTATATACCAACTACCATCCTTTGGGTGATTTTTTCTAATTACCAGGGATCCTGGGATTGCATTGCCACTACCATCTATACGAATGTAACCACAAAGGCCATTATGTGAATTAGAAGTAACAGCACCATCACAGCATACATTAGCTTGAACCTGACTCCATCCGGATCCATCGGGCTTTTTGTATGCTTTTACTGCAGTCCCGGCAACCAAAATGCCTGTAGCATCATATCTGACAAAGATTTTAAGTTTTTTAGGCATAGTATTTATCCTTTATTTTTTGTATAATTTTTACATAGTTATAGCTACAGAATTCACTACTCAAATTTTGTGGAAGAACTTCAAAAGGCGTGGTGCCTGATAAATACAGGCTGTCTCTTTTATTGAATAGATATGGAGTTTGCGAACATGCACCCGCGTCATGGTAAATGCTAACCTTATCCCATTGGGTGATATCGTCTGTGGCCCAGGCAAAATCCATTTCAGGAGGAGTGATTGTTTTCAGATTTTTTTTCCAAAGATTCCAAAGCAGCGACCACATATCGGCGCACCAGCTCTGTATGCCTTTAGCTTCTGAAGGAAAAAATCTTGAGTTGATACCTCCTAGTTCATAGCTTAAGTATTTACGGATAGAGATACATCCATTTTCCACTTCTTGCCAAAAATTAGCATCAATGTTTTTGAGTAAATACTGAGCTCCTCCACAGCTTTTATTATTTTCCCTGCATACCTTCCCATTTATACCAACAAGCCTGCAGGCATGATCAATTACATCTTCTTCTTTATAAGCATCTTCAAGTCCAGGAGTTACATTTACAACAGCCCTGTCAAAATACTCGCTATCCATATAAGATCCTGTATAGGAGAGATAACATATTTCGTCATTTAAAAAGGGACCAAATTCCATTGGCCTGGTAAAAACAATATCGCTGTCATGGTAGAATATTGTCTTCTGGGTAAGCTCAGGATGTAGTTCGAAATGCTTTTTTAGTACTCTGGGTCTTAATAGCGGAATGTATCCAATTTCAGCAATTCCATTTTCTACCAGATTTTCGTAATCTGGATAATAGAAGAATGATACATTATCTTTTTTGTATCGATCGGCAAGCATCACAAATCGCTTATTTATCCCGTCTTTTATCCGGTCGAAGGGAATAAATACCAGGATATGTATTGGGAAAAGGATAGAATTTGACCGGCAGCTTTCGATAAATATTTCAATTTGCCAGCTAAATACCGTGTCATCCGGACAGGCGCTGACAAATACCAGATCTTTCATGGTAGTTGCAAAGTAATGCCGGCAGCATTGCGGCATGGGTTATTAAATAGTCTGGGAGATGTTAAATAGCAGGAAAGAGAGAGAGATAATTGATTAATTGATCAGTTTTTAAAGGATTAATTATCTGATCACCGTGGTCTTGGGAGTATTTCTGAAAATTTTGAAAGTTATCTGGGTTTAAAAAATCTCCGGAAGTTTTAAAGATCTGATCCTCTGATGACCAGTTATACATGAGTGTTGGCCGGCCATTTTCTTCTATTGAAATATCATGCTCCTGTACCAATGGCGAAACCCATTGAAGATGCTGATCGCCTGTGCTAAGAGCAAATTTCCATTTTCTTAAGTGCCTTGCTGTAACAAAGATGGAAGGCTCCAGCACATTTTTTGCAAGCTCTATTCCAGCGTCAGATCTGTAGTAGGAATATGCCGGCTTATAAGCGCTTTTCCCACCTCTTAGAAGACCGGAAATTCCGCTGGACAAATGTTCAGCATTGAACAGATCATCATCATCCCAAAAGGTAACAGCCGTATCTTCATTTTCGATATAGTCCAGACACGCATTGTATATCGCTCCTAGATTGGTAAAAGGAGCATTTGTTATTGGGTCAATATGGTTATTTACTAATATAATTTCAGGGCTATCCTTGAATAAACGCTGCTGGACTGGAGAGTTTTGATAGATAAGCAGCTTTTTATCCTGGTAATCCTGGTTAAGAAACAAACCTAATGATCTTTCCAGTTGGGTATGTCTTCCGTGGGTAGCACAAAATGCCAGTAATTTCATCTTATTTATTTCGCTAGTTCAAAAATAGTGATAATTATCAGCGATTGGCCATGTCTGAATTTGCAGCTTAACATCTGGTGTTAATGTAAAAAAAACTCCTTAGCACGCTTTATGGCTTTCAAATAGTCATGGAGACTAAATGCTGGGTCAATTTTTATTTCTTCGATATCATCAAGACGTTGGTATTTCCTTTTCTTAAAAGCTCTGCTGGACAGTTGATGATATAGAGTAGCTCCATTTTTCCTGAGACCGTGACCATCATTAAAGAGAAGTTGAGGATGAATGATATTATTAAAATGCTGCCAGGCATTCCACATCCAGGCTCTCATTTCACATATCCAAATGTTTGCATCAGTATTGCCTGTGGCCATTTTAAAGTAGAGCTCCTGGCTGTCTTTTTCTACCTGATACCAGAATTCAGGTGTAGCCCCTTTTCCATAGCAATGAAAACCAAAAGATCTTCCACTAACTACCGGCTTATCTAGCAAAATCTCAAATCTGCCGGTTTCAAGGTAATTTTCTGCATCACTCCAGTACCAGATTTCATTTTTAGGTAGATCTGGAATAGCATAGATAAGCATATCAGATTCAACAAAGAGATAATGCCGGTCTTTAATTTCCGGAAACCTCTCCCAATGTTTGGCAAACAGATAAGGTTTTGAGCTGGGGGGATAAAATCTTCCTTCAGTTCTTTCACGGTAATAATAAATACTGGCATATTTCTCCAAAGATCTGATTTCCGGGCTAGGTGGGTTGCCATTTTCAAGTAGTACCAGAAAATGAATATTTTGCCGGTTTACACCAAGATCAAGAAATGATGTGAGTAACGTCTGAAGTTGCCAAATGAAAAGGGGAGTATCTGGTTGGGCGCATATAAAATCCATCATTTAATACGAGTAAAGAGTATTCTAAAATCATTTTCATTGGCCTGATCAACATTCATATTTACGGTTTTTAAAAAATTAGTTCCCGGATCAACTATGGCGGAATAGGAGAGGTTCCCATCTTTCGATGCGATAAATTCAATTTTAATACCATAACTCTCTTTATTTGTTCCACTAATTTCTATAGCCATAGCCGTAGCATGAGCCGAATACCGAATTGTTGAAAAATCAGTAAAAGTGAAATCGTCATCATCCATATCTTCTGCTGGAAAAAACAATTCTGGGATAGTAACGGCGCCGCCTTCCTCAAGAGTCGTTCGTATCTTAAACACTGAATCAGAGAATTTGTCACCGCCAATGGCAATAATACCTATTCCAGGGTTTGGATTCGTATCAAAGCTGGACGATATTAAATAAAAAGAGATAGTTCCTGTAGGTAAGACCGCTGGTAGGTCGTCAAAAACATTTATTCCCGTTGAAGGTACAGGGATTGAACGGGCATATCTTGGAAAACCGTTAACAGCAATAATCAGATCAAGTCCTTTGGCATAATTATGTAGCTCTGCATTAACTTCAATTTTTGGATATATTGCCTGATATTCCAAAGCTCCACGAAATTCCTTTACTATAGACGATTCCGGTCCTTTACTCACCTCTGTTAGTAAATCGGTGTGCTGTGCGTCTTTATAAGCTCTTACCGTAAGGGTAGTATCTGGGCCAAACATGAAACTGTTAACTACATTGAATAGCTCTAACTTCATGCAGATGCAATTGCTACATCCCCCAGAAGGTGGTTTTGTAGTTGTAGTGGTCAAACTGCCTGTAGAGCAGACAAGCAAATTGATCAAATCCTCAATTCTGTACCATTGACCATAGAGTAATCCGCAGGCTGGATTTGCAGGCCCGGTATATTTTATACATTCATCTCCTTTTATATGCTGACAATCTTTGCAAATCTTCATCTGGTAAAGGTTTTATCTTTTGCGTGCGTTTGTAGTGATACTTATTCCATATTCTTTGGCAATTTCCTCATTGAAAATAGCGGTATACATCAAGAGCTCCTTTGATACCGGAAAAGTCTTGTACAGGTACTTGAGTACTTTATTATTCTCTGCTGCTTTTTCATCACCAATAGCAACGTAATAGCCTTCAAAGGACAGATTGCGCATGAGAACAACAATATCGGTAAGCACCTGTACAGAAGGAAATACGCTGCCGTTGGCGATCGCCGTGAAGCTTAGAGGGTTCATAAAAAAGGAAAGCTCATCAGTAAGCTTATCAATCATTCTCACCAGCCATTTAAAGAAACCTTTGGTTCTATCATCATCATCCGGCACTTCTGCCTTCGCAAACATCAGCGTACCTACCATTCCTAACATAATACCTACTTCTTTTAACTGTGTACGTATACCTTTAACGTACATATCGATAAAATCCGCTTCGCTCATATTAAAAACTTCTCCTGTAGCCATCACCTGCGCTTTTTTCTGCTGATATACCCTTCGTGCGATTTCAACAAGACCATCGTTACTTCCCACCAGTGTTTTCAATGATGCCGTTGCCCCGGTTAGTATGCCGTGTTTCAGTGCATTAAAGAGCATCGAAATTCTACCCCATTCATAGCTTTCTGTTCCATGCTGGTAGCGAAATTCGCCAAATCTGACATCAGCCATTCTTGGGATCCAATTTTTGAACATCATAAATGATTGTCCCAATAGTGTCATTCTGTACTGAGATATATCATCCTCACTCATGTTTCCCAGTGCATCTTTCGCGAACTGACCTATACGATTTCGTAAAGCAGCTACAGTAGCACTACTTCTGTCGATGCCCTCAATGGTAATCTTATCTGCTTGGATCTTTGCAATTTTTGGGAGTGAACGAGATTTTTTAAGATTATCTATTTCATCTTCTATGGCTGTTCTTAAAGCTTTTTGCTCAGTTACACCTAATTGATAAATATTGCTGTAACCTTTTTGGGCTTTTACATACTCGCGGATATTTACCAGTTTACCATTCTCTATCATAGTGTTATCAAAAAAAGAAATTGCAGCAGGATATTGAACCATTTTATCGGAAGTCCTCATAAGATAGAACAGGTGATCTGAAGAAAGGAATCGCACAGCTGCGGAAACAGATTGATCCCGAACAATTTCTCTGGTCCTATCTTCCGTCAAGGGCAAAAAGTAATTTAAAAGTCCGGCGTATACTTTTCCTTCTTCAGTGTGGAATTTAGATGCGGCCAGTTGCATGGAGGCTCTCGTGAAATCTGCTTTTGTAAAATGTTTGCCTGCAAGCATATAAGCATTGGTCTTTCCACCGAGATAGTTGGTAACTGCAGTTGCCAGATTTACTCCAAGCACTTTCATCTGAAAGAATCGGTTAACAGCAGAAATTGTTTTTTTTCCGGAAATAACAATTTCTTCTTCACTGGACGCTGGCATTATGTCAGCTTTGAAAAAGCCATTAACCTTTTGTGCGAGTTTATTATAATGGAGGGTAAAAGTAACATCCTGGCTTTCAGATAATTTCCTACCATAAAAGTAGAAGTCCATATAATTTTTGAAATAAGCTGAATTTTCCACATTGTCGATTAAAACAGGCTCACCATCAGCTCTGTAGGAAATTCCACCAGTTTTTTTAGACCTGGCAATTGCCTTACGGTTTTGCTCCGTGTAGTGGATCAACCTTACGATATCAACTACTTCTGATTTATGCTGATACTTTATCATTTCCGCATTCCATAGCGCCATCACTTTAAAGATGTCTGTACTTTTTTGGGAATAATCTGTTATATCATCGCCAGTACCGGTAGTAACCTTCTGGCCTAGATCATAAACATACCAGGCGCTGAGTTTATCTTGTGGATTGCCATTAATATCAGTGTAACCGTATACCTGGTCGTTGGCATCAACACGAATATCATTGAGGAAATTAAGGTTTGCGGTTTTGAAAGTGGCATCTCGGCTGCCGAAAACCATTTTATCAAGAAAATCTTTCCTTACGTTAGGGAAGAATGTTTTTTTCTCCCAGGCGCTAATAATGCCCAGGTTATAAGACTTCTCAAGCCTAGTCTCCCAATACCGGTACATTTTTAACACCGGTTCATTGCCCGACTTATTTAACTCTGTATAAGCCTCTGAGCTCCAGATTGCCAGATTCGGAAAACTGTTCAACCGCAAATTTGCCTGTGATATAGCCGAATCAGTGTGATTTTGGATATCAAACTGTTTTTCAAAAAGTTCAAGCCTTTTAGCCTTTATTTCTTTATCCTTATCATCATTTTCATTTAACCGGGATATAGCAAAGCTGTTAACCCTATCCATATAAGCCTGCTTGTACCATTCCATGTAGGCAGCAGTATCCACATTGATAGTAATCCAGTCCTTGTTCTTAGCAATTTTTGCTTTCTCAAGCTCAGCATAGTATTTCTGAGAGGTACGTGAAATCACCTTGCCATTCCAGTTTCCCTTGGAATCAATTCCCAGAAACATTCGCTGCAAATCTTTAATGGTCTTTCCATTTTTTTTCATCCATCCTTCTACATCTTTTTTCACTTCCTCAAGCCTTTCCATTTCATCTGAGAAATCGATTCGGTACCGGCTGTTTATATTATTTATAATACTTGATAGTATTTGCACAGCTTTGGTGGCTCCTTGAGATAATGAGCGGACCCATTTCTGGTACCAGGTAACGGCTTTTTCAGCCTGCAGTAAGTCCACTACATTGGCACCTAAGGCGATAGGGTTGGTTCTTAGTTTTCCAGCCAGTTCAAGTAATTTGTCCCTTACAATTTCAGCCCCATCGGATATATCCTCCGCCTCCCGGAGAAGGGGTTTATTGGCGTCCTGGAAAGGATCAAATATTTTACGATAAATTTTACCAAAATCCTTATAGAAGCTTAAAACATCTTCAGCATCGAGGATTTTCGCAGATAACCGGTTTAACTCGGCAGTAGATAAGTTTGAAAAAGAGGTTTCATCAAAAAGTTTGAGATTATCTTTTGAAAATTCGTTAAAGCTTTTTATATCTGCTTTCGCAAAGTCAAATAAATCCTTGGTAGACATTTTTAACTGAAGTCGTCTGATGGCAGTTACCAGATCGTTAAGCCTTTCTATTTTCTGATATTCTTTACCTGGTTCGCTTCGGGTATCATATATTTTATAAACCATGCTATTTAACGAGGTGAGCAAATTATCCAGTTGATTGTTGCCAGTACTTTCTGTTGAAGACGGTACAGGTAATAGAGTATCATCGTTGATTAAACGGGTGTTATTGTTGCCAATCTGAATGGACTTAAGTTTTAGTTTGTCGTTTGTACCTTGTGCGTAGGCATAAGTCGCTTTTATGGGAATCGCTCTTGTCTGTCCGAATCCTGATTTGCTTGCGCCATAATCAGGCGTAGAAAGAATTCTTCTATATTCCGATAATTGAATATTCCAGGCTTCCTTTTTATACCAGGGAATATCAGTAGCATCACTTTTAAGGGAGATGAACTTCCAGTCCAAAATATGGATCTTCCCGGAGGTGCCGTCAGTGTTATCCGGTTCAATAGCTAGAAAATCTATGGTGCCTGCTTCATCTTTGGCCCGATCATAAATCATCACCTCAGAAAAAAATCGGGTGCCGGCAGGAAAATCATGGAGTCGCTCCTTAAGGTTCTGTTCAAGAGTAAGGTAAAAGCTGTTGTCATCGCTGTCTAGCCTTGACGGTAGGCGCTGAGCAAGTGGGATATCACGTAAGTATCCATCATCATCCACCAGGTTATGAAAAATATCTTCCAGATCAGCATGTCCGTCAGTTCCTTTATCTCTCTTTTGCTCATTGAGAGCTTTCTGCAATTCAGTTTCAGACAACTGCTTATGCCTGAATTTCTCAGTGTAGAATTTATTGGTCAAATTTGTTACCCTGTACTCAATTTTTTTGCCTGCTATCTCATAGTGGCTTTCTGACGGATTGTTGGGGTTTGTTATTTTCGTAATCTGATTATGAAGGTTCAATATTTTATCCGATAGTAGATCCTGATTACCTCCCAGTTGATAATAGAATTCACCTAAATCCCTGTTTTCTTCAATTTTTAATTGATTCCAGGTATTGCCATGTTCGTCCGTAACCTGTTGAACGCTTTCTTTACCATATACTTTAACTAAAGTGTTTTTGATACGTTCCCCGTAAAATAAATCGACTGGATGAAGGCCTTCTTCGACTGGTATACCTTCGACTAAAAGTGCAGTTTTACCAGCAGGAAATCTTACTGTAGTAAATCCTTTAGCTGCAGAATCCTGGACAACTGCTTGGATAAAAAATTTGATCCAGTTTCCATTTTGATGGAATTGATTCAAAAAGTCATTTTGTCCTTCCTGAATTGGTGTTAACGATCCATTAACCAGCGGTGCGTTATTAGCCGTTCTCTGAAATAAATCTGATTGTAACTCAATAATACGTCTGGTTTTCTCATTTATCTGATCTGTTCGAAACCAACCTATTCCATTTACAGTCGAAAAAGCAGCATGTCCTTTTATGGCAGGTGTAATTTCAGGGGTTTTTATCTCATATTCCAAATAATTGCTCCCGCCTGGTACTGTAACATCTTTATAATACACAGATTCCCTGCGATACTCTTCCATTATTCGATCACCAAAATGACGAACAATTTCCTGCCTGGTTAATCCGCTTGCTCCGACATATTCATTATTGTCAGGATCTATTAAAATGACATCAAACAAACCATTTTCCAATGCAACAACGTGTTCTCGCGGTGGCCTCTGACCTACTTTGATCTGTACAGCATATGAAAGTTTTGATATTACAGCTGTAATCATATCGTCAATGTCCTCATGCGTATTGGTTAAAGCCCACTTTCTAAGCAAATTAACCTGTGCCTTAGAGGCTTCGCGTTGTAATTCCGAATAGAATTTCTCTGGATTGGTAGAATAAAACTTTCCATATAGTTTCCGAAATTTATCGGAAGATAACGCCAATGCAAGTTTCATACTTGCATTTACAGTATTTACACGTGAGGCAGCGTATGAAATAGAATTTGATTTGTTATGTAGTTCCGGTTTTTCTACAAATTCAGAGGCCAGTTGAAATGTATCAATTTTAGCTTTTGAAAACAAATGCTTCAACCAATCCAATATACTTTTCCACCAACTTTTGGTCTGAGCAAGTAGATGAGGTTTTTCGATATACCCTTCGTTATTTTTAATAATGGTTTCCACCAGAATTCTTGCCACTGCCTCTTTCTTTATTTTTCTTACATCTGGCCTGCCATCTTCTGTAGTATAGATATCCCTGTATTGACTAAAGATTTCTTTATATAAATCATAGCTTCCTACATCCTTTATCAGTCTGTTAAAGAGTTGAGGGTTTGTCTGTTCGATTAATTCAACAACAAAGTGCATAGCTTCCTCTGGAAGTGCAGTTTCAGTCTGACCATAAACAACCTGTATCAGCTTACCAGTAATATCTGCTACGGCATTAACATCCAGTTTTTTGCCGTTTACAACAACTTTTCCGACCTTTTTTACATCTACACCAATATTTTCCAAAAATCTCTCTATCTTTTTTATCGTTTTGGCGGAAGCTTTGGATGGCAGGAATTTCTCGTTGCTAATTGTCTGCCTAAATACCTGGGAGGAATCCCTGAAGGCGGAGATAACATCTTGGTCGCTAAATTCTGTTACTTTTAAATTCGTTTCTAAAATCGAAGGCTTAGGCAGCGCATGAAATTCCTGTATGCTCCCTGGCTTACCCCACGCATTGATCTGTTTATAAATTGTATAATAGGATCCCGGAATTCTTTGTTCCGGATCCATATATGTTAAAGGCGCCATTTTATTATCAGGACCTACTTCCAGTACCTTTTGAAAAAGCTTAAACCTATAAAAGGAGTAATCCCCGTTTTTGCGCATTTCCGTTTGCCTTTCTCTTGAAAATACCTCACCAGTTGTAGGGTCAATACCCACGAAGCGTATTTTAACCACTGGAAAATTTAATTCTCTGGCCTGATACCAGGAATGTAACTGGATAAAATCGGAAGATGAGCGGGAAGCAATTTTCAGATTTTCAAATAACATAGATGGTACCGCAAATAAAGGGTACCAGGATCCTTCCCGGCTTTCCAGAAGTTTAGGCTCAATGAGGGGGACGACGTTATCTTCGGACCAGTTGGTTCTCTGGAAAACATAATTGTCCTTAAAGTTGTGCAAGTCAGATTTATGTTCCAACTTTCCGAGGATATCTGAAAGCAGTGGCGCATAATCCTCAATTGGTAATATTTCGGTAAATGAGCCTTGAGCCCTGCGGGTTCCTGTCTGTAGAAGTGTGAGAGGCAAAAGGTTCTGATAAAGCGAGGCAGTATGAATATTATCACGCAGCTCTCTGAAAGCCTCTGTATATCTGTTATAGCTATAGCCGTCAAAGGGTTTTTCTTTAAAAACCAGGTTTTTGGGGCCATTGGGATTCACGGAATCAAATACAGGTGCTAAACTTTGCAATACTGCATTGTTAGCTAAATCACTACTTGCCGGAAGTGTTTTCTTTATGCCATTGAGCTGATCAGCAACTGCATTTGATCCATAAAAAAGGGAATGAATCTTTCCACCAATGCTCTCTTTCCCATAAATCTGAATGAGATAGTCTGTAAATGTTGCCTGTAGTCTGGAAGCAATAGAAATGTAATCCTTCTCGCTTAAATATATACCGGAAGATGCATAGTCTTTTAGTACAGATTCCAGTACAGCAGAAACATTTGGCTTATCATATACGAAAATATTACCCAGCGCTTCTTTCAGGGTGGTAAGACGATTAGCCATTGTGCCAATAAAGGAACCATTTAATATTTTATCGATACCCTGGAAGAGGTTATTCTCCCGGACATCGTTTGTTTGCTGAACTTTTCTGAAAATTAGGGCGGGATCAGAAAAATTGGCGGTGTCATAATTGGATCCTTGTGCGAGTTTAAATAGATGGTCAGCAAAAACACTGTACTTAAGGAATTCATCCAGGATAAGCTGTTGCTCCCGGTTTTGTTCGTTTGTTAATTTCTCGCCTGCGCTATACCTTTCAATATTGGATTTTAAGCCATCAATATTTATAGTGGTAAAATTACCGGTAGAAGTTGGGAAGGATCCTTTTACCTGGGCGATAATTTTCCCTGCTCTGGCAGATATCGGTGATGCAAAGCCGTTAATCTCAAGGGTAGTAAGATACTGCCTGATTATCGGCTGGTTCATGAAAAATATTACATTCCGGGTGGCTACACCTGCTTTTTCTAAAAAAAGGTACGTAGATGCGACATTTAAACTCGCGCCAAGTTCTACTATAAAAGCATCTTTAGCAACGTCTACGTAGCCATTTATATACGCGGATATCTTATCAGAAATGTATTTTCCTATGATATCGGTAATTGATGAAAGAGAAATAAACTTTTGTCCGGATATATTTACCGAATTATGGGGCAGCATTATTTCCATATCCTGAACATAGGGAAGCTGATCGGCAGATAGCTTTTTAATGAAGTCTCTGTGGTCAAGGACTACGCCGGTTAATTGGTTCAGTGCGTTATTAGTCTGCTGTAGTGCGGCGATACCAACACCATCTTTACCCGCAAGGAAGTTATGCCTTACCTCAGAAAGGTGCATTGGGTCCAGTAATTTGGCGAAATCGCCACTGGCAGTAACGCTTTCTTTATTTAACGCCTGATTTAACTCATCTCTGAGATCTTTTAAAACGTCTGCAGAATTGGGCTGAATCAATCTTTCGAAATTTGAAGGAAGGGAAATTAGTTCTTCCAGCGTTGAGATATAAGCATTTTCGAGTGCCGCCGGCTGATACCTGCCGTAAATATCAAAAATACTTTTGCCTCTGTTTAAGATCATGAAATCTTCCAGGTTGTCGGCGGGCTGCTCAGCTTCCAGCTCTGTGCCAAATAGCTGATTAATCAGCTTCGTAGCTGTCTGGTCGATACCATATTGCTGACTTGATACAGTAACCCCTCTGTTTAAATTGAAAATTTCAAAAAGGTCCGATAAACCCTGATCTGTAGAGGTGTCCTTAAAGACAATTTCGTAGCTCTGTGGAAATCCGTCCTTGCCAATAAAGAAATTTCTTAAGTAGGTGTTAAGCTTGTCAATATCAAAGTCAGAGCCCGCTTTTACCGTAATTTCTGATGGAACCATAATGGTGTTTCCCATTTCAGCCGGTAAAAAGCCTTTGACTATAAATCTTTCTACCGAACTAAGTGCCTGAGTAGGGATCCTGAAGCCAATGCCTGAAAGTAAGGGTGACTTTTTGCTCTTGAGATATTTTAGTATCTGTTCATCGGTTTTATTTGCGCCCAGCTTCGGTTTAAACCATGCAGGTAGCATGACCTCCATGAATGGACTATCCTTTGAATAGAATTTAAGATCACTCGAAGATAGCCTGACGGTAATTTTTTCAGCCTCGGAGAGGCTTTCATAACTTTTTACCTCTGTCCATGAAGCATTTTTATCTCCTTCTGGTTTGTAGACAGCCTTTCTGCCATTTTTTTCAAATATAGCAGAACTTACCTGTACCTTTGGACCACCATTTAGCTTGGGACTAAGGAGGTATTTATCTACTACAGAATATATAATTGACCTTAACGATCTATAGTTTGTAAGGGCCTCAAGAGGAACCTTTAATTCTCCAGTAGCAGTATCGGTATCCAACGCCTGTCGTAGATCGGAAGGAAGATCTCGTGATAATACCTGGTCTTTTAAAAGCTTAACTACTTTTGAGAAATCTTTAATATTAAAATCACCATTTTCTTCCTTAATATCAAGTGCAGATAGCACTTTCCTGTAACCCGCATCGGTGAGAGCATCAAGAATTTTTCTGTTTTTATTTACCAAAGCATAAACGGGAGACTTTTCAACCTTTTCATCATCAGAAAGGAAATGCCACTGGTCATAGGAATATGATTCTGCTACATCTATCGGCACGGAGTCTTGAAGCAGATCCATAGTGGCAATTTTTGTGAGCTGGGTACCACGCGGTTGTCCCTGGCTATGACTAGCTGTTTCCTGCTGGATACCGAAATATTTAAATGGTATGTTTATCCTGTTATTATATGGAGATTCATTTATTCGGCCCTTCTCATCGTATAGATCAAACTGGGATTCAGCTCCTACTTTTCTACCAGACTCCGTGATTATGTATCCGACATCAGATTTTTCTGCTTGTAAATAAATTTTTTCGGCTCCCATACTTTCTACCATCCGGTAAAATAGGGGAACAGTAGAAGTCTTATCCAGGAACATATCGGCGAACGTGGCGCCGTACTTAACACCAGAACCAATTGGCTTTATTATTTCAAATGTTGCGCTGGAGGGGTTACCGGCTCTAATTGTTAAAAGATCAGCTGCTTTTAATGATCTGTTCGTATACTTATAGGTACCCGACTTTTCCCTTTGTACTCGCTCATACGCCATTTCATACTGAAATTGTTTTTCCATCGCATCCGTCCATCTGCCACCAGCTTTATGTAAAAGCTCCCTATAGGTAGTAAGTCTCATCCAGCTTTGGGCATCGGCCTCATTAGTATTAGCGTATGCCTGCCGTATTTTAGGATCAATATTCTCATCCATGGCAAGCGATCCTATTACCATAATATCGCTGGTAGTGACTGAGGGCATATAATCCCTGAAATGATGATAACCTGGATCCGATGGCTGTAATGCAATATCCTTTATTTCGGTATGAACACTATTTAGATGTGAGTTTGCAAAAGTGTCAAACTCACGATCCGTATGATAGGTGATCTCACGTCCACTTAAGAATGATTTTATTCGTTTGGTAGGATCAGAATAAAGGGCTGGATCGCCGAAAAAGACTTTATGCAATTCAATATTGTGAATGGCATAATTGACCGTTCTGAACTTTATTATATCCAGCAGTTGCTCTCTCGATAAAATAGAGGGTATACCGTGTTTAGCTGTAAAGTCACTATCCAAGCCAGGGAAACGATATTTATCATTTTGATCATTTAAGACAAGCCTTCTGGACAGGAAATATTCAACTTGAGAGTTTGTAAGCTTATCGATCCAATAGTTAACTTCACTTAAGAATGCAGTCTGGTTAACACTGATCCATTTACCGGCAGTATTTTTCCCGGAAATTACCTCTCCTGCTGATTTTTGTAAGCTTTCAGATAATATTCCTTTGAAAAATCGTAGAGTTGAACTTTTTTTACCCACAGCCTTGATATGGCTTCTATCCGCTGCCGCCAGTGATATTTCTGTAGTAAGATAAGAGGTAAAGATCCTGGATATCTTTGCTGCCAGTGCATCTTTATTTGCGAAATCTCCAAAGCCAATGTAGTTATACCCACCGAGATTCAGTCCCCATTCTGTTCTTGAATCAGCTGGTACGAGGGTGTAATATATTCCACTTAAGTTCTGATTAAATTCTACCATTCTTCGGGCAGATAGTGACAAAGCAGTTACCGGCGTTGCTTTCCGCTGCGCAGAATCGGTTAACCCCTCAATAATAGATACTGAAATCGGGAATTCACGGCGATTACCAGTTTCATCAAAGAGAGGGCCTCCATTTTCCAGAAGTAATGAATCTTTGGAGAAAACGTCGGACAAATGTGGGAGTTTTTCCAGTAGTTCAACTTTTGACGCAGTATTATTCAGATCCCCTGTTATAATGGAAACATAGTTGTGTAGAATTAGGTTTTGAACCGTTTCTCCGGAGATATTCAAATGTTGGGGCTCCGTGGTGCTACCTGCCATGGCTACATAGGCCTCAGCGAGTTTATTCAGTGGCCCTGAAATCCCAAGCCACCGACCAGAAAGTGTTGCAATGTCTCCTGTCTTTTTAAGTTGGGAATATATGGCAGAAGCACCTTCATTGAATTTCTTTTTGTTTACCGCAGATAAATCATTGTAGCCAGCCTGGTTAAATTTTATGCCAAGAGATTCAAGAAATGAAATTTTATCTTCCAGTGTCCTTATCGGCATATTTTCAAGTATCTGGCTATTGATACTGTATTTATTATTTTGTACAGTAACCATCTTACTTAATCTCAAGGCACTGATCCATTCCCTTGCTACAAGTCTCGTTTGTCTGTTCTGATTGGCGCCTATAAAATAATTTTTCCCGGTTTCATCCCGTTGTCCTATCAAAAAGTCAGGTTGCTGTTTTGAGGTGGTGGCATAGAGCTTTAAAAGCAACTTCCAGTCATCAAGCCCAAGGTTTTCATATCCAGCCGGGAGTTTTAAACGGTTATATAACCTTACGTAGGTACCGTCTTTGCTGGCGATTGCTTTTATATTTTGAACCAACCCTTTCATCTGATGATTACCGGCTACCTGGTATAGTAGACGGTTAAAGTAGCTGGCATAGTTTACCAGTAGTGGAAGCTTTAAAGAAGAGAGTTTCCTTATCGGGGTAGAAAGAGTTGCCTGTGCAATAGGGTTATTACTATCCTGCTCTACAGCGGAAAGGGTAGCAAAAAGTAATTTTACTGCAGTGGAAGCATTTTTCCTGGCGCTGATCTTTAATATATCCCGCTCATACTCGCGGTTGTTTGAATCAGGGGTAATCTCGGATAATACATCCCCGGTTTCGATATCATCAGATTCAAATTCAATATTTAGCGTTCGCAGGAATTCTTTATTTAATGCCACCAGAGCTCTCCAGTTCTTTTTTAGAGGTATCCAGCTGTTATTTATAAATCCGGCATAGACTTGCTTTGCTTTTAAAGATTCCTCGTCAGATATTTTGTTTAACTGCAAATCATACAGAAGCTGCTCGGGTAAAGACTTCATAAAATAGGTCTGAAGTCTTTCAAATACTTTATCGTACAATGATTCCAGCGAGATTTTCTGTTCCTCCAGATTCACCAGACTGCCATTGGTTGTAAAAAGTTCTTCAATGACAATAGCAGTTATGCCCTGCATTGCCTGGTGTATAAAAGTACTGTTTAAACCGGTGACCGTGATGCTATAATAAGGTACTGAAGGAATTTGAGCGGGTACCGGAATGTTTGCATAATAGCCGGCTGAAATCTTTTTAAATAATGAGGAAATCGAATCAGGACTTATGCCAATAATCCTTTTTATATAATCCCATAAACGCTGAAAGAAGTTTTTGCGGATTCGAGCAACCGGTAGTGTACCTGACAGTACATATTGTCTGAACTCTTCGGCTATTTGTTCTTTGGCCTGATGGTCACTGGCATTCTCGTAGGACAAGTCACTACCGGTAGTATTATCATAGAATGAACCACTTGTATTTTTAAATTCACTGATAATGGCTTTTTGCTGCCTTTTATCCAGGAACATATTGTAAATGGCCTCAAATACTTCGTGATAGCCCGTTCCCAAGGCAGCATTTTCATATAAATAGATGGCTCCTTTTAAAAACATTCCCCATGCGTAACCCCCATCAGAAGTACGTATTAGATCTTTCAGGTAATGGCGGGGTATTTGCGGAAGTACTCTTTCAGCATATTTTTCAAATTCTTCAATATTTTCAATTTGCTCGCTTGCCTCCGAAACCTTTCTAAACTGACCACCGCTTATATCGCTCTGGTTACCGGGTTTTAGATTGGCAAAAATCTGATCTGCGGTCAGTTCCTCATTACTGGCGCCAGCAGGTTGTATGGGGGTACTTTCTACCTGAGGGGGAGGGGTAAATTCTGGCTGACTTGAAACACCAGTTGTTAACTGCTGCTGCCTTTTTGTAATTTCTTCTGTTAAGGCCTGCGCTATTTGAAATGTCGCAATTTCAAGGACGGCAGCCTTCTTGTCTGCTGAATGTTCTTTTTTACTTAAATGTTGATACTGCCCAAACATTATTTGTCTGCCATTGAAGGATGCTGCAACTTTTGCCAGTTTTTTACCTTCATATTCTATCGTGTTTAGTGTTGTTCCATCTAAGACAAAATCACCTGCCTGCGTAATTGAAAGGAGTGATTGGTCCATAGAGGTAGATGTACTTTCTCCAGGAGAGGGGGTAGCAGAGCTGCGATTATATAAATCATTTATGATAGTGTTGATATCAGCCGTTTTTGCGGCTAAAATCGCCTCTTCTCTGGGGGAAAGCTCTACTTTTTCTACTACTTTCAGGGCAATAGATGTTAGCAGGGTTTTACTGACCTGATTTTTATCAACAAATGAATTGTAGTCGGCATCGGAAATTACGTCCATAACATTGCTACTACTTGCAACATGAGGAAAGAGATCAAAATCATTCAAGATTGCATATCGCTGTTCAAAAGGGCTGCTGTATTTATCAGCATTTTCATCCGGGATTATAATGTCTGTGGTCAAAGGAATATTATCTACAGAGCGGCTTTTGCCGGAAAGATTGCTTGTGTCATCTGCAGTAGTAGTATAATTATTATCCAGTAAAAAATGCTGGTAACTTTTCCATTGAAGCAGCTTAACCTGTCCCTGGTCATCGATATCAGTTATTTCATTGAATGGCTCTGAACTGCGATGTGTTAACAGGTAATTATTCACGCTGATATAAGCCTGATCTAAAAAATCGCTTAATAGCGGCGATTCGTTTATCAATTCGGTAATCAGAGGTACGGCTCTGTCACGACTACCCAAATAGAGGTAACCACCTGAAGTCCAGATCTGATTTGATGATACTGTTGCATCAGCTGCAGGTTTTTTCCAGAAGAGTATGGACTGGAGATAGTTTACAGCATCACGGTCCCAGGTGCCTGTTTCCAGTTTTTGAGCAACCCGGGTTAAAACACCGGTAACAATCCGTTTTTCATTACCGGTTAGTTTTCTGTTATTTAAAGCAAGCAGCGTGGCGCCCTTTTGTAAAACGGGCCTACCAAGTGGCATAGAAATAGTTTCTTCGTTGTGGATAATATTACCATATCCACGACCATTAGTTTCACCTGTCTTTTGGGTAGGGATGTTGATAATATTAGAATTCAAGTCATCACTGGAGATTAAGGTACCGACAACAGTACTTGCTTTTGCCGGTTCAGAATAAGTTGGTATTCCTCTGGAGACAGAGAAAGGAAAACTATCATAGTTGTCAGTCTTTGATAGGAGAGTGGTACGTTTTATCCTCCAGGCCTGTTGGTAACTTTTTGCGGTTTGCTCTGTTGCGGCCCTTGGGCCAGAAGAAATATACCTTGTTTGCCCATTTCTCCAAAGCAAAGAGGTATTGGGAAGTGTTGAATATACGAGATTATCAAATGACACCGGAGTGCCTACTTTACCCAGGTTTTTGCCCGCGGAGTCAATAAAATGATCTCCAGTTTTATCGCTACGGATAAAGATAAGGCGGATTACACCTTCATCGATATTATCGGCGCTAATATCGGTGCCTGGAACATAGTCCCCAATTAGGCCATCAAGTCCGGCTGCCTTCTGGTTTTTACGGGTAATAGCAATTATTCTGATGTTTTCTCTATCTGGAAGCTGATCAATAATAGATAAGAACCTGTTTGCGCGCCGATGGAAATCATCATTTTCACCTGTCCCTCTGATATCTGTAGCTTCGCTTGTAGATGACCGAAATACTATCCCGATATGCTTCTTGGCACTCTCATCAACCGACCTTATAATCTCATTATCATATAAGGGGCTTTCAGTGGCATGCTGACCAGAGGATTTTTCAGATTCTGCAATGCCGGATTCTATTGTTTCAGATTTTTCTTTTTCAGCTATTTCATTAATTTTCCTTCGAATATTCTCAAAATCACCAATGGCCTTTTTTAACGCTGCTTCCATTTTATCGGTCAGCACAGCATTATCCGCTGAGTTAGATAATGCGATCTTTTCTTCAAATGACTCCGGAATACCAGTCTGGATCTGTTCAAGGCCTGACTGCTCCAATATTTTACCGGCAGCTTTGTTAAAAAGATCTGTGAGACTTACCTTTTCGGCATCTGTATAGGGGGACGTTAGATTATAGCGGTTAAGCACCATTGGATCAACAAAAGTTGTTTTACCAGTAGGGGTGGTAATTCTCAGTTCACCTAAAATATTTCTGTCGTGAATAGTAAGGGAAGAAAAGGGATGTAGTGTATTTTTATCCCGAATGATATTTTCTGCAAGCGGATAGGATACTTCTGGATCGACAGGCATGGAATAAAGGTTACCATTCTGGTCACGCTGGGAAATTTCCAAATTTTCCGGCGCCGTTGTATCAGGCTTACCGAACCTTTGAGTAATGTAGTCTTCTGGCCGGTTTTTTAACTGCTCATATTCTTTTAACATATGACGACGGCGACTGGTGAGTTCGGCCAGATCACTTACATTATTTTTAAGCTGATCTTTTTGATCTTCAAGGACATCAAGCTGTCTGATTTGTTCGAATACGGCATCAATCACCGCTTTACCGGGCTTATCAGACTTTACCATGCTGTCCAGCAATGGCTGGATATTAATGCCGGTAGACAGCACCAAAGAGCTAAGTGCAGGGATTCGGTTATCGTAGTCGGCAACCTTTCCAGCAGCGTAAACCATTTTGTCGATTATCTGTTCATCAAATACAGGCTTTCCTTCATCATTTTTCAGACCGGCATACCTGATATTTAACGATTGATAAAGCTGGCTTACATTGTCGGCATGCCGGCTAAAATTATCAAGACGAGAGATAAATTGTTCGGATGTGGTATCGGGGGCAATAATCCCCTGATCTTTAAGCTGCTGTAAACCTTGCTCCGTAAGCCCCAGAGTTCGGTATTGCTCTATATCATCTTTAACGAGATCGAACCTTCCATACTTAACCCTTGGCGCCAGATAATTATGGGTATAATCATACTCCAGGTCGCGGGATTCCAGAATTTCACCCCGACTGATAGCTTCAGCGCGTTCCTGGCCAATTACAGCTGCTCTTTTCTGACTCTGCAGACTATCCCAGACAAAACCTGAGAACAAATGGTTGTTAAATGCTTCTACAGCAGCATTTGAGTTTACACCTATTGTTCCGCCATTACCGGTTATACCATTAGCCTTGATTTTATTGCGTATCTCAAAGATTCCTCCAGAAAGCCCACCGATGAGCATACTTTCAAGTCCCTCTTTAGTTGTGAGTGTTTTATAATAGCCATGAGTCAAAGCATCATCAATAAAATCAGTATCCTGGCCCTTTCTGGCTTTATCATAATAGTTTTCGACTCCGAAATTAAAGCTGGTCTGACTTAACTCTTCAAACGCTTCGCTGGGAGAAAATGCCAGAGAACCGAAATGTCTTGCTCCAGCAGCAATCTTTCCAAGCCTGGTTTTGGGCAGATCTCTTACATAACGGCCAATACCACGATCAAGGAAGATACCTTCAGTTTCTCTTATCGCTTCAGTATATAAAGCGCGTTCAGCACGGAAAGAGGAGCCCAGAATTTTAGGCATCTGTACATAGTTGGTACCAGTGAGCAATACCGTATTTAAGCCAAAAAGCATATTACCGGCACGCTCAGTGATATCATTGATCTGCTCAAGATCATTGCCGGAAGGTTCATAGCCATGCGTGGTTACATATTCGGAGATAAGTTTTCCCCGATAACTGTTTACTTCCTGTAGTGCCTCAAATCCGGCTTCCCCGATTGTGCCAAGGCCACTGGCAATGAGCCTTTGGGTAGTATTGAGTGTACTAAAACCACTCAGGAATTCACTGGCTGCCTTTTTTATGCCAGAATTTACGGCGGCTGCTCTTTGCATATTAGGAACGGTTTCAATCGCGCTTTCAGTTAGTTCTGCTGTACGGGCAAGCCCACCAGCAGAAGCAATCTTTGAGAACAGGCCAATGGAACGTAATGCAGCAGAGTAGGTCATACCCGCACCAATAGCACCTATGGAGAAACCAAGGTTTTTAATAACCTTGTCGAAAAGAAAATTGGCTGTCAGGATGTTTTTCGGTGAATACCAGGATGCGTCTTTTTCACTTTCAGTGTAATAGTTTGGGAATTTATTTTCCATACTATCATTGAAGCTATCAAGAGCTCGCGAGAAGTCATTGTCATAAAAAGAAGAAAATTTTCCGGTGTCGATAGCGCTTCCTACTCCTGCGATAAGACCAATGGTTCCGTTTAAAAAGGTGGTTGAAGCAAGTCCTGCACTTTTGAGGATGCCATGGCCAGCCTTTGAATACCAGGACTGATAACCTGCATAAAGCTCTTCATTGGAAGAAACAAAGGGAGAATAATAGGGATACTTTTCGGCACTATCACCTGTTGGAACGGTAAATGCAGGTGTTACTCCTCCTGAAAAAGGAGATAACTGTTCTGCCTTTGAGCCAGTGGCTCCATATTTTTGCAATACTGACTGCGCATAGTTGCCTGAAGGGCCTCCATTAACAAATTCAGCCTGAGATCCGATTAATTTATCGCTAATAGAAGTATTCAGTTGTTCAGCCATGGTTTTTATATTACCTGCCACCGGAAGCGGCACTATTTATCAGAGGATTATTTGGGAATGGATTCGGGGAAGCAATTCCAGTAGGAGTAGCGGAAACACCTGTTAAAGAGAGTAGGAATTTTTCTGTTACATCTTGAAGCAAAAAATTGCTCAGCTCATTCCATCCAGAAAAAAGAGTAGTGTTAATAGGAACCTCCAAAGGTTTTTTTTCCGCCTTCGAAGTATTGGTGACATAAAGTTTTACTTTATATCGACCACCAAAGTTTTCCACTTCATGACGGACGGAAAATCTCCCGGTTTTTCCATTATTTGTAGGAATTGAATTTTCAAATGAATTGCCTGTTCTTATTCCTTCGCCAAGATCAAGTAGGGTCCTGGTGGTAGCCAGGTAATCGGGCATACCAATTTTGTTGATTTTTGCCGTTTGAGAATCCAAATCGATATATTCTGGCTGTCCTTTATTTACGTCCACGTTGGAAATGCGAATCCGCACTTTTCCATCTCGGGACTGAACATAGGAGTAAGCCGTATTTTTACCGTTTTCCTCGCCGATCATTTTACGGACAATTGGCCAGTCAGTATGCCCACCCATTTCGGTTTCACGGGCGTTAGCTGCAAGGGTCTGGACAAAATTTATGATAGGTCTTGATTCCTCCGGCTTTGAAGTTGGGACAGTAATAGCAACTTCATTGAAAATTCCTTTGTATTTAGTTACACTCTGATTAATATATTTCTGTTTCTCTTTTACTAAAGCATTAGTCTCCGCTGTGATCGAAACATTAGCTTTATAGAGATTTTCAAGGTGCTGCCTGGCAATTTTATCCCCGGGTAGACCGCTTCTTAGTAAATTGTATTTATCCCTATCAAGGCCGTAGGAGGCCAGTTCAAAGTCACTTAGTTCAGGCATGTATGCACCACCTGGACTGCCTACGCCGAGAGACGGCGTGCTGACTAGCTTTTCATCTATGAGCTGTCGATATTTACGCACTTGGTCAGGAGATATTTCAATACCACCGACATTTACGGAAGGTAGCGCGTTAAAGGCTTTGAGGGCCTGCTGGGATTTCTGATAGGAGGGTAGTGACGATATATGCCTGTCTGCTTCCTTTTCAACGCCGGAAATTACTTCTGCCAGTCTGTTAGTGACAAGTTTTTTTTCATCAATATCGGCAAGTGTTTGCCGGATGGTAATATCAAGATTGGGATCTCCTTTACGAAAAGAATCCCACCAGGAGCCAATCGTAAGAGCAGCTTCCTTTTCCATACCTGGCTTTAATACATATACTTGTTCCTGAATTCCATCGCCATTTAAATCTTTGATAGTTTTGGAAACAAACCTATCCCCGAAATTGCGATATAGTAGATCATTGGTTTGCTGTACCGTTGCTGAAGAAGCATCCAGTAATTGCCGCTTGAAATTATCCAGAGTAATATTTTGTCGCTCAATTTCAGGTTGAGCAAGCACGGTTCCTGTAAGCGGTGTAAACAATCCCTCATCCTCATCCTCACCCTTTTCAGATTTTTTGGATTTTGAGCTTTTTGAACTTTCATTAAGTGATTTCTGAAGACTTGCCCAAATCTTGTATTCCTCCAGTTGTACTTTATAGGCCGGATTATCGACGATTTTAGTAGATGTCTCCTGAAAGCCAATACGGCTACCAATGCTGTTTAGCCAGTTTTCATAGTATATTGAACTTTTGATTGCATCGGGATTTTCCCGGGCGCCGGATCTGTACTGCTTTTCACTATCAGAAAGATCTGAGAGTTTTTTTTCAACCACTTTTATTCGCTCCCGCGTAGCATCAATGGCCTTTGGGTTACTGGCAGTGGTAGTGAGATTCAACTGTTCCTGGGCAAGGATAGACTGGTAATATTTTTTGGTGTCTGAAAAATGATTACCAATAATTTTTGAAATGCCGGCTGTATCCTCCTCGTTACGGAAATGATATAAACCAGAAATTGCCAGCTGCTCTCTTTGAGCCGGAGTAAGGAGGTTATTGATCTCAGTAGCTATTTCATCGGGCCGAAGCTCTTTAACACTAGTTTCAATGAGTGTTTTACCGTCTTTTCCCTGTACCTGGTTATCTACTTTTTCAATAGCATAAAAATCTCCATTAGGTCTTTGTACCAGTGTGGAGTTAGGTTTAGCATCCTTCCATGCTTTAATAACGTCTGCAGTTACGTCCTGATAGGGTTTATAGCCACTGGTCGAATAAACAGCTCCCAGCTCGGGACTCCCCAGCCATGAACTCATCTGCTTTCTAAGTATCCATTCATTTTCCGGCGCCCATTTACCAGCTTTACCAGTTTTAGCATCGGCAATATCCTTTTCATCTTTTAGGTATTTCCTGCTACCACTAATAGCCTGCTGAATGTTTGCATCATTTTCAATGATACCAGCCATACTTCCTACCTGGTTAACAAGTGACTGTGAAGACCAATCAGCGGCGGCAGCATTATTTACCTTTGATCTGATATCGGTTATCCTGGTATTTAAATATTCCTTATCTACATCGCGCACCAACTCAGCTCCGAGGCCTGAGAGTTGCTGCAGATAGGAATTAACTTTTGTGATACCAGAATTGTAATCAAGCTGTTTTTGCAGACCAACGGAAGAATATATATCTATGGGAATTTGCTGAATATAAGGGTTGAATTGCCGTGGCTGCTCAAGGAAATTTGCCATTGTACAAAAATACAACGGCTATATTCCGGGTTATAGGTATTGTTAATTTGAGGAATTAAAGTGTTTTCAAAGCTAAATGGAATTCATTGTACTTTCATATTTGTTATAAAAATTCCTTATTGAAACCGCATATACATCATTTTCGTTAATAAATTTATCAACAAGCATTTTTAGAGAGGGTTCCAATTTCAAGTTAAAAAAGACCTGCATCTTTTGGTTTAATATGGTTTTTGCGTTTGTCTCCAAAGTAGAATCTGCAATTCTATTTGATATTATCTCGAATGATTTAATTAAATACAAAATATCATCTCCAGTTCCTTGATCTCTGAAATATCCATATGCATTATGTTTTTGAAATGCAACTTCTCTGCAAAACTTGATTACTGCGCCAGTAGATTTTTTTTCTTGAATATATATTACTTCACCATTTTTTTCCGGTTTTATGGTAATGGTAATATTATCAAAATCAACCATCATTTGCTGTATAAGTAGTAAAATTAAATCTTGTTCATTTTTGGCATATTGCTCATCATTTGTTTTTTTCTGTGCTTTGAATGTTTGCCAAACAAAAAATATAGTCACAGCATTTAATACAGGAGCTGTAAATCCGCTGATGGCCGTTGCTATTGATACAGACTTGGGATCTGTCAAATTCAAAATTGGTAAAAGGGCCGGCAACTGAAATAGAACTACAGCAATAACCGAAATAACACTTATAGCTGCTATTGTTATGGACAGATCCTTTAAATTCATAGTATGAAATAATATTATCTATGAATATACGATGGTTTTGCCAGCATTGCATTTTTTTTCTTCATCATTTGATTCCAAAGGTAGTAATCCATTTTTGCTTGTTCGGCGCCGGATGGAGTGTTTTCTACCATCTTCTTTAAATTTCCATTGCCATCATATTCCATCCGTTGACGCTGATAATAATCTATGTTTGCAGATTCATTATTACCGCCAAAGGAAAGATTGTTATCAGGTAGAAAATTAAGTGAGCCCCGATCATTAAATTCATACTGAGGATACAAACTGGAAACGGCATTGTAGCTTTTTGTTTCAAGACGGTTCTGACCAATTTTTGCTGCCAGGGAAGAAACGGCGTTGTAAATATTTTGGCGAGTATTAGCTACAGCCTGCGTTTGCCTTGTAAATTGGGTATCTGCCAGCTGGAGGTTTTTCAGCTGCGCATCATTAAGTAATGCGATGTTTTTATTGGTGATATCATTTGTTGTACCCTGATTGGTGCGAAACTGATCAGCTAACACACCGGAATCAGCCAGGTATTTTTGACCGGCAAGTACTGAAGCAGCAGCCGAATTATTATCGGCTGACATGGATGCCCGGTTAAAGGAAGCCTGGTTTTCATTGAGCCTATCCTGAAAACTTACCTGGTAAGGGCTGAATAAATCAGGCTCATATCGCTGTCCAGGCACAAAGTCAGGCCTGTCAATTAAGGCCAGGAGTTCGGGGCCTATCTGAGATATACCTAAAGGATTTCTTACTGGTGGTTTGCTTCCATTAGGGGGGTAAAGTTCAGGTAAGTCTGGTATAGGAACTGTCTTTTTCCCTGGTGGATTAATGCCAGGCCCTGGATCATTGGTGTATTTACCAGGAATTGTAGGTTGTCCCGCAACTGGCATCTGTGGAGGATGGATAGAAGCATCGATTACTGGATCTTTTGGCCTACCAGTAAATAGAAAGTCAAGATCATATAATTTGGAGTCTTCACCGGTCGTGATATGATTAATGAGATTTTTTAAATCCGCATCGTTTAACTCCCCAACTTTTCTACCTTTCAATGTGCCTGCATCCTGTTTATATCCTTCTGAGTTTGTCCACCGTTTAATTGCATCTTCTACAGTTCTGGATTTATACCCAGGGCCTTTTAACAGCGTTTTCATGGCTGTTAACCCGGTTTCCTTATTGGGGAAAACAGCAAAGTTCCCACCATCGGTTGCCCTATCACCTTGTTTAGCACCAAATTTTTTGGCAAGCCAGGGAGCATATTTAATATTTCCGGGATTGTTGTGCCGCTCTGCCATACTAGGTTTACGAACCTTTTTCCCATCCTGTGCTTTATCAGATTGATAATTGCCGGAAGAAAGCAGCTCCCTCTCCTGGAGAGCGGATAATCTATCTTTTAAGTAGGATAGCTGGGCTAAATCATTGCTGGCAGCTACTGACTGAAGATTTGCTGAGTTGTATTTTAGCATTTCAAATTTATCTTGTTGGTCATTGCTGCCCATGGCAATGGCCGATTTCTCAAGCTTTTTAATAGCACTAGCCTCATGTTTACCGATCAGTTTTGCAATCTGTTTAAATTTTTTTCCTGTACCAGGTACATTCAAATTACCGAAGATGTTGAGGTCACCTTGTTTGTCAATATATGCAGGCTCACCACCTTCTACTTCTACCCGGGTACCATCGTAACTAATGGGAATACCTCCCTCTTCATGGCTGGGGCCTTTGAATTCTACCATGGATGAGGGACCATTATTTGAAAGTGGCGTTACCCGTCCTCCATTTTTCATAATTGCCTGAGATCCGGTACCATGCATGTACGGGTTATATCCGGTTGTCTGGAGTTGTTTTCTTTTCAACCGGTTAAATTCATTTTGACCTGCCTGCCTGTCATAGAGGTTATTTATGGCGCCGGCAATTCCGGTAATAAGCGGTGCAGTATTTAAATTCAACTGTGGTATCTGAAAACCGGCTTTTACATGCGTTGCTTTAGAGCCATTATCAGGAAAAGATGGATCGGCGCTAATTTGACCGTTTTCGGTATTTAACAAGTACTGAGGATTTCCAGGTTCAGGTCCCTGCAGTGTTGCATTCGCCGGAATGTATTTTTTGTTTTCGGGATTATTAAAATATGCGCTTATCGCCGGATCAATTGTCTGATAAGGGCGAGAGGGTATATTCTCCAATTCAGAAGATATGTTTCTCTTCCTGCCAATTGGAATAATTTCACCGTACTGGGCTTTCCTGATTATTTTGCCACCGTTTTTAATTGCTGGTAAAATCTTACCGGTACTATCTGTTTTGATTGCAGATATTTTATTCTCCGGAAGGTATACCCCTGCAGGATATCCTTTTACTGGGCCATAATCTATCTTCTGATTGGTGACAGCGTTGTTCTTTAGCGTAAAATATGTTATCTGGTCAGGTGTTGCAGTTGCCGGACTATATCCCCATTTTGACTGGGAGAATATCGCTGATGTAGGTACTCCCCACTCCCGGGACAACTGTAAGATCCTACCGGCGCGGTTTTTCATAAATTCTTCTTTTCTCCGGGCTTCGACTATGGGATCGGGCATAACAATGGTTATTTATAGGATTGCTGAATTTCAGGTTTAACAAATTTTGAAATCAGTCGGTACTGATTGCCGGCATTATATATTAACCGGATTCGGGCTTCTTTTGCTCTGATTTTTGTCTTTTGGAAAGTATGACTGCCGTAATCCAGGCCAGTAAATATTTTGTCCAGGCTATTTTTATTACAAGGGCGGTGATAGAAAGGCTGACCCTTATCTTTTACGATATCAAAGAATGAATTAAATGAATACAGATGGTCAGACCTGCTATAAAGTATTTGCCTTGAAGTCAGGGTGTTTCTGGGATAAGATAGATATGCTTTCAAATTTCCTCTGGGCTTGGGAGTAAGCTCCAACAATCCCGAGCACTGGCTATCGGTATAAATAATTGCGTTGTTAAAGTAAATGTCTTCTACCGGTTCGGAAAACACGTCCCTCCCGGTATACTTTAAAACAGTAGTATAATCGGAAAAGGCGCCGATAATACCATCAAATGGATAGTTTAAAATCGGGTATTCCAGTATATAATCCTGCTGATGGCCATAAAAGTTTCCAAATCTGTAGGGGTGATTGTGGTCATAAAGACCGCTCATTATTCCTGACTGAAATAGGGTAGGGTGAGCCACATAATAATTTGGAGCATAACTATGAAATGACACCCAACCACGAACTTGAAAATTAAAAGAAATCGTCCAGGAAAGATTACAGAATTGTTCCGAGTCTTGTGTAGATACTTCAATCCCACCGTTTACGAAGCGTTTGCCATCAAATTTAATTTCGGCGTTTAAAGGCTTAAAGTCTGTTTTTGTGATGATAAGTCTTTGTAGGAAAGCATCATAAACTCCGCAGATTCCAATACCGGCAAAATTGTTATCTATATCCACACCAGGAAAATATCTGCTGATCTCAAATGGAAGGCTATTTTTAAACCACTGACTCATTCCATTATCGGTAAGTTCTGTCAGGCTATTACCTTTTAGCAACAATACCTGTCCGCGCATTGCATCTACCCATATATGGCCGGCAGGCGTACTTAGGAAAAAATTATGAGATGAACCGGCGAAACCTGTATCATTTTGCAAAAAATCCAGAGGAGGTTGGGAAAACATAGCAGGATTTCCGAGATATGCGGTGGTAGTTCCAGTATTTAGTGTAGCCATCACATTATACACCAGGCTTTTATTTGCAAACCTGGCCAGGATACGGGTATCTTCGATGCCGTTTATCCCACATAGTGGGCCAAAGCTTTTGGGTAGATCGAAATAATTAACCGGCCTGTAAATTAACCAGTTATTTTTTGTTTCCTCCAGATGCGCCTTCTCAGAGTAAATAATGCGGTTTTCAAATATATGCTGGCACTTTTTGAAAGGATCATAATCCTGTCTCAGGGATGCAAAAAAGGTT
The DNA here is from genome assembly GCF_056396465.1 of Chitinophaga sp. 05T412. Taxonomy (NCBI): domain Bacteria; kingdom Pseudomonadati; phylum Bacteroidota; class Chitinophagia; order Chitinophagales; family Chitinophagaceae; genus Chitinophaga; species Chitinophaga sp. 05T412. Next base: position 58,806 of record NZ_JBFTLN010000004.1, read on the forward strand.
TCCTTATTCTGTTTTGAGTAACTACTATTATACACATACTGGTTGTCATTGGCGATCGATACGTTTGTTTCCTGAAGCCAGTGATCGGGAATAGAGGTAGATACACGAGGGAAATAATCACCTTCCCCGGAATTTGTAGCCTGCCTCATATCAACGTTGACTTCAGATTCGGTAAAAAAATACGGGATCCCGTAAGCAAAAAGATAAGCCCTACCGATTTCATTCATATTTTTTGTGCCTGGACAATCCAGGTTGACATTGGTAACGCCAAGCACCTGCAGGTAAGCCTGAAATAGTTTATTTAAAATGGTAAATCCTGCCCTCAACGGTTTGGTACCACCAGAAACAAGATTTCCAACGATGGTCCAAAAGCCCAAATCAGTCAACGTGTGGATTTCATCCTCCAAACCATTTAAATCCGCATCGATATCAACTGGTTTTGTAGAATACCAAAACATTGGGTATGCAACATTACCAAGATCATCCAAGTTAATATCTGTAGAATCAGCCTTCCCAACTGTTTCATCGATAAAAAAGGGGAATTTCCGTTTTAATCCGAACCTGTTAATAAAAATGTCTCCGCCAAAAATGGTTCCCAGGTCATCATGTTTTTTCCCATCAGGGGCATATAAATGGTGATAATATCCTGTATCAATGCTTTCATAGCTGTACATTCTGCCGTACTGGTCAGGCATCTCTTTTTTTATAGCCCCATAATAGGCGCAGATGTTTCTTTGTGTTAGGGCGCCCGGATTAGCGGTACATCCGCTTTCAGAAATTAAATACCGGGAGTTATCCTCAGGTATATCTGGCGCAACCTGGTGTGGAAAAGGAAATCTACCACCTGTTTTAAGATAAACAGAACTTTCTCGACGCAGGTTATTAATAGGGGCAGTATCGCCGATATTCTGTATACCAGCGGTCAGATAAGCGCCGGTAACAATAGATCGAATTTTATTCCCATCATCGCCAACAGGGTAGCTGTTACAATAATCACCTACTCCGTTTAATTGCCAACCGTAATTAATGGCTGGGGTAATGTTCCTGATAACTGAAAGTGTTGCCTCAAAAGAGGGGATGACTCCACCTAGTTCAAGTCCTGCTTGCGCCTGAAAGGCCTGGAGCCCAAAGCCACCGCCTACAGACAGGGTAATTACAGATGACATACCGGCAGAAAAAGCAAGGCGGGTTGCGTCTTTTGTAAGAAATTTATATTTAGCGTTGTCCTTTACCTGAACATAATGTGACAGAGATTTACCGAATTCTACCGTTTCCATCTTTACGTACCCCGAGTCTATACCAAACGGCTGGTAAAAATGGGTATCCGGTGAATGAAACGTAAACCTGGATTTGGAGTCAGACCCGGAAAAACCGTTAAGTTTTGAAGCGTGATTAAGTCCTGTTTTGGGTTTGGGCTTAGCCGACGACAAAAATGGATCAGGTCTTAAATCATTGAATGGATAATTTGGGTAAAAATAATCTGATCCTTCAAAGCTGTATTTACCCACGTTGAAAAATAGCCCTTTGGCAACAACGCTTTTGGAGTTTGCTCTGTTTGCCCGCAAGATCTTGAAGCCTACGATCTGACTTTTTTGGAAATCATTTAGGTCCGATTGCTCGATGGCCTTATATAAAGATTCAGCATCGATTCTTACGCCTTTAACAAATATTGAATGGGCGAAGTCAGCAGAATAATCTGTATTATTATCATGTATGGGGCAAATGGTGCTATCCGGAAACTTGTGATGACGAATATGTTTACCTGCGAGATCTCCCCAGATAAAAGTATTGTCCGGATAGGTTTCAAGAGACTGCCAGTAACCAAAATCACCATATTGATAAGGCCCCTTGTAGCAAAGGTCCTTCTCATGTCCGGCATACTGTTTACAATATCCAGTTATCTTCGCGGTATTATACCGCTGCCATCGCATTAACTGCCTGGGAGGCTTACATCCATCCAGGTCACCGGCTGCAGCATCGTCACCGGTAATGATCTCCAGGTCTGAAGGTAGTGGTTGCCTTCCGGGTATATGGCACTTTTCGGTAATTTTTCCATTCTTTAAAATAAAACACCCTTCAAAAGCATAGACCTCATCTCCCATATGGCCTCTGTAAAGTGCCGTATTGATGGCGTTAAAATACCCTTCACTTTTTATATAAGGGATTTTCCAGGTTTGAAATTGTAATTTAACCTTTGACCATATCTGCTGATAGTTAGTGGCTGCAGCGTTTTTTAACTTCGCCCACAATAAAACGTTATCACTCGTAGTCACATCACCTGCAATATCGTAATAGGGAAACCGCTCGAAGATCTCCTCCATGCTAATACGAATAGTGGTTTTTGTGGCGCCGGTAAAAGTCAGTTTATTCTCATTGCCATCTATATGATAGGTGCCAATAAGCTCGGCGCTGGTTATACCGTTAATCGTTTTGATAACTACAACATTGTAATAGTCGTACACTCCGCTGGTATCAAGCCCGGAAAATGTCAGATTTATTGCTGAAGTACTTTTGAGGTTAAAATCCTGACTGAATTTGTGCTCCCAGATATCAACCGGATTGGTGATGCCATAAAAAGATGTATAACCCTCACCCTTGAAATTGGAATATTGAATTGCAAACTGGTAGGCGCCCATGTTAAGGTCTCCTCCAACAGTAATTTCAGTAGGGGTAATCACCGGGATACTAAAATTTGGCTGGACAAGTAACTGATTACAGTCCAATGTGCCATTCTGTAATATTGGTGGGTTGTCAATATCTAGCCACCTTCTGGGATTTAGCCCATCAGTCCAGTAGATCTGACTGGAGCAGTTGGTCGTTTTAACTACTACTGAATGTATAGGATAACTTAGAGAAAACGCAAGACATTTATCATTTGCCACTGTATGATATATACCACTATCGTTTATTTTATAACCAATCTCAGAATCATTCGATAATGGGTTTACCAGGAAAAATACAGTTCTGTTTAATTCCGGAATGTTTTTTACACCTAAAACAATGTACCCTTCTTTAAACTGCAAGGACAACGAATTGGATCCTTCATTTTGATAGGTAAAGCTTTTGCCATCTGAACCTTCTATTACTGCATTTAGCGCATAGATTAGCTGACCGGCCTTAAGTTGAGAAAGGACCGAATCGGAATTGATTCCTGAATAGTAATTTTGAATATCTCCTTCTCTTTCAGCCATCACCTTATTATATAGGGATACAGTGCCCTACGTTGTCTGTTTATGGAGTTAATTTTCTGAAATATGGTTTGTTTCTTTATTTCTGCATCAGCCATGATATAAGCGTCCAGATACTCTTGCTTATAGTTTTGATACTTTCTTTCAATCTGATTGAAAGTTTCATCAGTGACTTCATTGTAGAGTTGTTCATAGATTTTAAATTTTATGAAGGCTTTGATGTATTCTGATATCCGGTAGTTATCAGGAATAAGCTGATACTGGTTTTCATCAGTATCTTTCACATAGTATTGCAAAAGAAGAAGTCCATCTGAAAACAGCGTATGTATGTGACATCCTTCTATATGGTAGCTGCCGGAATCATTTCTCCTTCCAGGAAATAGCTGTTGTGATAAAGTGAAGCTGTACATTAGGCTACCAGTAATTTTATGGTAACGATAATAAGTAGTTTCACATGTGGGTGAATTACAGTTATTGGGATTATCTGTATGGGTAACGGTGCAATGGTCTTCCATATAAGTTGCAGATGGTAACGAAATGTTGTAGATGACATTTGCACAGGCCCATACTCCTCGTTCACTAAAAAAATCATTTGGCAAGGTGCCCTGATAACCGGAAACTTCCACCACAGTTTCAACGATTTTATAGCCACTTCTCCCGAGCTTAGAAAGAGCCTTTTCAGTATAAAGTGGGAACATGGTGTCATCAACTACGCCGGTAGAGAAGTAACTTTTCATTTCCTCCTTTATTTCGGCGTAGAGTCCTTCTGCTGAAATAAAATCGTAGTTATAGTAGTAGGTTCCTGCTTTATTTATGGGGCCACTGCCTGATCTGCTCTGCATGCCTGGGTTGATTCTTTATAAGTTTAGCCAGCCTTCTTGACTGTTTTCTGGATGCACGAAAAGTAAATAGGGATGCCTGTTCAAGGCGTGAGGTATTTGAAAACCATTTCCATCTAAACCTATATCCATCTGTGTGTGCATTGAGATGATAAATCAGTTTTCCGTGGATTTTTGTCTGTACCCAGTTGACTGGCAGGTTAACAATAGTGCATCGCCGTCCTTCTTTAGTAACGATGTCTTTATATTTTCGTGGCCTGTATTTGGTAACCGTAATGTATCCAATACCAGATGGAAGTTTCACCTTCTCACCAGTAGTTATTAAGTGCTCCATAAGAAGATTTCCGAACTCATAGATAACTTTTCGAAATAAATCTTTAGAAATATCCACTTTCGGATACAACGTTCGGAACTCTTTGTAGGCATCGTTTCCGGCGGTTCGGTAATCTATCACGGGTCTCATCGGCTATCATCTTTTTCATCGCTTACACCGTCAACAGAACTGCTTTTGTAAATCCTTGCAAGTTTATCAAGTACCATCTGGGAGGCATTTTCGATTAAATAAGCAGGGCATCTGAATTCCAGGTCAAGCGGGTTTATACAGTTGGACTTTTCTGCTGCATTTGTGCAACTACAATTTTCCCCTTCCAGTTGCAAATCGCTTTCAAAGTAAGCCACCAGGTTTATTGCTTCAATATCAGGATCAGTTATATAGAGATAGCCATCCATAAACCAGAAGAAGCTTTTCTTATCCGGTATTTTTAGCCGCAAAATGTTTTCATACCGGGAAGGATTTGCTTCTTTGAATTTTTTGGTTCCATCAACGCTAAACACGCCCTGAATAGCCATTCCAAACGTTCCGAGGTCAGCAAGACCCTTAATTCTGCAACTGGATTTTCTGATGGTACATGCAGAGCTATAGCTGCAACATTCTGCCAGTGGTACTTCGCAGAGAGTGAGGCATTTTATCTGCTCAAAAATGGAGGCACTACTCCATAACCTTCTTAAGAGTAATTCCCTTCTGATAAGCAGAGCTGCGGCATTTTTAAGTTCAGAGGCGATGGTTCTATCATTAATAACAGAATCAGCACTCACCTGCTTTATTAGCTGGCGCAGGTTAGAAACAACCTGTCTTATTTTCATGACCTGGGGTTAACAATGGAGGTATTAATTAGAAAGAGAGATTGCAGAAGAGAGATAGTAAAGTTAAGAAAGGATATTTTCAAAAAGCTCCCCTTGAGCATCATACTTTAATGCCATGAGTTAAAAAAATATCATTTTGAAAATATAATATTTCTTATTATATTTCATTCTAAGTACACAATCAAATTCCTGATTCTTCCAATTTTAGCGGAAAACTTAAATGTTTACTGACCCAAACAATATTGGTGTGGAAGAAAATATAGATATCCAGCAGCTTCTAAAGCTTATAAATGCGAATGATGCCGAGTCCAAAGTACTTCTCTATGATAAATATTGTAATGCCTTATATGGAATGATCTGCAGAATGGTTACTTCTCAACAGATGAGAGAGCACCTTCTTGAGCAAGTATTTATAACTATATTCGGTAATCTTTATCAGTATAATCCAAAGGTTTGCAGCTTTTTTACCTGGATAAGCAATATTACGAGGAAGACATGCCTGGATTACAGGAACCAGTTCCCGGAGCAACAGAATTTTTCCAATGAAGAAATTTCAATTCCACCTGTCGGACTCACAAAGCTAATAGCAGGATTATCCTTTCCCTACAGAAACATTCTTGAACTGTCATATTTTGAAGGGATGAGTAAGGATCAGATTTCTGAAAGGCTTTCCATACCGGTTAATGAAGTTCCCGATCTTATGAATGAGGCGCTGGTTAGGTTAAGAAAGCTTTTAAAATAGTCTTAGCGGCTTCTCATACCGTAACTATTACCAGTATTGCATCAGAATAAATACCTCCTGAGCAGTTGGGGCAAATTTCTGTATACTCCACCTCCCAGGTTCCGGACGTGGGTACCTCAAAAGATAATGGTAGCTGGTCCGCACTTTTGACAGGCAGGTATGTAAAAGAGCCTGAAGAGCCAAGGGCTCTAAAACCAATACGAATATTGCTGGCAAATCCGATGGCAGTGCTGCCGGTCGAAATCTTAGGCATTGTAATTATTATTTAAAAATTGAGTTAACAGAAAGTAGTCGGGACACTCGTTATTTTACGGCATACATAATTTCCAGAGCCTCCAGATGTGTCGAGCACCCATCCATCAGGGCAGGTAGCGATATCAATAGTGCTGCCTTTGTAATCTCCGGTTCTAAAAATGATATCCAGATCACTATCGCTTGTTGCATTGGCAATCTGGGAGGCCGTATTGTTGTAGATCACTGCTGCTAATGCGTCATTAACGCTACCATCTCCTGTTGCACGGAAATTTATATAGTTAGGACCTGCACTTAAATCGACAGGGATAATATGCCAAATATTGAAGTTGACATTTGTAAAAGGTTGTCCGTTTGCCGCTGGAGCAGTGGCGCAAGGTGGGTTGCCAATACCAGTGGCGCCGGCTTCACACTGAACAAGAGTTTGGTTATTTACATCTATCCGAAACGTGTTATCGCCGCCAATGCCGATATGTACTCTCCTGGAGGAGGGGAGATTTAGAAGATATGTAAATTGTAATACGGAGCAGCGAGCAAGGGAATCTTTGACATTATTACAATCCGAATCTACCCAGACAGAATCCCTGTTCATAACACTTTCATCCGGATTTCGACCAGGCTTTGTTAAATCAGCGTAGCCTGCAGGATTTCCAGTCCAGTAAGCCGATCTGAGTGGGGTGAATGTATCTGAGGCCGGAAGATTGATCCCTACCGGATGGTTATATAGCTGCGCTCCCATCCAGCCATATGCACCATCCTCTTTACTCGAAGCAAGGCATATTCCGGAAGTAATTATTTCTGGCTGCATGGTCTCTTCCCTGTAACAGAAACTACGGTCAGGTGATAGAGTAAACCCTGGAGGGCAACAAGGAAGGGTTGTAGTGGTAGTAGTCGTGGTACTGGTAGTTGAGGTTGTGGTCGTGGTTGTACTGGAAGTCGTTGTAGTTGTAGTAGTTGTGGTAGGTGGTACGGCCACAGTAATTATTTTCCTTTTAGGACTGCAACTACTCCCTATGGAAGATATAGCAATATAGTAGGTCTTTCCGGGGGTGAAGGCCAGCGGGTACTCACTTAAAGTGGTAGGATTTGCTGGCGCCGATGGTGTTATCCAAATGGCAGATGACGCCTCCCGATATTCAATCAGAGAGCCGGTAGATCCTTGGGTAGGAGTAAATTTTATCAGAAAATCGCCATACATTATTTTAGAGAATTGGTATTGCCTGAACATTTGTTGGAGCTGAGCATGGAGATGGGCATTTTGTCAGGATTGAACACAACCTGTTTCGTAGCGTGACATCAGTTTCGAGCATTTCAAATATTGCTTCCAGGACTCCTTCTACATCTATCTGGGAGGAAACCTTCGCCTGCCCGTTATCTTCGGTAACAGTAACACTGCAAAGAGTGTTTGATGCACCTTTCATTTTTGAAAGCAGGTAACCGGCATTAGCGTCATTTCCATTGACTTTGACCTTGTAATCCTGGCCTTGAGCACTGGCGGAAGAAATTACCAGTTTGCCAGGTACTGTATCGGTGCTTATTGTGATTCCGGTGCCGGAAGCTATTTTTTCAGATAAAGTGCCAGGCGTAGTATCACTTGGACTTGCTGCTACATGGCGGTCGGTAAGGCTTCCATTAAGGGAAAGTACCTTACCAGAGCAGTTCTGAGTTGGGTCTACAGCCGAAATGGTAAACTGAGAGGTATTTACGGCAACAATAGCATTTCGCTTCAGTTCTGTTAAGACGGAAACCGTTTTACCCATTGCAAGCTCCAGAGTATCTGCCGGTGCGATACCAATACATCCGGCAACTAAATTAGCAGCATTAAATATGGGGCTTTGACATAACCGACTTTTAATTTTGGTAATGGTAGAGACAAGTGAATCGCTGCTACCCGGCGCAGGCAGGCAGCTACCAGTATTATCGAAAGTAACATCTGCATCTGGGTTGGTTGAAAGTAATGATTCTATAACACAAACCTTGTCCGCTATAGTTTTCAATCCCTGCTTAATATCGGCTGGAGGCTGACTAAAAATAAAGCAGTCAGGCCATTTTAAGGTGGAGATATCCAGATCCTCCTGCACTATAGTACAATAGGCACTGGATAATTTGGTCAGAATAGTTTTGATATTATCTCCTGTGGTGATCCCCAGCTTATTACAAGATGAGAGTTCCGGTTTGTTAAGCCTATCAATATTTTGATTTATAGCCGCTATGGCTGAAGGGAAAGTAGAATTCTTAAATAGCGTTAATTCGGTACTGAGCGTACAATACTTCTCCGATATCGCGGATACCCACTCATCGAAGTTGTCGAGAGGACTAAGGCAGAAAATATTTCCAAGCTCTATACCACCGGAAGAAATACAAAGCTGCTCATCAATTTTTTGAAAAATAACAGATAGCCTGTCCTCATCTTTTACCTGCAAGCAAGCAAGATCAGGTCCCTTATAATAAAGGCAGTCAGTGCTATGAAGGCCACTTGCGCATTCTTTGTTATCACAATTATTGCATGGCCCTGTTTCAGGGACCGGGAAAGAGACAACTGGGCCATTAGGTTTGCAATCTGTACACATACTCTGGACTATAAATTTTAGGGGAGGCGCACAATCCATCCTGTAATAGCAAGGGAAGGCTGTCTGTTTTCATGGACACCATTACCTCCGGCTTCAGCAATTGTAATGTCAGTGTAACTTCTTGAAGTCTGTTTTTCTGTGGCGCTGGTTTCCCGATCGCATTTGCTTCCGCAGGGTCTTCTTTCCTCATTATATCCCCGATATCCATGGCTATGACCAGGATCGTTTAAAGGATGAGAATGTGAAGGCATCTCACTGATAGTAAGCTGGTGAAAACTTTCACCAAACTTATCACCAGGATTATAGTTAGTACCAGCATTTCCAGGCTTAGAAGGATCGATACCCACATCAAGAGGCGCCCCTGGAACATTGTTTATTGCGCCTACCAGGGTTCTTCCTCTGGCATCGGGAAGTCCGTTAAGACCAGTTACCAGGAACCAGCCTTCATAAGGAGTTCCGACAAGACCTTTGCCAGCAGTATCGAAGTTTGTAACCGGCCCCAGGTATGGAATTGCTCCCAAGGGAGGTACAAATGCTTCCAGACTGTATTTAACTGTTTGGCCGGATCCGGATTTCTTTATTCCCCATCCTCCCGGAGAAGTGATCATCTGGGAAAGGAGGTCACCAAGAACATCACGGATAATGGTTTCAACACTGGGGACAATGGATGCAATGCGTCCTTCCAGTTCGCAGACCTTATTGATAATACCCTGAACATAAGCATCAGTATCTACTTTTCCGGTAAGCGGAACAGCAGTTATACATTTAGAGCTGAAGGGATAAGCCGGTTTTGAGATCTCATTATCTATTTTATTTTCTACCTGCCTGATAAGATCACGGAGTGTACAGCCGTTGGTCCATAGTATCTGGATAAGATTAGATAGACTCGGATCTTTTCCAGCCAGCAGGTCACGTAGTGCTGGGCAGGTAGCTATATTAAAATCAGCAAGTGTAGCTTCGCTATCTGCAATAAGCTTATTAATTTTCTCAATGATAGCCAATATGGTAAAAGTGATCGCGTCTCCTCGACAAATACCAAAAAGAGGTATAGGTTCCCCCTGCCAGATAACACAGTTACTGGAAAGAGAAGTTCCAGGGCAGAGATAATTTTCACTATTACATTCGCAGGCCATGGGGCTAAAACATTTTGATTTTTCCTATCAGCTCCTCAGCGCTAACTTCGGGCAGATAACCAGGGTTAACAATTTTTGCATTTAAAATTCTTCGGTAGATAATGGCTGCATTAAGTCTGGGTTTATCAGGCTGATTGCCGGCTTTAAATCTTGATCTACTTAGCATCAAAAGGGCCTGCTTTTCGATGAAACTGGTAAGTAAGGGTAGAAGTGACTTAAGCTCCAGGCACCCCGGACAACTTACCAGAACAGATGAAGAAAGCATTAGGTAGAAGGTTTTACAGTGGTGGTAGCCGTTTCAGTAGCGCAGGCATCGCATACTGTTTTGCAATCACAAATCTGGGTTCCGCAGTAGATACAATTTGCCATGGGGTTTGAATTTTATCAGATATTACAGTCAATATTTTTAAGCATTTTTTCTGCTCTTAAATAAAAAGAAAGCGCAAGCTTTTCATTACAATTCTCTGCTGCCGCAACCGCTCCCTGAATATATAATTGGATATCGCCCAGAAGCTTTCTAAGTTTTCCGTCGTTATCGCAAAAGCTGCATAACAAATCCAATTTTAGAAAGGCACGATCAAATTTTTCCTGTAGCAGAAAAATGCGCATAAATGTCCGCTCGGTATACCTTTCGTAATTTGGACGTACAGAATATTTTATGTGCCACAACCCATCTGGCAATGGACTATTACATACATCAGGTGCTGTAAGTCCCAGAGTCGCAGAGTTGTAAACGTTGATTTGCCTCGGTGCAAAAGAGAGGAATTTCCTTTCAAAGCCTGGAACAGTGATTTCCAGGGTAGCATTTTCAATTTTCATCCCGACTGGATAATCGCTTACGTCAGCCACGGAAAGAATGTGACTATTATAGTTTTCGATTATATCTATATCAAGGGTTACTTTCATATCCTGATAAAATGAGTACCAGGGATAAAATCACCGGCATTATACTTTTTAAGCATGGCTTTAAAATCCAAACTGAACGTTTTTTCCAGGTGGGGGTAATCTTTAAAAGATTTCCAGTCGCCACCCCACTCAAATCCTTTTGATTTAAAAGTAGTTGCAACCTTTTTCCAGTCGGCATCAACCTCCCATGAAATTTTTCCATTTTTAAATAGCACATAATCGAAAGCAAGGCCGTAGTTATGTATAGATTGGCCACCGCTGGCATTGGTGACCTTTGATCCTGGTTTGGTACGCCCCTGACTATAAAGTGTGTTTTGCTCTTCAAAGGTTCGAAATCCTTGTGTAATCCGTACTTCGGTTCCAGGGTTTAGAGGCAGTGAATTAAGTATGGATTCAACTTCTGTAGCAATAGCTGGGTGTAACCCGCGAATGCGGGAAAGGGTTATGGGATCCATTTACTATCGTTTTTAAAGTAGGCTGATCTTTATGGGATCAGTGTCGTTGTTGTTGTGGTAGTGGAACTGGTGCCAGTAGATGTTGTTGTGGAAGAAGTAGTAGATGAACTAACCGATGGTGATCTGTCGGCAGCAGAATAATCTTCAGGTGCTCCCAGATATACGGAAAGTAATGATTCAACGGGAGCGCTCTGACCTGTCGGAATAGCCAGTATCACTGCTTCATCCTGCTGCAAAGAATTATCCCAGGTATGATGCTCGTCAACAGACCCAAACTTGAGGTAGTAGAAATCATAAAACCTGCCCGGTACAATATAGCTTTCATAAGCACCGTTATAATCGCTTTTGTCTGAAAGCGTTTTTAAAATTGGGCTTTGGTTTGCGTAGTAATATTTTTCCAGGTGATACATTTCATCGGCACTGCCACGAGTAAACAGTGCTCTTGAATTTACCGTTATAGTTGCAACCTGGTCGCATCTATCATAAGTAATCGGATCCTGAGTAGTAGGAGCTCCTTTGGTAACGAAAACCTCATACCAAAGTCTGTCATACTCAAAGGGATTGGCACTCACGTCGCATAGTCTACCATCTCTGTCGAGGGGTTTTCCTTCAATCACCAGTTTGGTGGTATCCGCACTACCAGTTTTAAAAATGTTCAGATAGTGAGTGAGTACCCCACCCATAAATGGACCGGATACCCTGAACTTTGCAATCAGGTCATCGACCATCTTTTCAATATCGGCGGCATCCACCTGGGCGCAAGGATCGGCGCCACAGTTGCAACACGGTGCTTCAACCGTAACCGACTGGGTATAACCGTTGGCAAAACCAATATCGATATAGTTGCTATGCGCGCGGATTGTAACAGTTAACTGCTCTCCGCATTTTACCTGGAAACCGGATACTACCGTTGCCTGATTAACTACATCAGGTTCGGCAGTGACTTTATACCAGGAATAAATTCTGTTTTTGGATATTTTATTAGATCGTTTCGAACCTACATAAGGAGCATTTTCATATCTGCCTTGAGCCAGATAGATGTAGCGCTGGTTAACGATATTTGCAGCTGTTGCCGGCAGATAGTCGGCGGTAAATATTCCAAACTGCTTTGCTTCAAGATTTTCCGTGGATCCGGCAACAGGAAGCAGATTACCAACAGGTAAAACAAACATGGTAGTAAGAGAGTAATCCATCTATTACAATATTTTTATGGGGTTTGCTGATTTCGTGGGATAACATAACCGGCTGCCGGAGAATTTTCAGTGCTGACTGCCAGTTGCTCAACAGCCAGATTTACAACTTCATCTTTTAAATAATAGGGAAGTTCACAGTCCGAAGTTATACTGGGAGCACCATCAAAATCGATGAAGCCTTCTATATTGATTTTTCGGGGGTATCTTAAATATGAGAGAAAAGCACGGTCTACCTGAAACGTACCATCACTATAGCATTCAAGCGAGTTATTAGAAACAGTTACCGGCATTTCCTGATAAGAAAAACTGGGGCATGTATTAGCACCCGTTAGTATCACCTGAAGATCAGCATGCTTCACTCTAAAACCTTTAACATGGTGACCGCTGCAATACTGATTTGAACACAAAAAATAGCTGTCAATATAAAACAGGTAGTCTGTAAATGTTACGGTGATGGGAGCTACATACCTGTTTAGAAAAGATTTCGCATCTTTTTTTATGGCCAATTCTTTATGTGGTACAAATAGTAGCTGCAAATCTTCATATCTCTTTTTATAACTGTCAAGTCCATAGGCGCCAGGATGAAAGGAAACTACCTTACTTTTAATTAGAGCTATCTGAGCGTCATTTAAAGCAATGAGCTTATCTTCGATGGCTATTGCCTGATGTCCGAAGGTCGCCACCTTATTGAGCTTTAGATCAATATCATAAATAAGCTCTTCGACGCCGATCATAACATTACCGATTTCTTCGCTTTCAGTTTATCTTCCAAAAGCAGTAGATCGGATTGATTTTTTTCATCCAGTAATAAATCTGTCAGCTCTGCTTCTGTTTTAGCTACTTCCACCTGGCCCTCATAAATTTTCCCAAGCTTGTCCCTTCGATAAATTGAGTGGGTAATGGCCTGCTTCACCAGATCTTTTACGTGCAATACTTCATCTGTCATGGTAACAAAGCGCATGAATACGTCAACGCCTTCCATTCCTTCGAAGGCACCCGTTTTAATCATACCCTGTTTTATAAAGGTGTCCAGGATGTTATAAACAACTTCCTCTTTGTCGCCATCGGCAACAGCGAGTGCGCACTGGCGGGCAATCTTCTTTCGTTTCTCCAGTGATAATGCATCGAGGGTGAATATGGCTTTATTAACAGTGGATTTTCTGCGATAGGTAACTTCCTGTTCCATTTCATCGTCCTGTACAAAGAATCTTGCATCAGGAAACGCACCGCGCTGATAGGCTTCAAAGCTGCTGGCAATCTGGGGGTGAACACGAAGCCAGGCAAAAGTTACAGCTTGAAGCGGGTTTTCCAAATCGAAATAATTTTTTCCATCAGTAAGCTTCACTGGTTCAACCACCAGTTTTCCGGTGGTTGTTGGAGACCAACTGGAAATATTGTAGAAGTCAGCCCTTGAATCAAGATCAATTTTTAAGGCCTGTTCCAGCCGTTTTCTTTCTGCCCCGGCTTTTTCTTTTTCGTATTTTCGGGCAGAAGGATCAGAAATCTTGTTAATGTAGGCTGCATCAGGGTTTAGACCAGTACGATATTCATTGTTTTTCTCCTTATGAGGTAGAAACGTCCTACCTGTACCTGGCTGCCTGGTTAGTCCAGCTTTTGCAAGCGCACTTTCAAAAGTAGATCCACCTTCTGACAGTGGAATGCTTGATATAATGCCAATTTTTCCCATGTAATTAATTTGGAGTGTTGCCCCCACTGTAGTCACGAGCTAACCGCTTATCTTTTAATAAGGTGGGGAAATAATTCCCGGCGCCAGGAGTGATGCCAGGGTTACCTTAGGGTGTAAAGGGGATTCTATAATTAGTACTGAGGGATTTCTTCGATTAATACTGTTCTGGACAGATCTTCTATCATCAAGTCTGCTCTATCTTCCATCCACAGAACGTATCCGGGGTCCATGCTGGAAGAATCCATACCTTGTGAAGCCTGATGGCCCAGGTGGTGCTGACGCCCATTGATGTAGCCATAAGTCATGCTCGGCGCACCTGCCTGACGAACTTCACGGATTCGGTCAGTGAACGTCCCATCAGAAGACGGACTCACGTCAAAAACCATAAATACAGGAGTACTTTTGCGATTCTGGCCGAACTCGCGGTTGTGCTGCGGAAGATCAAGCTCTTTTAAATGCTTAAGTTCTACACGGCCTGTTTCTCTGGTCACCATTGAATCAAAACCGTAATTGACACTCATGTTCTGCCCAGAGCCACTGATAAACCTACCATCAGCGACAACTGTAAGACCCATATTAAACAGATCTTTTTTCAGCGCTTCGTTGAATACATCGTAGCCTGCTTCGTTCGTATACATTGTAACATGGCGCTGAGCCATATCAACTCTGCGGTAAAAAAGATCTCCGAAAACATTTCGGATAAGGCCAGGTGAAAACTCGCCACGATTGTAGGGAACATAGTTTCCGTACTCGCGCATTTTGTAGTGGACGCCACCACTTATTTTTTTGATCTCCTGTTTGGATCCACCAGATTTAACTGATCCTGGATGATTCCAGATCATTCTCTGGACTTTGGTTTCCAACATCTGTTTACGCAGCAAAAATTCAATTGTGGGTTCCCAACGGATATTACTTATGCTGGTTGGTAGCTCTCCACGCTCGCCCATTTTGGCGTAGTACAAAATATCCAAAGGTTTTCCGGTTACGCTGTCTCTGAGTACGCGCTGGTCGGCCCATTTGGTATTTTTATGTGCGAAACCGTAAGATGCACCAAGAGAATCAAAGAGCTTGATGGTGCGTCCCAGGCGAGGAAGGCCACCCAAATCCTGATCGTGTTCACCGATCACCACATCGATCAGTTGGCAGGTTGTTCCGGGAAGAATCCACTGTTTGTCGAGCGACTGAATTTTGGGGTTTGCAGCAACCAGTGTAAACTCATACAGGAAGCCGGCGCCATATACCTGTGGATCTTTTGTTACGTAAAGCCTTGGACCAAATAATTTGTGACCCAACACGATTACTGAGTTCTTCGCAAATTCATTGGTATCAAGAACCAGGTGAAACTCTTTACCATCGATTCCAATTTTATCCTGAGATAGTGTGGAACCAGGGATTTCAAGTACCTGAGGGAAAAGAAAAGGTGCACTATGTTCCCACTGCCAGCTATCAGTGTTCCCGTCAATGTAATAAGGCGTTGCCTTATTAATCATATTAAGGAAATCATTACTATACAGGTGGGACTCCGTATAGATATCTATGATCTTTTTATCATAATCTGCCGGGCGTTCTGATCTTAGGGTTGACAGGTGATTACTATCAGTAAATTTTCCGATAGCACGTCCGTCCATAGAAGCATATCTTCCGTATTTAAAGCCAACGTGGCCGGGAATCGAACTTAACATCTGAGTGGGGTTAACGTGTTAGATGCCCCACTGACTTAAATAAAGTGGGGAAGACAAACAATGGATGATATTTAATCGTCGAAAAAGTTTCTTTTGGTGGCAGTTGTTTTCTTTGCGACTTTACTATCTCTTTGCAGGAAAGAAAACATCTTGTTGGTTTCCTGAGTAACGGCTTTTTTCTGAAGACGGGAAAGTGTAGGATCAGTTTTTAACAGATGTAGTAGTAGGGCTACTTTTACCTGTAGTTCCGTGTTTTCAGGTCTTGAAAGATCCAGGATTTCTTTTTCAAAATCAGTTATCTGTTCAGACCCTAACTGCCATTTTTTCTCCAGCATATATGAGGAGAGCTGGCGCATGGTTTTTTCATCTGCCGGGATGCCATCAAATTCTCTGGCTTTTATTTTTTCAGTTATGATCTGCTGAATGCCAGCTGCATGCTGCTTTTCAGCTGCGGCTTTCTGCGCAATTTCTTCTTTTCGGCGGATTTCGGATTCTGTTAAAGATTTCTTCTCCTTGGACAGCAGAGAAGCATGAATATCTTTTGCTTCCTCTTCCAGGTCCTGGTAGTTTTCCAGCTTTTCAATCTTGGAGGCGATTTTGTTGTTATCCCAGCCTAATTCTTTATAGTGGCGGGTTAATACTGCTTTTTGATTTTCAATAACAGAGAGGTCTAGCCCTTCCAAAGAACTAATATTTTCAACCTGCCCGAAATAATCCCTGGGATTTACACCGGAAACATAAATGGCATAAAAGGCATCTTTGTAATCCTGGCCATAAGTGGATAGAATATTGTCAAGGATCTGTACTGCTCCCTTTTTCTTTTCCTCGCCGAGAACTTCAAGAAGTTGCTCGGGTGTATTTATATCCGGTTGTTGCTGCCCCTGGTCAGTAGTGAGAATACCAAGTTCATACAGTTCTTTTGAAAAGGCAGGTATGGATCCGGAAAGCTGTTGAGCATCGCTGGTTGCTTTATCATCTCCGGGAGATGGGGGTGTTGCCTTTCCTTCTTTACCAGGTGCGTCTTTTTTATCCTCAGTCTTATTTTGATCGAGACTGTCAATAAAATCTGATCCGTTTTCAATGAATCTGGAAACCGGTTTTGAAGGCTCAGGTGCGGGCTGTTCTATTTCAATACCTGCTTTGTCGCTTGTGGGTTCGCCTGCCGTCGCTTCTGATTCAATAGGGGAGACCTCATCAGGATCACTGTTGAACAAGCTTTCCAGGTAAGCATTATCCAGAGGAGCGATATTACTTATATTGAAGGTTTCATTCTTCGGTGGCGTCGAAGTCTGCGTATCCATATGGAGATTTAAGGGTAATCTTTAAAAAGTGCAGAGGATTATTTTTCTCAGTAGATCGGACTGTAGAAGGTTCCGGATCTGCCGTTAAGTAAAGGTAAAGTGAAAAATAATTCAAAATTCATCGTAAGCAGCTGTAAATCAAAAAATTACAACTCCATATAGCATTAAGTAATCTCTGATCAGATTTCTTTTTGAAAATAATTTGGCGTTTATCGAAATGCTGGAGAACAATATTTAAATTTGAGTTAAATGATATTATACCTTGAAAAAGAAAGTATTTTATTCCTGGTTATCGGACCTTCCAAATAATACAAACAGATCATTCCTCCAAAAGAATCTTGAAGATGCCATCAAAAACATATCTAATGAGCAATTGGACCTTGATCCCGTTTTAGATAGAGATACTGTTGGCATTGGAGGAACACCTGAAATAGTAAGCACAATTTTTAGTAAAATAGATAATTCACATGTTTTTGTTGCTGATATCAGTATTATCAACCAAGATGCGAAAGAGCGAAAAACACCCAATCCTAATGTACTAATAGAGTTAGGCTATGCTGCTCGTATTTTAGGATGGGATCACGTAATTACTATCTTTAATACTGATACGGGATGTGTAGAAGACTTACCTTTTGATGTAAGGTCCAGGCGACCAATTCAATATTCAGGTAAAAACAAAAAAGAAGGAAAGGGAGCTTTAAAGAATACGTTAGAAATTGCTTTGAGAGCTATTTTAAAGCTAGATACTCCAACTGAGGCCGTAAGGCAGCATTTAAAGCAGAAGATGGATGCGCTATATATGGAGGCGTATAATAATCTTTTCAGATTGTGCTTAGGATATGAGCATAAATACTACGCTCAATTGGAATGGGAAATGTTGGATTGGTCAACAAAGGAATTACAATATCACCTTCACCAGAAGAAAATTTTGGGTTTTTTCCTATTTAAAGATTATAGTTATATCGCAGGTCAACTGGAACAATTATTATATCTACCGGCTTTCGGAAACCTTTTTGATATTACAATTCAGCATCGGGTTATTACCTTAATACGTCGTTTACAGGATTTACACGCTATTCTGTCAATGCCTCAACTTACTGTTGGTCATTTTGGTGATTTCGATGGATGTCGAATTGTCGATGGAGCACGCTATTATCCTATTTCTAATAGGAATTCCTATATCTTGAAAGTTCAGAATCCGACTCAGGAAGGAGTATTAGTTGAAGTAGACCATGGAATAATGATCTCGACAATCAGTTCATCTTTTTTAAGGGGTCTTTTCGTTTTACCAAGTCAGGATTTTATGTTTATAATATCAAAAATAGAGGAATTGCTAAATGCTATGAAATCATACCACGATATTAGCGGAATCATAGTTGATCCTCTTACCTATAACTTTTATGGTTTGGATAAAGACGAAGAACTAGATTAAATCAAAAGAATATTATTCTTATTCCTTTCTGGTACTTTTTGTTATCAATGTGTGTACTGTGGATAAATCTTGTTAAACATCATTGATAAAAACTGTTAGTTGTGCTATATCGCTTATTAATTTTTTCGTCTACGCTAGTCTTTTCTCAAATTGTAAATGCTCAAAAAGTAAAGTCAATTCAAATAAAGCTGGTAAATAGAGATGTATCGAGGGAAAGTGCAGATCCAGTTAATTTTTACCTGGAAAACCCGACTACAGGAAAAACACTCGCATCAAAACTCCAGATCTTTTCATGGAAACAGGCATTTCCACCAAATATGGATATGGATCTTTTAACTCAGAATATCTCTCTGCAGCAGCTCGATAGCTGTATTATAAAAGCTACAATGAAGACTGGCAGAGAGATATACAGATTTGATTGTATTTTGAAAATATCTTTTGAAGAAGATAAGAAAACAGTTAAAAGAAGACTATCGGATATGACTTTTCAAAGTTCGGCAATACCAACCAACAGGCTGGATTCAATAAAACGGCCATTAATTTTGGAATAGGGTTAATAGCAAGCAGAAAGTTACTGGAAAACTAACCAACAGAATTACGTCAGTCAAATTTGTTTTTATTGATGTGGGCAATTCTTTCCCTGGATTTGATTTCTTCCTGTTTAATCTTGAGCTTTTGTTTCTCAATTTCCAGATTTTTGAGCTGAAGATCCCTATCCCTGGATAGCTTCATCCTTTCATTGTTTATCTTCTGCATTGCCAGATTATAATCTTTTGAAGCATGCTGCTGTTCGGCATTGAACCTGCTATATTCAAGTAGGTCCGGTGTTCCGTTATCATTCACATCTTTAAGGTTATCGCTTTGTCGATTAAAGGTAGCGATAATAGCAATTTCCTTTTTATTGATGCGGTCCAGTTCTGCCTGGTAGTTATCGTTTATCATCTGCTCACGGCTACGCTCATCAGCTGCCTGCTGGGAGGAAACAAACTGTTCCTGCTGCTGCGTAAGCTGCTGTTGCTGGATTGCCTGCTGATTCTTCAGATACTCTTCCTGTTTGTTTTTCAGACGCCGGAAGGTATCTTTCATTTTGCGCATTGAATCTGTCGTATACAGTTCGGCGATATCATACAATGAAGCACCATTCTGAAGTGCTGGTTGAGCAAGCTCCTGAAGTTTCTGAAATGCCATCTGATCCTTAGCTCTGGAGGTAACAAAGACTTTCAGATCTCGTAATTTAAGCTCTGAGCCATTTATCTGAATAAAGGAATTTTCCCCATCTCCGTTAATATAGCTTAAAGTGGAAACAGGCTTAGAGGACTCAATGTACATGGCAGCATCAAGCATTCCCTGGTAAAGCTCGTTAAGCACGTACTCATGTTGCGTGAAATAAGGTTCTGTCTGAGCATAGCTCTGACTTAATGAGGTATTCACGCCAGTGGCAGTTTGCGTCGCTGCGACGTTGCCCAATCTCTCACGGGTTAATCCCACGAGCTCCCAACATTCCATTTTCATTTGCAATGCCAGATTGTAACGGGACTGAATTTCCTGGGTACGGGATAAGTCCAGTGCGCTATACTGATTAAACGCACTGAGAGCACGGGCATTTTCAGGGCTGTCATCAATGAATATAGCGCCGCGCTCTTTTGCCTCCAGCTCCCACATATCAAGGGCATCTTGTCCGTCTCCATCCTTTGGTATCGGGATATGTCGCAAGGGGATGAGAATAACCTTACCTTTTTCTTTCTCTAGCAGCTTCCATAGCTGGTTTAGGCAAACATTGTAGATCATCTGATAGGGCTTCATCAGATCTATCAGGCTGGTTGGTCGGGAGTTCTTTAACTCGTGTGTAACTCCAATGATTGGAAGATATGGCAGTAATTTATAAGGAGCGACATGATATACATCGGCGCCGATTAAAAGCCCCCGGTACCAGCGGTTGGCATAACGCCATTCGAGCGATATTTCATTTGGGGTAGTGCCTTTACGATATGTCTCATCTACCAGAACCGACTGAATTTGGCCGGTAGTCTCATCCCGGTAAGTAACCTTTCCTACTTTTATTTTTGATTTCCAATAGGAAATGACAACAGTAAATTTGTTTCCCCAGGAATTAAGCCCAGGATAAAGCCTGTCAGTAGATTCATATTCGAAAAAACCTTGGGCGTCATTATATCCGGAAATTATCTGATCTTGAATTATAGCTGGGTTATAAGTATCATACTGTATTGTGTTAATACCCGTTTGTCTTTTTCCATATGTAGTTCGCCCATAGTCGCTTGAGTGATGACTTTCAGCGGTTTTTCGTAAGTGATCGATTTCTTCTTTAGTGATGTCAGAGAATCGGTCCATGATTTCCGATAACTCCATTACCTCAATTGTGCCACCGGCATACCAGTCACGACTATATTTTTTACCGGCAGTTGTAAGCTTCCAGACATTAACAGGGTTGAGGGTTTCAACTGAGTATCCCAGGGAATTTTCCTGAGTCTCGTATATATGATAAAATTCAGAAGATGTAATGAGAAGATCGCGGAAGGCATCCTCGGATTTTTCCTTAATGCAGAACTGAACTTTTGTTGCTTCAAGAACATGGGAACCCCATCTTTCAGCAAGAGTTGTATAGCTGGTAAGGTAATCTTCCACCTTTTCAAGTGTGAGCTCCTCAATTTGCTCAGGGGTTATCTGGTTTTCATTTTCTTGCAAGGAAAGTTTTTGCTGGATGCCTCTATAGGCTTTATCCAGGATCATCTGTTGCAGTAAATCTGTGCGGTACTGTAGTTGCTCGTTACGGCTATCCTGATCAAATGCCTTTACCCGAGAAGTATCCGGTCTTTTGGTAAGCTCACCTATCAGCGTGTTAAGTGGTGGATTTAAAATAGGATAGTGTTTGACATAGGCCGGTAGTTCCAATTGTTCAATCTCAAGGGAATCGATGAAGTTTTTAACCTCCGGCTGCTCGTAGAAGTCATCTTTTCGGATAATGCCTTTTACCAGCTCATAATTACGGGAGATTGTCTGGCGGTTTTTTCTATACTGGGTATGGGCAATTGTGGAAAAGTAATCCATATTGGATTTGATCCAATCATCAGACTTTTTTTCCTGCTCGCTTACATACTGATCAGGATATAGAGAGATGTTTTCATAACTGAGTTTGCCGCCCTTTGTCTGGGTAATAATGGCCATAGGTTAAACTTTGAGGTTTTTTCAGGAAGGCTGGCGCCTTACTTTTGATCTGGAGTAAAAAGCAGTGGAGGATTTACCGAGCAAAAGGGATGATGAGGATTTTTTGGAAGAAGAAAAATATGCCATCAGTCTAGGGTCATCTACTGAAGAGGCAACAATATGCCGGGCATCAAGGTGAACTGCAACTGCAATGGCTATACTGGCTGCCCTTATGCGGTCGAAGTTTCCGTCTGCATTGAATTTGATAATTTCTTCCAGCAGTATTGGATCCAGGATCCGGGTAATACCAAGGATCTCTTTTATAACGGCACCATTTTCATCTCGCTCCGTAGAAATAATCTGCTCCAGATAATTTTTCAAAAGTCCGTTAAGATGGGCTATCACCTTCGGTGTAGCTGGTAGGCCGTACTGTCTGCGTACAGATGTTGTAGGGGCAATGTCACGAAGCCACTCAGGTTGTTCCATTAAGTAGCCGGCGTCACCTTTGCCGATCATGTACTGGATGAAACCGTAATCATCGCTTTCACAAAGCGTATAGGCGTTATAGTATTTTATAAGATTGCGTACAGTTTCATTCCAGGTGTTAATTGATGAAGGCCTTCCTACGTACTGGGCTACGACCATATCCTGGTACTTTTCACCGGCCAGGTTGTGCATACGCTTATAGATATATATGGCGCCCAACGAGCTTGAGTATTTTGAGGTATCCTGCTTATAGGGGTCAACTCCTGCTACATAAGTACCAAAAGCTGCATCTTTAACGGGTGCTTCGTACATCACCATGCAACCATCCTTTGACTCGTTTACTTTTAAAGGAAATGAGCTAATAGGTGATCTGTCTGAAAACCGATGCAGCAGCTTTTCGCCATCGTGGTATATTTCAATGGGAACCCCGGTGAGGTTAAGAGAGGCAAGTTTTGTGCGTTGCCGCTTTGCAGCATCGACGTTAAACAGGTTGGAGGAAAGGGTGAGAAAACATTCCTGTACAGTGAGAGGATAGTACATTACCCGTTTTAGATACTCAGTCTGGTCGGGATCTTTTGCTTTTTGCTCTCGTTCTGCTTTGATTATCGCTATGGCCTTTTCCTTATCAGATATTTTAATGGGTATCTTTTCAAGTTCACCTGCTTCATTGATAACTAAACCTTTCTCTTGCCGAAGGTATGTAGCAAGGTTACTATCATATTTACAATCCTGACGATACGCTCCAGACATGAATTTACAGGTACGTTGGCCGGTGACTAGATCATCGAAACCCAAGAAATTATTGGCATCAGGATTATAAAAGAAACGTTCTGCGTCACTTCCTTTTTCAAAGGAGCCTCCAGTACCAACGAGGATAGGAATACAGCGCCAGCCATATTCGCTTAAGAAAGCTGGTTTAGCAGCTTCGAACACTTGAGCAAAAGGATATTTACCAACTTCATCAAATATCGCAGACTTTGCAGTGGTACCGGCGGGAGCTTCTGTATTATTACCGTCATCAGCATTGCGGATCATGATGTAGCTGAAGACTACGGCCTCATTGTCTTTACCTTTATATCCTAATCTTACGGTAGTTTTTCTCCAGTCTTTATCTATTTTTCCGATTCCCAGTCCGGACCAGATATTTTTCAGGCCAAAGTCTAGCTTTTCGGTTAGTAACTCCAGATCCGGTTTATTCCCACCAACAATAAGGTTTTGGGTATTTTCAAATAGCAATGCGCTCCATCCAGTAATCGATGCCTCCATCTCCGATTTTCCTCCTTGGCGGAGACCAATTTCCATATACCCAAGCTTGCGCAGCCGGCATAATTCAAGGGCTTCTGCTCGTTCCCATTCATTATCACGTAAATCTGGATGCTGGGTAGAACGTATAACGTTGCCATAAGAATCTAATCTGTCGGCGCGGATATACCAGTGATTTATATGGAAGTAAAGCCAGCCCGGAATATGGATACCATTAACACGTACTCCTCCCAGGCACTTTTCCAGCTCCCAGGATATTAGTTGGGAATAGTCTGTGCTGCCCGGGAGGGGAAGGGTTTTCATGTTGGCGAAAAATTCGCTGGATAGGATTTCCATTTGGGGTTAACATTCTCAATTTAGGTTACAGAGAAAGCCATACCATGTAAGTATACCAGGTATTGTAAAAAGTGAATAAGGAAAGGTAGGAGTAAGACCAAAGATGTTAGATAGGTAACTATAATTATTCGTTTATATAAAATTGTAATTTTAAAGATTCTGTCTCATCCTTTCAGGAACATTGCTATCTGCTCTTGCAACTTTTTTGGATTCCTCTCTTTCGCGAAGCCTATCTACGACTTCCAGTAGAGCCAGGAAATTTTTCATAGTTTCCTGAATAAATTTTCCCTGCTGTTCAATCGAAGCAACAACCATAGGAATTATGCCGCCACGGGCAGTCGGCTTGAATTCTATCCTATCCTTTAGTTGATGTAAAGGGTTAGCATCTACATAAGCCTTCCATGAAAGCAACTGTTCTTCAGCCCAATCCAGGTCTTCAGTGATAAACACATTCTTTTTTGCCATGTTTATTTCTTTTTCTGAGCCTCTCGGTGTGCAATTGTGAGTTCGTCCATGTCGGTTTTAACGATATCAAGGCAAGTGTGCATGATATCTGAGGCCAGCAATTTATTTTTTTCTTCCAATTTGTCGGAAGCACATATTGCGGCGGTAGTTTTTACCACCTCCAGGAGGGCGAGGATCGTTTGCATGGTGACTTTTTATTATTTAACAATTTGATCTATACCGGCAGCTTCCTGTTCAGTTACTTCGGCCTGCCATAAGCCTTTAGGACAGGAAGAAGATAGCTGGTGTGTTTTCCACTGAAGGTTACAGCCGCAGTGCATACAGTGTTCATCAGGCCTTATGGATGAAAAGCCAGTATTTTCAGTTACATTTTTAGAGTTGTATTCACAAGGCTTGCAAAAGGTATCATATCTGAACGCCGCAAGTCTTTTAATCCATTTTTTGCCTAGCTTGGAGTTGTACATTCCCTGTAGCAGGCCTTTCCAGTCTACTTTCATATTTGATAATTCGGTTTTCTAATCCATCAATAAGTGCCTGGCAGCTGTTTATTTTTATTGCAAGGGAAGAAGTTCGGGAAGGAGAACAATTTGGGAGTTTTGCCTGGTAACTGATCATTATTCGTTGGGCTCTTCGCAAAGCCAGTTTAAGCCGGTGATGGCTGCATTTAAAATGGCCAATTCCTGAGATCTCTACCGACATACTGGTTTTGATCTTTATTGCCACCGATTTCCATTGATGGCTGAGTATATCTTCAATTTGCTGCCTGCTGGCTCCAGTCGAAATGGCCACCTGGCGCGTCAGATTTTCAAAAAGGATATCACTCAAGGTGTACGTTTAAATTGATCTGCATTACAATAGTGCGGGAGAAGTCCAGGGCAAAGTCCGGAGTTACCCGGTACATTTCCCCACTTTTATAGAGAAGATTTTTTCTAAGCAGGCGCCCTTTAACATTCTCAATGGTGGCAGATGAGCTACCGAAGATTTTGATAAAGTCCCGCCTTGCTGAAGGTGGTGTAATAGTTCCGCGAACGGCGGTAAAAGCCAATAATTCGATTTCACGTCTTTGCAGGTTCATCTGATGCAGAGTAGAGAGAAGACTGTAGTAGGCGATGGCCTTGTCAAGGGTTTTTTCGAACTGTCTGGCGAGCTTCTGAACAACAATATCACTCATCGCTGTGGCCCGGGTTTTTCACTATGATAAAATTACCCTACAAAGTTAAGCCAGTATTATGTTCCAAGAAAGAGAGGTTCTTTTCACCGCATGAGAATTAATGCTATATAAAGCTGGTGAATTTATAATTGGAAATATTTGATCATTTTGAAAACGTTCTAATTTGATTAACAAAATTGACAGAATTTAATCGGATTTTGGATATGAATTTAAAATACCCCACTTTATGAATCTGGATCAAATCCGAAGCATTCAAATACAGCATTCAATTCTACGATCTTCATTATCATATCTTACGCATTTACCAGGAACCTTTAAAGAAAAGCTTTGTAAAGTCTGCAATTGGTCTCCCACTAGTTTTTATATCAAAATAGTACAACTGCCGAATTCTGTATCGATTGCCGATAACGCAATAGCGATACTCATTTTAGAAAAACATATCCATGATCTAATTAAAAGTGCGAGTATTTTCCATAAGGATATTCCCATACCTACCGATGAAACTACTAATATCAATTTAGAATTGGGATATCCCAAATGCCTTATCTATAATATCTACGATGGAATTATTACTATAAAAGAATATTTAATACACAGATTGAAAGAAGATTTACTTCTATCAGATAGTGAGTTTCTACATTTTCGACAAAAGTCTTTCGGAACGAGCAGTAAATATTTTCAAAAAGATCTTCCTATAAACTTTCATGGTATTTCTGAATCAATACTCAAAGAGATTATAACACAACTGTATTTCTTGAAAGAGCATGCCAGATCCTCTAAACGAAAAGCACAATTTGTTATAGAGGAGACCTGCCCCAATCCTACAATAATAAGAAAAGGAAAAGGAAGGGATGTTCCCAAAGTTTTCAAAAGAAAGAATAAAACTAATTATGTGAAAGCTTACGGTTGTTCAACCTCCAAATAATAGTCACCATAATTAAAAAATTGTTCCATGACCCCGCGTAAGAATCACTACCTCTAAGTAAAGAGTTACTACCTCTTTATGTTTTTTTCAATAAAATCAGTTTTAATTTGAAAAATGTTAATAAATTACAATCATAACAATACTCCTATTATCATTTAGATATACCTGAGATTAAATTTTTTGGGGTTAACAAACAATGGATGACAAGCCGGCTTCAGAGTCTTCTGGGATGCCGGCTATTTTTCTTCCTGAGAAAAATGGCTACATTTACTTGTTAACCGTGAACAGTGGACCAATGAAGACCTGAAATATTTTATAAACTTCAAACTAAGGTTCCTGGATTATGGATTTGGTAAATAGGCCTGGTGACACACCGGGCGAAAAAAGCACAGCAGTATTGAAAAGTTCTCTGGATCATCTTCCACCCGGAAAACAGAATATCATTAGACAGGCAATTGGAAACATTGTCGATAAGTTTAATCCTGAGATGGTTATTCTCTATGGTTCTTATGCGACTGGTAAGTGGGTTGAGGATAGCTATGTCGAGGATAATATTACATACGAATACGTTAGTGACTATGATTATCTGGTTGTTGTAGAGGATAAATCGGAGAACTATAAAGATCAAATAAACCACATACAGGATTTTTATCTAAGGAAATATAATGTAGAAATTAACATTATATGTTACGACATCGAATATTTAAATGGAAGGCTAGGAGAGGGCATGTTCTTTTTTTCCGATATTCAGAATGAAGGAATTTTGCTATATGACACCGGGAGGTTTACTCTGGCGATGCGAAAGCCACTCTCGTCGCCGGAAAAAAAGGTAATTGCGCAGGAACATTTTGATATCTGGTACCAACCAGCCCAAAATGCGTTGATGTTAGCGAAAGTTTGCATTAATAACAATGATCCTTACGACGCGGATTTTCTCCTACATCAATGTATGGAACGAGCATACAATGCTATTTTACCAATTTTTTGGGGAAACCGGCCCAAAACCCATAACCTTGACAAACTCCGTCAATTTGCAAAGCCTTATTCTATGGAGCTAATGAATGTATTCCCTAAGAGTAACGTGGACGAAGTACATCTTTTTGATCAACTTAAGAAAGGCTATGTAGATGCCAGATATAAACGAAAGACCTTTGTGGTTACAATTGGTGAAGTAACAGAAATAGCCAGGCGTATGAAAAGCTTCCTAGAAATCACTGAAAAGATTTGTTTGCGGAAAATATCAGACTACGATAATGATTAATTCTATTCATCACTGCCATCAACTTCAATTCTATCCATCTCAGTCATAGGATAAATAAATTCTTTCGCCTCAACCTTTAATACAGTTGCCCATTGATATATTTTCTTCAATGATGGTTGAAATTGATTTGTAACCCATCCAGAAACGGTGGTTTCTGATGTATCCATCATTTGAGCAAATTTTTTGTTTGAAATATCTTTCTCTGCTAAGATTACTCTTAACCGATTATATTTAGTTGCCATTGGAAGAATGCAAATGATTGTGTTTCGCTAAGATAAATATTTAAACATTAATGAATCGTAACTGCTGTGCCTTCAGAATTAAAAAAAATCTAAATTCCATAAAACTTGTGTATATATTTAAATTATTTGTGTAAATACAGTATATTTGCTTAACGTTATTCATTGGAAGAAGGAAGAATTCCAGTAATAATGATTGTGTTTACTGCTGCTGAACTTGGGAATTCGTTTGCAGGACTATTGAATCGACACAGAAATTTGCCAGCAAAATGCGTGGCCACCGCCGCAATATACATACTTTGCGCAGGTTCGGTTTTGATTACGATTTAGTCCGAGCGATCCCAAGGCTCCAGCAGCGTTAATTGAGATCGGCCTGCGTAAATTTTTAAAGCATACCCCAGGTTATCTCCCTCTTTGTTACATCAAATCTAATTACGACAAGAAAGGTATGTCTTGTCAATTCTATCAACCAGACTCAGCTTATCCGGGTTGCTAAACCTTCATGCAGGGCATGAAATAGATAAGGAATAACTCATTATGAAAACTTTTTAATCATGGATCCCGTAAATATCTATAGCATTAGGGATGTCCATGAATCTATTTGTCATCGAAAAAAAACGTCATGGAACATACTAAAATCACCCAAAATACAAACTCATCCTAATAACTAAGCTGCCCTTTTAATCCTGTTTCGAGCAATAGTGTACCAGAATTAATTCTTTTCCTAAAAAATGTGATTAAGAAATGATTAACATTTTTTGAATAATGAAACCATTAACTTTCTGTGAAGACATCTCTGATGCTACACTGAAAGGTCTTAGTTTTATTTAGGAAATTTTTTTAAAGATTGTCATGTGATCTACTTTCTGTAGGTCCCTTATTACACGGTTATTCGTCTTATTCCGATTAGCCAAAATCACAACACACGATAGATAATGAGTTACTAGGTCATACGCCCTAGAGGATACTCATTGTCTTAACAATTGCTCGACGGTAAAACAGGTGTACTTATTATCCTGTATAACTTTATATTAAGTTTGTTATGTTACGCATTCCGTGTGTCTGGGCATCGTATGCCTTGCTATTAACTGTAATTCTGTCACTTGATCATTTATTTGCGCAAAAGTATCAATCTGAAACAATTCTTACTGCGCCGCCATCTACCATTGAATTAAAAATAAATGATGTCATGCCTGATTATTACTTCTCTGAAGTATTAGGCATACCTGGCAACTCAATGAAGTTGTCAGATTTTAAAGGTAAGATGATCATATTCGACTTTTGGGCAACCAACTGCAGCGGATGTATCGCCTTGCTACCTGAGCTGTCTGAGCTCCAATCACGGTACAAGGACAGAATCCAGATTATTCCAATTACAAATGAAAAATCAGAAAAGGTAGCTTCGTTTTTAAAAAGAAATAAGAAATTGGCTGGTCTTGATCTCCCATTTGTTACCGGCGATACAATCCTTCAAAAGATATTTCCTCATAACATCATCTCTCATGAGGTTTGGCTGAATGTGAATCATGTAGTAAAGGCTATAACAATACCTCAGTATGTTTCTGCCAGTAACATTGAAGCATTTTTGCAAAACTCAAATGTAGATTGGCCCGTTAAGAATGATAATCTAAAATTTGATCCGTCTTTACCGTTGGTAAACCATGCTGGTTTAAAACTAAGTCTAAAGCCATCTCCATTATATTATTCCATAATATCAAAATATTATTCCGGAATTGGATCAGATGAAAAAGTCATTGCTGATAGTAGCAATGAGACCAAGCGCCTGACATTTTTCAATTATCCAATTAAAAATCTTTACTCCCGGGCAATGCAGAGCAATTTGCCAACTCTGACTAACAGGACAATTTATAATGTCCGGGAGGTAAATAGATATATCTACGACAAACGGGTTGATTATGCGGACAGTTGGAATGCCAAAAATACATTTTGTTATGAGGCAGTCTACCCGATAAAGGAAAAAGACAGCACTTTGTACATGAAGCTTAAGATCGATTTGGACAACTATTTCTCATTATCTACAAAAATTGAGAATAGACTTGTCGATTGCTTCGTGATCACAAAGGAAAAAGACATGCCCAGGCACAAAGGAAATACTGGCGAAGATACGGACATAAAAGTTGAAAGTGTTGACTCTCTCCGCTTTCAGGTAAGTTTAAAGAATGCAGCTTTTCAAAATTTGGTATTCAATCTTAATAAAATGATCGGAATGCCACCGGTACTGGATGAAAGCAAATACAGCGATTTAGTAAATATGAAATTTGAAATTAACCCAAACTCAAATTATCAGGAATTGAAGGACAGCCTAAAAAAACTGGGGCTAAAGCTCAACAGCCAAAAAAGGGAGCTTCCTATGTTCATCATCTCTGAAAATAACTAAAACCAGATTAGCCATGAAGTACGTCCATCTATATTTTTATTTGACATTTTTTTTAATTCTCTCCTTAACAACAACTACTAAGGGCCAGGAACCCAACACAGCCAGGAAAGTTACAGGTATAATTATCAACTCAGAAACAGAGCTACCAGTTATTGGCGCCTCGGTATTCCTGGAAAGAACCGATAACGGTACAAAGTCAGATTCTACCGGATTCTTTAAGATCTATGTTCCGGAAAATACACACCGGATCAATATAACCTGCATCGGATATAATCCTTCAAACGCTACTGTTTCAGGAGATAATACTGCTGTGTTGAAAGTCCGTTTGCAGCCAAAGATTAGTGGTTTGAAAGAAATTGTGGTAAACGTTAATACAGGTTACCAGAAAATTCCTCGGGAAAGAGCAACTGGTTCTTTCGGTTTTGTAAATAATGAAGATCTGAATGTCAAAACAGGTAGTGATGTAATTAGCAGGATAGAAGACATGACAACATCCGTGCTTTTTGACAAAAGAGGGGGCACAAATAATATTCAGATCAGAGGATTAAGTACCCTGGATAACAGTAGATCCAAACCCCTGATAGTAGTAGATAAATTTCCGTTTCAGGGCGAGATCTCTGATCTCAACCCTAATGATGTAGAAAGTATCACGGTATTAAAAGATGCAGCTGCTTCCTCTATTTGGGGCGTGGCCGCCGGCAATGCCGTAATTGTTATAACTACAAAAAAAGGGAAATTTAATCAGCCATTTAAATTATCCTTCAATTCTAATTTCACGACAGTCAATAAGCCAGATGTGTTTTATAAGAAGCAGATGAAAGCATCTGATTTTATTGACGTAGAAACCTGGCTGTTTAAACAGGGATATTATGATACTGATTTGCAAAATACCAATGACAGGCCTCCTGTAAGTCCCGTGGTGGAGCTTCTTAATAAAGTAAGGGATAACCTCATTTCTCAAAGTGATGCAGAAACAGCAATTAACAAATTTAAGAATGCAGATGTCAGAAATGACTACGAGAGGTATCTCTACAGGAAAGGTAATCTACAACAGTATTCGCTGGAGTTGACTGGGGGGGCCCAGCGGCTTAATTACTTAATTTCCCTGGGTTATGATAAAAGCAACGACCTGCTTGTTGGTAACCAGTATGAAAGGATTACCGCAAGAACATCCGCCTCTTTCAAGCCCATGAAGAATCTTGATATTGAAGCTAATATCATTTACACGCAGGATAATGCAAAAAATAACAGTATTGGCTCGGATTTAAATGTTGGCGGTGGAAAATCCATTTATCCTTATGCCCAGATTGCTGGTCCTGATGGTAGTGCATTGGCGATTCCAAAGTATTACAGAAAATCATACGTAGATACTGCCGGCGGAGGTAGGTTAGTTGATTGGAACTATCGTCCGCTGGATGAAATGAAGTTTGCTGACAACAAGAGTACAACCAGGCATTTGGTCTTTTCTTTAAGCGGGACCTACCATATTGTGAAAAATGTTTCTGCTGAAATTAGCTACCAGCATGAAAATCAGGATCTGAACGTTAACAATAATTTAGGTCTCAATACCTTTTATACAAGGGACCTTATTAATTTGTATACCTCGTTTGATAATGATTTAACTGTACATAATGTCCCAGTACAGGGTATCCTTGACAGAAACACAAATAATCTGGTTAATAACTCAATCCGTCTTCAATTTGGTTATAATAATAACTTTAAAAAATCTTCATCTTTAACAGCACTAGCAGGAGGGGAGATCCGGCAAACTGAAGTAAACATTAATTCAAGCAGGATTTATGGCTATAATGATAGGATACTTAGCTTTAGTGATGTTGACTATTCTACGCTTTTTCCGACTTATGACAATCTAAAAGGAAATTTGAAAATCCCTTCTGCTACTGGGATATCATCCCTTCTGAACCGGTTTATTTCATTATTTGGTAATGCGGCGTATACGTATAAAAACAGATACACCTTATCGGCAAGTGCAAGAAAGGACGCTTCGAATTTGTTTGGAGTAAACAGTAATCAGAAATGGGTACCATTATGGTCAGTAGGTGCCAGCTGGATAATCAATGAAGAGAAATTCGGATTTCTGAAATCCTTAAGTCTCCTTAGATTAAGGAGTAGCTACGGAACATCGGGTAATGTAGACAATACTATTTCAGCGTTGACTACGCTCAGTTATGGCTTGTTCCCGTCAACTATTACAAACCTTCCATATACAGTTGTGCAGAACCCTCCAAACCCAAGTCTGCGTTGGGAAAAGGTTAAAACCTTTAATATTGGCCTCGATGCAGCTTCTAGGAACAACCGGGTTTCGGGAACAATTGAACTTTTTAATAAGGCAGCCAGCGATCTGATTGATTTTGTACCAGCTGATTTTACCACCGGAGTAAGAGATTTGCGTATCAACTCCTCCAGTATTAATACTAAGGGACTTGACCTTACAGTAAATGCCAAAATAATAGATTCAAAGTTCAAATGGGGAACGACATTTCTGTTTTCATATGCCAGAAGCAAGGTTACTAAGGCGCTATACAATCAGAACAATCTTACGAGTTATGTTGGCTTTGGGACTAATATACTTCCTCTTGAGGGGTATGCCCCATATTCGATCGTAAGCTACCGTTTTGGTGGCTTGGATGCTCAGACAGGAGATCCAATAGGTTTCCTGGGCGGGAAAGAAAGTAAGGACTATGCAGAAATCACTCAAAAAGCTACCAAAGAGGATTTAGTATTCCATGGATCTGCTATACCATTGTATTTTGGAGCTTTCAGAAATGATTTTTCATATGCCAATTTTACGTTGCTTGTCAATATTTCCTATAAGTTCGACTACTGGTTCAGGCATCAAACAATCAATTATTCCTCTCTTTATTCTTCCTGGGATTCTCATGATGATTATACTAAAAGATGGCAGAAGCCAGGAGATGAAACAAAGACCACAGTACCATCGATGACCTATCCGGGAGACTACAATCGTGATAAATTTTATGCAAACAGTTCGGCTACAGTATTGAAAGGAAATAATATCAGAATAAAAGACATACGAATTCAGTATCAATTCCAGCATGCAGTGATAGGCAATAGCCCGATAAAAAGCCTGGTGGTATACAGTAATGTGTCAAATGTGGGTATTATCTGGAGAGCAAATGACCTGCGATTAGATCCGGATTACTTTTCAACACTCCCAACACCTGTTAGTTTTACCATTGGTTTAAGGGCATCCTTTTAACATTAAAACGTCTATTTATGAAAAGGTATAAATTATCCTTGTTTTTTCTACTGTATTCAATCTTAGCCTTAAATATATCCTGTAAAAAGTATCTGGAGGAAAAGCCAGACAAGAAACTTGTTGTACCGTCAACAATTGATGATCTTAGGAGCCTTTTAAACAACGATGATGTGATGAACTGGGCTGATCCTAGTTCGGGAGACATGGCTTGTGATAATTTATTCCTTTTGACTACAACATGGAATGCTCTGTATGATCTTACCGCCAAATACGACTATATCTGGGATGATAGGACTAATCATGAAAATGAATGGGCTGATATCTATTTAAGGGTATTCAATGCCAATGTAATTCTTGAGAATGCTGATAATGTAGGTGGTACTGCATCAGAAGTCAATGATGTTAAGGGTCGGGCTTTATTTTACAGAGGGTATACTTTTTATCAGATCGCCCAACATTACTGCGTTCCATACAACGAAGCGACTGCAGAAAGTGACTTGGGAATTCCGCTAAAGCTCAAATCCGATATCAATGATAAAACGATGAGGGCAACCGTAAAAGAATCTTACTTTCAGATGATTTCAGATCTTAAACAAGCCTCTTTATTACTTCCAGTTAAGGTAACATTCCCTACTCAGCCTGGTAAAGCAGCCTGCTACGGTGCATTGGCAAGGTGTTATTTGGCAATGGCAGATTATCAAAATGCTTTCCTGTATGCTGATTCTTGTCTTCAAATTAACAGTAAGCTTCTGGATTTAAATGACCTGAACCCAGATGATGCGGCTCCATATGCTCTTTTCAATAAAGAAGTAATCCTTCATTATAAAACAAGAGGTGGCTTAAGTTTGACGCAATCAAGAGGAAAAGTGGATTCAGCATTGTATGCGTCCTACAGCGATAATGATCTTAGGAAAACGCTGAACTATAAATCAAATGCTGATGGGTCTCATAGTTTTAAAGGAAACTATGATGCAACAACCGGATCATCTATGTTTAGTGGAATTGCCACCGATGAAATATTTCTGATAAGAGCTGAATGTTCTGCCAGACTTAATAGACCGGCAGAAGCGCTGACGGATTTAAATACACTCCTAAAGACCAGGTGGAAAACCGGCACATATGTGAATTACCAGCTTCATGACAATGCAACTGTTCTTAGAGTTATCCTCAAAGAAAGACGTATGGAGCTTGCATTTAGAGGAACAATCAGATGGGCAGACTTAAGAAGACTTAATAAAGATTCATTTTCTCAGCAAAAAATAGAAAGGAACTTAACTGGTCAGGTTTATTCACTTGCGCCCGGGGACCCAAAGTATACTTTCTTAATCCCACAAAACGTAATAAACGTTACAGGAATACAACAAAACAAACGATAGGGGAGGCCTTATTTAAAATGGGTCCGACTTGAACTTAACGTCAATATAGGCATTGGATGGATTCTGAATTTCATACTGCAGAAGTGGAGTGATTTTAGGGTATGAGTTGACAGGGGAATTGTCCTCAGCTACAATATAACAGACAATCCCAAGGTCAGTCTGACATAAGTACTGGGGATTTCCTAAAAATTTGATGTAGTTACTGGGGATTACCGGATTTAGGGAATCTGCCTTCAATACCCATACATAAGTGGTCTTTCCAATATCGTTTATAGCCTTGTTTGATTGAAGTAAGAATCCCAAAAGAATAAGTAATATAGAGTACTTTTTCATATTGAATTCTTTAAAAAGGGAAGGAAAGGGCATAAAACCCTTTCCTTCTTCCTTTAAATTAAGGTTTGAACTTAACGTCTGTGTAAGAATTAGACGGATTGGTGATGTGATTAAGCAAAGTTGCGCTCAGAATAGGCTGTGCACCACTAGCAGGAGCTACGATGTAGCAAACCCTGTCCAAAGCTGTGGAACAACCACTGCCAACACCTGCTTGATAATTAGCAGCTACAGTAGGATCCAGATCTGGGCTTTTCAGAACCCAGGTTTGATCAGCAAAAGATTGAGCAGCAAATGCACTAACAGCCAATAATACTGCAACGGCAGTTAAACGGATCTTTTTCATTTTGTGTGGTTTTAATGATTAAACAATGAAGTTTTATTTAACAAAGTTTATGATCTAATTTATGGGACTACTACTGTTATCTTCGAGAATGGATCATTATTTTCCTGCTTCTATATGTCATGACAGTGGCAACTGCAGTCACAAATACATAAATAATATTAACTACCAGGTGTTGTTTCCAGCTCAGATAGCTGATGATTCCCCCGCATGAGCATGGCATTTTTTTGTCAATATTAAAGAGTGCAGCTATGTAGATTGTAAATGATAGGAAAAGCATTAACGACACCATAAATCCCAGGTATTGCGTTTTCGGGAAAAGCAATAAAAGGCAAGCAACTATTTCCATCCATGGAATTACATAAGCAATCAATTTTGAATTTTGAGCGATTAGGTCCAGAGGCGAAGCATAAAGTTCTGCCTTAAATGCGGCCATGTGCCTAATCTTATCAAAACCGGTATATAAGAACATTGCTAAAATTAGTACTGCTATCACAAAAATCACAGTATCGGAATTTCTCTTTAAGAATTTCATAGTCTTTATTTCGTTGTGGTGCATACATACCCCTTCTGTAACTTATTCATTAGAATAGTCCAGGTGGCTAACATCAATAATAAAAAGAGATTATATTTTAAATCATGGTTTCTTTATTATGGAATGGCTAACTATCGTTTCCTTTCGGATTGTGGTAACTACTGATTTACGATACTCATAAGTGAATTACTCTGAATCAAATTTCGCTTTTCTTTTTAAATAATCGTTGTATAAATGCGGATAAAAACTTGTATAAATTCAACTAAAATGAACAATTTTACTTCAAATCCCCGCCAGAAGTATCTTTCCATTTTTTACGAAATTGGCTGGGCGTGATCAGAAATTTCGACTTGAAGTTTTTAGAGAAGTGAGCTGTGTCGAGATAGCCTACTCTATTAGCCACTTCATTGATTGGCAGGTTAGTTTCACTCAACAGAGACGTGGATATTTCCATTCTTTGATCCGTTATAAACTCCTGGACTGTTTTGCCTGTAGACTTCTTAAATGCTCGTTCTAACGTAATCAAATGAATATTATTTTCAGTTGCCAACTGGCTTACCAGTAGCTTCTGCCCGATATTTTGCTTTATATACTGTGCAACATCTTCAACAATCTTTGAGTGTCTTCCTAAAACTAACGTATCAGTACTTTCCATAGTTTGGAGATCCTGCAGATATTGAAGTAATATATCACTGATCCTGTTTTGAACATATATACGGTGCCCCGGACTTTCAGGATCTGAGGCACGTATTTTGGAGATCTGCTCACGGATATTCATATTGATGTTGCTTAGGTTCAGCTGCATTCCTTCGTCATCAGCCCTCAAAAATCGTTCATATACCTCCTGGAGGAGGGGGTGATCCTGTGCGAAATACCGTAAATATTCTTCCTCCATTTCAAAATCTATAGTTTCATAAATACCTTTACTGAAGTATGCAATGTTTCTAATTTGTGGAGGAATGTAATAAAGAGCGTACTTACCGGCAATAAGCGGTACCCTTCCCTTACCTTGCAATTTACAGAACAAGTCTCCTCTTAGCATGCAGTTTATAGCAACCGTCGCCTTTCGGACATTTGGATAGAGACAAACTTTGCTCGCAATCATGAAATGCTGTTGACTAATGGTATAATAGGCGGTATCATAATGTTGCCAAATGAAAAAACCAAACGGTCCTCTGGTAAATTCAGTTTCGGCGCCAGGTAACCTGTACTTTTCATACTTTTCAGGCAGTATATGTGTCACTTCAACCTGGGCTCTCATTTTGGACGAAACATCAAACTTCATTCATTAATTTTTAATGTGATCAATTACTTCCTGATCAAAGTTATCAGGTAGCATATTTTGTATCCTCTCGAAATCGCGTTTAAAGTGTATATATCTGGAATATCCTAGAATTTCAGCTGCCTCCAGCGGCGAATATCCAGCTCTAATCAGTACAATGGCTTGGCTGACACGTAAGTACCTTCGATGATTACGGAAAGTCCTGCCGAATACGTGCTTAAAACCATTATTGAGTTCTTTATAATCCATTCCTCTATGTCGGGCGTAAGAAATGTGCCTTTTAATTCCGCTGTTAAGGTGAAAAACAATGTGATTCTCAATTTTGTGTACAAGTGTAATCTCTGCTGCGGTCAACGGAGAACCTTTATTGTCATGGTTTTTCCGGAAGGCATTGTATTGTACCCTCAGAAATTTTAATGGATTTAAACTTCGAATAAGGCGTTTCCATTTCATAACCAAAACTGTAGCGGCCTTACCAGGGATAAAACCAGGTTACAAACATTAAGTTGTCATGCACAGAGATATAGTACAACTACATATGGTGTTATGTATCACATGAATTTACAAAAAACTTGTTATAAAGAGGTCTGAAAACGCCGTAATGCGCTGCTTTCGCAGTGTAATTTCTGCCTAGATAATTTGTTGGCACAACCATTGGGAATAGCTTAAAGGATAAACCACCCAGGATAAAAAATTATCAGGTGGTGTATTTGAAAACGGTTAATCCTATTTGTATTTTAATGCCACCCTGGATATAAAATTATCAGGTGGATCACCTATATGTCGCCCATTCTTAGACTTTTAAAAAATCGTAAAGATTGGAGTTGATTCGCTGCATTACTTCACTTTCAATCTTTCCGATTTTTGTTGAGATCAAATACCTGTCAAGGGTAATGATTTTTGATATTTGAACATAGCTCTGACCTTTAAGCCCATTTTCTGGTGTTGGTTCTACAGGTATGTAAATTGCCGGTGGATTGCTGTTTAGCAATGTTTTATTTATCCTTGATGTTATACAAGCCACAATGAGATCACTGGCTGATTCTGCCAGTATCACCGCTGGCCTTAGCTTACAATCGCTTAAGTCGGTAAATGGCACCAGGATAAAGACAATATCTCGTTTGGTTAGCTTTGTTTCATTCATTTTTGCTTTGTTTTACATGGTTGGACTTTACCGGTATTCCATATTTTAAAAGGAATACCTCAGCAAAATCACGCATCTTTTTTCGAATCTCTGGTCTGTCTTCCTGAGAACTTACCTTCCTGATGGTGCCGAGGTGCTTAGCATGGTAAATTTTTACAGGCCCACCTCTTTTCCGGTGCAGTGCAGCAACCATTCGGATGTTATGGAAATGCTGTTCAACTATTGTGAAGGTTCCCAGCCAGTTAATTTCATGGTCTGGTATTTTTTGCTCAATAAGTTTAGCAAGTTTATATAAGAAGTCGGGATCACTCAGTTTATAGTTTTTGATTAGGTGAACTATATGCTTTGATATATTTCCGGGTTGGACTGATTGATCGATACTATCAACTGGTATTTTGTAAATAATCATTTCGCCTCTGCAGATTTGAAACTCAGAGCCCTTATCCAGGATGATGATTTTTTTTGTCATGACAAATTTTTTTCGATTTTTTCGAGGTGAATGGCTTCAAGGTTTAGAATCTGCTCTTTTAAAGAAATGACCCCTTCACAAAGAGCAATCAATATTTGAACAAAGAAGAACCAATCAGCTCTTTGGAGTCGGTCGTGTTCATCAAACGATTCATGCTCCAATGCAATTGAATAAAGCATGAAAATTCTTTTCTCGTATTCCTTTTCGCTGGAATACAAATCCAGCAGTTTAGTGCAGGTATCTATAAAGTTGAATGATACTTCTAAGTTCATTTGCAAACATTTTAAATTTCAAACAATAGTTTCCCTGACCGTAGACTATAGTCTGCAGACAGATCTTTTGTAAAAATGAAATTGGAAGATTTAAGTGTTGTGATTACAGTTTTTCCATAAAGATTGCGAACTCTTTGATAGTTGCTTTTGCTGCATTATGAATTTGCCTTAATTCATATGCCTGAATTGCTGGATGGTGAATTTTTCCTTTGCTCAAGGCACGAAGCTTTTTTCTTCGATAGAATGTGGCCTTGCTCCACCCCAGATTAAACATGACATTGCTTCTGAAATATTCTCCGAGATTGTGCATTCGAATATCCAGATCATCAAGGGGGTTTGAAGAAAAAGGGTCGTTTGGAAAAAGCCGATCAGAATGTTGCCTTATGATGCTGAAAGCAGAATAGAGAACATCACGTTCTGTGAGGATACCCGTACAGGGGCGGGGTTCAATGATCACATCGTCAAACAAATTGCTCTGCGGCGTGTCATCGGGAAATTGCTGCATTAAAAATTGCGATTGTTCCATCTTGGTTGATTTGATTAACAATAGAGTGTCCAAATAAGAATTGCCTTATTTTAGGGTTATACTACTCGCACGTTATCGGGTTTTGGCTGCAATTTGAACAAGAGGAAGAGAATCAATTTGACGTAGCCGTTATCGTTATGATATTTCAAATATATAGCAAATATTAACTTGCCGGGTTAAAACCCGGCAATATTTTTTGATACAAATTTTATCACGTTAAAGAACTATTGGTTCTTATTATTTATTCGGAGATAATTTTGAAAAATTCTATTTCGATCGAGAACAAGTAAAATCCAATGGTAAGGGTTTCAATTTTTACCTTTTTATTTTCGGCATCAATGCCCTGGTAATGCTTATGAGCTATGCCGATAGTATAAGCATTGGTTTGAAAATTATTAATGGCTAAGTGAATTGTGTATCCTGTCGAATTTTTTAACCCTGAGTATACTGAAAAAATGATAAGGGTAAGCCATATCAAAATTGTGACTATCATAGACTATAAAATTGAGAAATCAGAGATGAATAATTGTTGGAGATAAAAAGAAATGAGTTAT
Source organism: Chitinophaga sp. 05T412 (assembly GCF_056396465.1). Taxonomy (NCBI): domain Bacteria; kingdom Pseudomonadati; phylum Bacteroidota; class Chitinophagia; order Chitinophagales; family Chitinophagaceae; genus Chitinophaga; species Chitinophaga sp. 05T412. The sequence continues at coordinate 99,107 of NZ_JBFTLN010000004.1, forward strand.
AGATGAGATTTAGAGGCTTTTATTATCCCTTCTCCCGGAGAGGATACCATATCCCTCCCTCCACCCTCAAAATTATTGTCTTTTTCGTATTTGAACAATGGCTAGTTCTTTTGTGTTATTAGCCAAATCGTTATATTTAGTTATTCCTATAAATTATCTTTTGTACCAATGCTTCCAATAGAAACAAAGATTTGGTCTCCATACTGGAGAGAGGTACTTGACATATCGCATCACTTTCGTCATCCTAAGGAACCTAAAAAATATTATGGTAACTGGGAGTTTGAGGCGTCAGTTAGTAAGGTTCGACAATCTCCTGGATACCCTATAATAACGTTTCGCAGTCTCATAGAGCAGGTTGCCTACGTTACCCTCAATAATACTCAATTTGAAATGTTCTACAGGGGACAATCTGGGGACTACAAGGATAAGAACGGCAAGACGGTTATTTATCCTTCTATCTGCCGCCCTGAAAAAAAATTCGATGGTAAGTTAAAAGCTTCGATTCGGCAATCTACTCTAACCTTAAGATACCAGGACTTGTGGGAATTAAAAGAGCTCGCCAGAAGAGAATTTCGAATGCATTACGGGATGGACGAGGCTTATTATTCATTATTTCAACATTATGATGTGACGCCGACTCCCCTTATTGATATCACACAATCGCTTAGAGTCGCTGCTTCATTTGCCCTTGAAAGAACACCTACCGGTTTTTTATATATGTTTGGGCTGCCATATCCACATGGAAGCATTTCTCATTATATTGATCATAATATTTTATTGATAAAGCTTCAGAATGTGTCACCGACCAATGCTTTTCGTCCCAGGTACCAGGAAGGCTATCTGGTTGGAAAGTTTCCTATTCGGTCCACCAAAGAAGGAGGCGATAATCTTGCCAGGAGGCTGGTTGCAAAATTCAAACTGGATAATACTACCGATAGTTTTTGGGATCCCGATTTTACCCCTATGCCTCCAGAAGTAATCTATCCAACAAAGGATGAAGCGAAAGAAAATTTTTTGAAATTAAAGGAGCGATTTACTGCAGGCAGAAAAGGCATTTAGTGTAGATCTTGTTCGGCCTGCCTTTTGATGGAGTTTTATTATGGCAGTACAGAATAAAACAATTGGGTTTAAAAAGCCAATGAAGGCCACATTGGTCAAGGGTTTTCCGTCCTCCAGTGATTGGTTATATGAGAAAAAATTTGACGGTTATCGTACCATCGCTGTCATCTCTAAAAGGAAAGCCATTCTTTACTCGATATCTGGGATCAATGTCAGCAATAACTATATTAAAGTTATGGAAGAGTGCGCTAAAATTGGCAATGCAGTTGTTTTGGACGGCGAGCTAATAGCATTAAAAGCCGGTAAAGAACATTTTTCCAGCCTACAGCTATTTAAATCTGAAACAGGGGCAAAGCTAGAATACTGTGTGTTTGACTTATTGCATCTGGACGGCCATGACCTTACAAAACTACCTTTAGTTCAAAGGAAAGAGCTACTTCAGTCTATTCTCAAGCCTTTGAAATCCCGTGTAGTCAAGTATGTAGTGCATAAATCGGATGGCCCAGCATTATTTGAAGAGGCTAAAGAGAAAAACTGGGAAGGTATTATCGGCAAAAGAAATGATAGTATTTACTTTCCCGGTAGAAGAACACCAGACTGGATTAAAATAAAGACCACCAAGCGCCAGGAGGTTGTGATCATTGGCTATACCGTCCCTGAAGGATCGCGTAAATTTTTCGGATCACTTTTGCTCGGATATTACGAGAAAACAAAGCTTGTATTTGCCGGCAAAGTTGGAACAGGCTTCTCCGATAAGACCTTAAAAGATGTCTTTGAAAAAATGCAGCTCCTCAAAGCGGTGAAATCTCCATTCTCCGAAAAACTGAATATTGCCACCAAGGCTTCAGATATCACCTGGATAAAACCCAAGCTGGTTGCCGAAATTAAGTTTATGGAATGGACTCCAGATGGGAAAATGCGTCATACAAGTTTTCAGGGACTTCGTACCGATAAGAATCCACTGGATATAATTAGAGAGATTCCAGCAGGGTAGTGGAAGTTAGTTCTCAAAAAAAGGGTACACAACAATTGCTGCGTACCCTTTTAAATTCTTCATTTATTTTCCTTTACTTCAAAGAATTGAGGTATTCCCAGTATATTGACATTATATTCCACATGTAGCGGATATGTGCTTTCAGCAACTTGCAGTTGAAAATTATATTCTTTTGTTTTACTTGAGAACTCAATCCATTGAAGCGACTGTTTACTGAATGCCACGATTCCTAAAAGGATTTTCACTTTGTTTCCTTCAAAAAGGGTTGAATCCATTATACCTTTTATATTCTCCTGGGAATTAATTTTAGTCTGCAGGTCTGGTGTCATGGTTTTCATCCCTTGAAAATATATTTCATAGGCAGTTAAATGCTGATCCAAAAGCGCTTCAGACAGGCATGTTGATACTGACTGCCCATTATATTCAAAAGGAATAAAAATCACCTCCTGCGGGATAGTGGTAGAATCCGGAGCAATGATAATTCCTTTCATTTCCTTTAAGAACGGATCATTTTCTCTTGCGAGCTGAATCAATGTGGTCATCGACAATAAACAGATTAATATTTTAGCTATCATGGACATGCGACGTATTGCACAACTGGAATAGGGTTAATTGAATTAAATGGCGGCGTAGCTGTCACTCTACCTTGTCCTCGCGTCAAGCCCATAAATATTGAATTAGCAGTGCTAAGCCAAAGGGACGAAAGCTGTGAGGACGTTAAATATATATCTGCTTTAAAGGCATCGTGCATGGCGTTTTCTCCATCATTAAACGCCTGAGCTGCATATAGCGTCGCCAGATAAGGTGTAAGTACCACAATACCGAAAGTATCCTTATACGGCCCTTGGAAATACATTTTCGGCACCTCAACATGTCTTTCTACATATTGCCTGGAGTCCCCGTCATAGAACTTAATATTGCAATGTGCAGTTGCAATACAGGCTGTTTGCCATAATTCATGAGTGGTGGTAATCACAAATACGAATTCCTGCGGACAAATATACTTAAAATCATTATAAGAGGGGTGTATCGGATCTACAACAGGGCCTCCGCCACCTCCACTTGTTCCACCTGGTGGGGGATAAACCGGAGGTAGCGGATCAATGGGATCATTGTTGCAAAACACCTGCCATCCATTACCTGTAACTGTCCATACGGCCGAAAGACACTGGCTTAAACTTGGAATTCCGCAATCAAGTATTTGTGAGGGGTGGCCTTGCCCTCTGGTATAAACAACGGTAAAAGTGCCGTCACAGGGACTTGTCCAGGTACATTCATGATAATAGAGACACCCATATTCTAATGCAGTTTGTGATGCATCTTGATGCGACTGTCTTGTGTTATAATTACCTTTAGCCAGCTCTCCTCGGTCATATGTGAAAATCGCTTTTCTATTATCTGCCAGACTATATACCAGCATATCTCCAGAAAATGAATTTCTTTTATCCTCCGGATCCTTAGGTATCACCGTTGTTTGATAAAACTCAAGCTTGTTACCCTTCTTTCTCCCAATAAGGTAACGTACAACTTTATCGAATGTCACATTTGCTGTTTCATTCTTCTTTTTCAATTTGATTTTTCCGGAAATCGGGAGGTAATAACAGAGATTGGAGTCGGTGTCATAAATTGTAAAACCCTCGTCCCAATTTGGGACCAGTGTCAGAGACATAGAATCATTGATTTCTGAAGTCAGCTTTGCTGATAAGCCTTGTCTGTTGAAATCAGTTTTTACGGAGTCAAAGGTTTTTACTGCCTGGGCATGTTTATCCGGTGGCAAGTCATTTTTTTTACAGCCAAAATAAAGGCAGCCCATTACAAGAAGTAAAATGGGGAATAGCCACAGTGGGGCATTTAGTGCTCGTTTCATTTTTAGGGTGATTAGGGGTGATTTTTGCTAATTAATTTTGGTTACGAACTGGTCGAATTGATCTTATTTTGGGTTAATGGGCACATAACAATTGAATATATGCAAATAATTTATTCATTCAAATTTTTCTATACATTTCAATCTTCCTCGTATGTCTACATTGCTTATTGACTTAATGAACCCTGGGAAGCCTTATGGCATTACAAATGTATTTTCTGCGAAATATCCATCAAAAAGAAAATGGTATATTGAATACGGGTGTGTAGGCGTATAATCTGCCATCTGCCCGTATGGAACGGCTTCAGCTACCTTGCTATTGAAGAGTTGTAAATGGTTGATGTAATTATTTTGAGGGAAATACTTCTTAATATCGACAGTCACCCTTTCGATTATCGGTTTGATATTATCAAAAGATAGGTGATTCGTAAGCGATACGGAATTAATTGGGTATATCTTTCTGCGTTGAGAAAGCGCTATTTGGGACGTGATACGATAAAAATCATGAATGAAATATGTATAGTAATCACATAAAAGCGAAATCGTAAAAACTATCTCAGTTCTTCGGTTCATATCTCCAGAAATTTCTTCCTCATGTAAAATGGACATTGTATAACAAGGAAATTGACGGGATGAGTAGTCCAGTACTTCATAATCCGCTGCCGAACTTTTGAATGAGTTGAAAAGAGCAGCCCCTGCGGTCTGTTCTTCATTTATCATTGATGTAATTTTTTTTTCAATTATCTCCATGATTTTTTTCTCCCCTGGATAACCAACAAGCGTTTTCATACCAACAGGATAGTATTCATGAATTTTTTCCAAAAGATTAAAGTTGGGATCCATTGTTATCTTGATTGTTGAAGCAAGTTATTAAACATTCCGGAAAAAATCTTTCGATTCATGTGAAGGCGGATTTAATTGAGATAAGATAATTTAAATAGGATTACTCAATCTAGGGGTATGTAATAAGGCTACTGATTTTGGCTCTTCTACTTTTAAATTTATCGAAAATAATTTGATGCGAACAAAATGCAGTGACTTTTCATTTTATCTGGAAAAGATTAGGGTTATCAAATGCAGTCCAAATTATCTTGTTGATTGTGAATTCTGTTTATTTTGATTTTCAAACAGTAACATATATCACTAATATAATTTTAATGCCAGAGCTATAAATGCTAAAATATTTGGCATAAAATTGCTATTATATTTAGCATTAAATAGATTTTTTATGAGAGCAAGTGCCAGCGTAAACATTGTGGACTTTTTGTGCCTGCCAGAAAACCTCTCAATCCTTATTCGTTTTATTGACGCATATATCCCTGCCGGCTTTCCATCACCAGGAGCTGACTTTGCAGAAGAAGAAATAGATCTTATCAGGGAGTTCGGGCTTGACCGACCATCCGTTTTTGTAATGCGCTTGAACGGGAATAGTATGGAAGGAAGCCGCAATGATATTTTTATTCCTGCCGGCAGCATTGTCACCGTAGACAGATCAAGGAAAGCCAAACCAGGAAACCTGGTTGTTGTGTCCTTAAATGGAAAATTCATCCTGAAAATTTTATCCAGAATTAGTGGGCGGTATATACTTACATCATCTAACCCCAGTTATCCAGCAATTGAAGTTGGGCAGGAAGACGAATTAATATTTTTTGGAGTTGTAGACCTGGTTATCTGGAAAGCAAATACAAAACCCTCATGATTTTCCTCATAGATTGCAATAACTTTTATGCAAGCACAGAACGTGTGTTCTGCCCAGCGATGCGGCACAGGCCCGTGGTAGTGTTAAGTAACAACGATGGTTGTGTAATAGCACGGTCCGAGGAAGCGAAAACCGCTGGTATAAAGATGGGGCAAGTCGCCCACCTCTCGGAGAGGGAGTTTTTAGAGAAAGGAATTGAGGTTTTCAGTAGCAACTACACCTTATATCACAGTATTTCCACGAGAGTGATGAAGATCATCTCCGAATTAGCTCCGGAGGTGGAATTCTATTCCATCGATGAAGCCTTTGCTGATTTTTCAGGAACCAAGTATCTAAATCTTTATCGGATTGCCAGGTGGCTACGTGCGCGAATACTACGAGAAGTCGGTATTCCTGTTACAATCGGCATTGGTAGAACACGAACTTTGGCTAAGATGGCCAACAGATTTGCAAAAAAAGAAAGAAGAGCCTTGGGAGTTTATTACCTTGATCATCCTGACAAGGAAGAAATGGTTCTGAAATATACAAAAGTTGAGGATGTTTGGGGAATCGGTCGGCAGTACAGCAACATGTTAAATCTTCATGGGGTAATGACCGCCTGGGACCTGACCACGATGCCGACTGATTGGGTGCAAACTAAAATGGCCGTGGTTGGGAAAAGATTGGTTACTGAACTTCTCGGAACACCGTGCGCCGATCTGGAGATAGTTGCGCCAGCTAAAAAAACTATCGGAATGGCCAAAAGCTTTGGTAAGCTGCTGACAGAGTATAGTGAAATCCAGGAAGCGCTGGCCAATTACGTAGCTGCAGTTGCAGTTAAACTACGCAAACAGGATGGTTGCGCACGATCCGTATATGTATTCGTGACAACCAATCCATTCAGAAATGAACCACAATATAGCAGATCAATAGAAATTCAATTACCAGTGGCCACGTCTTCAACTTTGGAGCTGCTGAAATATGCCACGAAAGGCCTCATTGCCATTTTTAGAAAAGGTTACAAGTACAAGAAAGTAGGCATTTTCCTAAATAACCTGATTGCCTCAAGTGCAATACAAGGATCTTTCTTTGATAAAGTAGACAGGACAAAGCAAGACCTGCTTATGGCGTCACTCGATAAAATTAATAAAAGCTTTCAGGGTAGGGAAGTAGTCAAATTTGCATCACAGGGAAATAAAAAAAGCTGGGGGCTCCGCCAGCAGAAGGTTAGTGCAAAATATACAACAAGACTAAATGAGGTTATAACGCTTACATAACCAGGGAAAGAAATGGGCAGCATACCAAACCTTTAGTTATTACGTTTTTAGCTAAAGTAATTTTAAGGCGCGCGTAAACGTTGTACCAGAGAGGCATGCGATGACATGAATAGCATAAAAAAAATAAGGGTCGAAATTAAAAAAGCTAATTTGGACAACAGCTGGTTTGATTTTTTAGCTTATTTTCCCAATGGCCAAATGTTAATACGCATTTCGTTAATAAGCAATTAACATTCTAAGTCTGTTTTATAACTAGCTTCAGAATAGTTTAGTTCTTATACTCAATGCCCTCAAAAAATCAGATAAGTTAATGATTATGAGCCCTACATCCACTGTTACTAAAGCATTAAGCCAAACCAAAAAACTCGCAATCTCCGTTCTGGCGGTAATTAGCAAAATTATTAATCTCGGGGCCGATAAGGTTAAACCGGAAGAACGGAATTCTGTTCGTATCATAAATAAGCTGGCACTTGAAACGGGGTTAATGGTTTATGGCATTGGATCGCTTTTTTATCACCTTGTTCATTCCAAACCACTGATCTACGGTGTAGCCTTTGAAGGAACCGCCCTGTTGGCACTTCTGTTAATTAATAAAGCAGGGAAGCCAAAAATTGCGGCTTTTTCGATGCTGAGTATACACTGCTTTTCAGCCATTTACTTTGGAGCTCTACTCGGCATGGCGATTAGTACTGAACTGGTAGTATTTTTCCTCGTCGTTTTTCTGGTGCTAGGTTCATTTTTTATATTCAGGGATTATAAGGTACTCGCATTCAATTTAGTGGTAACCGTGGCGCTGACTGTAGTCATTGAATACAATAATTATCACCGGATAATCGTACCTATTGAATTGAACCATTACAACCTTTTCATCTTTAGGTGGTTTTCGATTGGTGGTATGATGGTCTTGACATTAACCGTATCCTGGGATTTTGTGGATAAATTTAAAGAGTTGCTCAACCGGCTTGTTGAAAATGAAAGCAACCGACGTACTTACCTTGCTGAAACCTCCCATGAGTTAAAATCCCCACTGAATACAATTCTTACCCACGCTTCTTTTATCAAATCAGAAATTGAAAAGGCGGGAGCAAGCAAAGATCAAATGTTGGCTATCTCAAAATCAATTGATAGCATCATGGACTCCAGCACGCATGGTATTAAAGTAGTAAATAATGTCCAGGAGGTTTCAAAAATTGAATCGGGAAAGCCTTCAAACATAGTCTTAACTTCATTTAAAGTAGTTGACCTATTTAAGAAGCTGCAGCACACATATCAACTGACAGCTGAAAATAAATCCCAGAAAATCGTAATACTTTATACGAAAAACAGAGTTCCTCAAAGAATTACTACTGATGAAACCATGCTTCGTCAGATCCTTCTAAACCTGATATCGAACGCATTAAAGTATGGCCCCTTCGAATCGACGGTTACTGTTTCGATTGACTATACAGCTGGTAACTTCATTGTTAGAATACATAATGAGGGTGATCCGATTCCGGAAGCAACCAAAATGGAAATATTTGACTCGTATGTTTCCTCCGATTACACAATTGGAGGAGGTGCGGGTCTGGGCCTGAGAATATCAGCGAACCTGGCCAAACGCCTGGGCGGAGAAATAAAAGTATCTTGTGATGAACTTCCCCCAGGTATAACCTTTGTAGTACAGATTCCTGTCCAGATCAATGAAAGGCTCTCTCCATCTGAAAGTCAATTCATTACATTCAACGAAAAAATCTCGCTTTTTAAAAACAAAAAGGTATTAGCCATCGATGATGACACTGTAATGCGCACTGCTTTACAACTTTTATTCAGCGAGTCCGATTTCCATCACGCTTTAACTGGAATAGAAGGTTTGAAAATAGCAGAAGATTTACTGCCAGACTTAATTTTGCTTGACGCAGTGATGGCGGGGGAAATCGGGGGAAAAGAAACTCTGATCCGACTTAAATCAAATAATAATCTTAAACATATTCCGGTAATAATGGTGACGGGAAACTACTTTAAGGAAACGGAAAGTGAATACCTGGCTGCCGGCGCTGCCTATTTCCTAACAAAACCGATCGCTGCGAAAAGCCTGCAGGCTTTATGCGAAAAGGTTGAAAACAATAGCATATAGAATAGACCTACAAATCAATATGATATAACCCGATTTGTCCAAAACCGCCCTTGGCTGTTATGATCTTGCATTTTGTTTTCCTAAATTAGGAAACAACTTGCCAAGTCATGTCTATACTATGTCACCCTCTAAATGTCACCGGTGAACTCAGAATTATCTGGAAATTCATCAACAACGATATAAAGGACACTATTGCTCCGTCGCTAATCGCCTTTTTCACTTCCTGGTTTTTTTGCGATAATCGGCTAAGCCTACTTCCTTTTTGCCTGGTTAATTCTATCGTCTATGCGGTCCTGTACATTCTCACATTTTGCATGCTCAACCAGGTTAATTCTGTTGAGGAGGACACCATAAACAAACCTTATCGCCCGCTTCCCTCAGGCCTCATTACACGAAGGCAAACCTGGATAAGGATAATTATTTATAGTATGCTTTTTCTCTGTTTCGCTGCGTTCTTACACATTTTCTGGATATCAGTTGCTTGGCAGATCGTTACCTATTTTCTCAACGTCTTTGGAGGAAGTAATCACTGGATAACAAAAAATTTAGTTGGAATGACGGTAGGAACATTCCTGCTACTGGCTGCACAATGGGAGATTGCATCTCCAGGAGAAAGGGTGGATATGAGTACAGTACTATACTGGAGCTTTATAAGTCTTTGGGCTGGGTTTGCGCTTCCTATCCAGGATTTTCGAGATGTTAAAGGCGACAGGCAAATGGGAAGAAAAACCCTGCCACTAGCCATCGGCGACAAGAATGGACGAAATCTCATGGCAGTAGAATATATTTTATTTCTGCCATTGCTTTTCCTTGCGGCTATGCTTTCACAAAAGTCATTGTGGCTATTGATTACTGATCCAATTGACCTTTCTATTTTGATAATACAGTTTTTAACTCATTGGGTAATCGCATTTCGCCTTTGGTCATTCAGAAATCCAAAACAAGATGATCGGACATACCACCTGTATGTATATCTGTTCTGCGCCGGGGTACCAGTGATTTGTTATATCTAGGTCTTATCCTATCCTAAATGTATATAAAACGGACTATTACGACATCTTCATTAAACGGAAATTCGTATATTTATTCTGTGCTGCCTACCCAATGACTTATTATATTTAATATATTATTAATTGTAATATATGGTTTATAATCCATGTCATTTATTTCTGGAGGCTTTAATAGATGCACTTAAGTATAGCGGCTTCAAATTTTACGTACGCCAGTATTATTATAGAGGAAATAAAGACTCTGATAAAGGTTATCTCCTTTCTCACTACAGAACCAGAGAAGAGGCACAACGACATTTCGATACAATAGCCCATGACCCATCAAGGTATATTTATGATGTTGAGGTGGAAGAAGACCTGAAAAAATTGAAAATTGCAGCCTCTCAACCACCAGGATATAAAATTTTCACTTCCTTATTTGCTTTCGAAAAGTGGTCAGTGCCGGAAGAAATTCGGGATAAACTGGAATATTACATCAGACATAGGACCAGTTTCAAATCTGGAAGAAAGGAAATTCAAACAAAACCGATCATGCTATTGGGCGAAGTTTATCTGGAAATCAAACAAGGAAAAGAAATTATCAAAGTTTCTCTTTTTGAAATCGAAAATGTATAATCATGTGCTATAACCTAAGCTTTAATGAAAACGTCGAATCAATCTTTGAATATCTGCCTGGTTTAACAGCTGGTCAAATTGACCTGAATTTTGAGCCGGCGCCATATTTAAACGGTTTTTCCTATGCTTTGTACCCGGTAATAGTATGGGAGAATGGTCGAATGGTAATAAAAATGATGGAGTGGGGATACATGCCAGATTATGCAAAGGGATCTGTAATCGATAAAGAAACCAATAAACAGAGATTATTAAATACAAGATCGGAAAGAATAGTTGATGACACACGATCAGTATGGTTTAGAAACCGGGAAAAACGTGTATTGGTACCTGCAACCGGATACTTTGAACATCGGCATGTCACAGGAGTAAAAGGGCGAAAAACAGTACCTTACTATATCCACCTTAGAGAAAGAAAGAAGTTTTTACTGCCTGGCCTTTGGACTAAATCTAAAATACCAGACATTAACGGAAATTACCCTGATACGTTTTCAATTACAATCAGAGACGCCAATTCAATTATGCGTGGTATACATAATGGTGGAGATAATCCCAATAGAATGCCGCTAGTTGTTCCGCCGCCCATAGAAAGATCCTGGCTAAACCCAAATCTAAGCGATGCTGAAATGAAATTAATATTCGACTACGAAATTACCTCCGAGGAACTTGAATATTATAGCGTGAAAAGTTTGGCTAAAGCAGCCCGAAACGATAGGACTGTACTGGATCCGGTTAAATGGGAAGGGGAAGAGGCGTTGATAGCAGCATAAGTCCTTTCTCCTGCAGCATAAGCAGGAAAGGCTACCTTTTATAAAAAGGTAGCCTCCGATATTAATAGCATTATCGCCTTTTCTTAACATCTATCTGACTTGGCAAATAGATGATCAACTAAAGGAAATTATCTAACGAACGACTTGATAGGCTCTCAATCGTATAGGTAGCAATTGAAAAGATGGCATTTTCACTACATTCTTACCTATATCCTCTTTTAACATTTTCTTCATTCGACTATCAGGAATTGAGTCCGGGCAAGGTTTGATATAGTAGTAGTAATAAACGAAGGGTTGGTAAACCTCGAAATTGTGACTAGCGCTGGGAACTGCACGGGTCCAATTAGTTTCTCGGTAAAATGGAATAACCCTACTAAATTCATCCCTGAAGCCTTGTGGTAAATCTCTCGAATAATCAATACTATCCGACATCTTCCCATTCCGAATGTGAAATGTAATAGTTGAATAAACTGTGCATTGGGTATCCTCCGGCATTGGCGGAAATAAAACTTGCCCTAATTTTTCGAATAATATTTTAGTATGTGAGTTATCAATCAATTTTGTTTGAGAGAAAGCCTCACTGCTAAATAAAGCAATTAGCCCTATGATGAGGTATGTCTTCTTAATATTTGACTTCATATATACCTATTTTGTGATAAATGGCAGAGAATTGATATTCGTGGTTTACTGGCATTTTGTACCACTAATACCTAGCCTATAATAACTATTAGTCGCTTCCATTTTGTTTCGATCTGCTAATGGCATTGCCTGATATACGTCAGTTTTTTCAAGACCTCCCCAGCTTAGGGCAGTTGCTTCTTGATAATCCATATCTGGAAACATTTCGGTTAGAGCATCGGCAAGAATACAAACATAGTCATTAGCCATTTTTCTATGATCTCTAGTATCTCTGTCCTCCTTTGTAGGATCCCATTTCGCTAATGCAAAATAAGCGTGTAATATTTCGTGCATTATTGTAATTACTATATATTCCTGAGAGGCATTCTGAAGGTTTGTATTACTTAGTATTATTCTTGAGTAAGCATTGGGATAGACACCACCTGGCAAGTTCTTTGCATCAGCCGTGCCGGTATTTCCCGAGTAGAATTCCAAGGTGGATTTAGCCTTCACTCCGAAAAACTGATAAAGCATAATACTATATCTTCCAGCAAAAATTTGTCCTTTAAGATTACTCAATGCCTTTTTTTGACATTTATTCTTTAAACTGTCAACTACTTTTTTTATTTCATACAACTGTGTGATGGGGACAACGGCTGGAGGACCACTACTTGTTCCGCCGCCACCGCCACCGGCACCGCCTCCTCCAGTAGATGGAGGGTCTTGGCACACCATTGTTGTTGACCTATAATTGCAATCCCAATGCGCGCCGTCATCGAAGGTTCTACAATCGTACCAATCCGTAACAGTACAGATTGTTGGAGCAGTATTTTCAGTTGATGGAGATTTCTTGATAGAAGTAGAAAATGTAGCGGGCGAAATTTTGTTGTTTTTGTTAGTCCAAGCGCTTATAAAATTGCCTTTCCAGTCTTCTACCTTTGTGACGCCTTTAAAAGGTAGCTGCCCCAGTACATAATCTTTATCAGGTATCTGGGTTACCACTTCATAATGTTTAACCCCTTTGGGATTAGTGTAAATCTTTAAAAAGGTCATCTCAGAGGCAGAAAGGTGGCTACCGTCACTGATAGTAATGTATTTCGCTTTTGAAATAAAAACGGGGACAGTTACCATTGTTCCGGTGATGTCCTGAATTACCTTAGCGCCACTCCATATGGGAAATTTATCCGGACGCTTATTTTTGCTTTCATCTGGGATAACTTCAGCGTTAAAGTAATTGTAAGCTGCGTCAATGATTTCTGACTCAGATGCAGCATTCGTAGGCTGGCTAGTATCCTTTTTGTTACACGCGAAAATTATCGCACCGAGGAAAACTACAGCAAAAAATAGGACTCTTTTCATGAATTTTAATTTGGTTGAATATTAATTCATGCTTAAAACAGAAATTAACTAGGGTCGGGTTATTGCATAATTGGGGATTAAATTAATACTTGAGGAATATTAATTATTCTATCTGAAGATAAGTTATTATAATGATTAAAATCACAGTGGATTTGTTTCTTTTATGTCAAAAGGAACATACGTTTGACCTGTTGACTGTAAAGAATTGATTGAGGTTCATTGGGTAGATGTAAAAAAATGAAAGCCTCCGATAGCCCTTCCGATCTCCATTTTTCAATGCGATCGTGCCATTGAAGGAGCCTTGAATCATCTGTTGGTGTACCACCAAGACCAACATATCGAAGAAACAATTTCGGGACTGTAAGAGTTATGTGTTGCATTAAATCCCTTCTGCCTGGTGTGTCAGTAACCACAAGCCCAGTATTGAAGTGGGCTAATCCATTTGTAAGGTGATCGAACATTTTGCTGTCTGAGAACCACTGCGGATCACGAACTTCGACGAAAAACTGAAGGTCCTTTGGCAAAATGGCTATATAACCTAATAGATTTGCAAGTTTTTTGGGTGGAAAATTGTTAGCTACCTGCAGAAGGATTGGACCAAGGTTTTCTCCCAGGCCACGAATACCGTTGAGAAATGAAGATGTAGCATCTTCAACATCGAGAAGATTGCTGAAATGGCTTATGCGATTTGGGAATTTGGGACAAAATAAAAATAGATCATTGTTGACCATTTCTTTCAAAGCCCTGCACTGTTCTGATGTGTAGCTTCTATAATGAGTTCCATTAAATTCAATTGAATTGAAGACTTTGGCATACTCGCCAGGGAAATGGTCTTTCGTGATACCTTTAGGATAAATACTTCCTATCCAGGTCTTATCCCCCCAACTGGGAAACCCCAGATAGATGTGACCCAACCCTGTCCCACGTGACAAGACATGTAAATTCTTTGGAGAATCTACTGGGAGATCTGAATTGAAGGCATCATAGTTATTAAAATCTGATCCGAATTGCATAATCTACATGTAATAACTTTCAATTTTATCAGCAATAGCTATTAAAAGATCACTGTCAACTGTTGGATCGGGTTTTACGGGGCATAAGTCGCCATTTTCGTTTGCTGAAAAAATAACCTTAAGTCCCATTATCTTATAACTCATTATACCCTTCTTCTGGAGAGGGGAGACTATATACAAATGGTTATCGATAATGATTTCAAAATCAACCATGATATTAATATTAAATGTATAAATTAATACATCTATGCTTACGTTATTAAATTTACGTTATTTGGTGAAAATAACCCTTGTTTTGTGTCAATGAAGTAAATTACCAGAAGTCATTAAATTGGTCCTTATAATAATTTGAACATATAAATCCCAATAAACGAAATAATTGTCAGCCATGAATATTACTATTTTAAAACGTCCGGATCCACAGGCGCCCGATAAGCTAAAAGAAGAAATGGTAACAAAAATGTTAAATGAACAATTAAAAGAGAGACTGCAGAAGGCTTTCGAACCCCTTGAACCGGAATTTAGTAAGTTTCCTGACCATAAAATCATAATGACAAACGAAGACGAGCTTGCTATTCAGGGCCTACCTCCACAGATTTGCTATCAAATTGAATATATCTATAAGAATACAAAATGGTAAAGCCCTATGAAGAATAATTTAAAATATTTGACAATAGTTTCATTATATTTTTTGGGCTCTTGTGATATTCCCTCGAAAACGAAAACAAATCAAAATCAAGAGGCTGAATTAATGCCTAAAGAACAGACCGATTTTTATAATAACCTAAAAGCGGGCTACAATTTAATAACAGATCAGAGTTTTCATGGAGCTGAACGTGTAGACAGTATATTGAATGTGATGAATCGGTTTGCTGATTCATCAATAATACTAGGGTGGGTGGGTATCATTGATGAAGTAAGTACAGATTTTAATTATAGAACGTCCAATGGAGGTAATTATGTTGCATTGAAAGTTCATATAACACCTTTTCCTACCTCCTATATATCTACTATTTCATCTGATATTTATGTAGAAAAAGACAGTATTAAAACCAATTACATATACAATCAATTTAGTAAAGGGAATTTTAAAAAAGGAGATACTATTATATTTGATGGGTTGTTTAAATTATACTCAATAGATGAAAGAAAGTTAATCAATCATATAAACGAACCATATGGTAATGCAAAAGACCTTATTGTTCCATGGTTCAAAATTGATTTGACCAGTATAAAGCCTTATAAAACGCCTAATAACGATAAATTAATTGAACTAAAAAGATCGACTGACTCTATTTACAAGTATGCTAAGATTATTGCTAGTAGGGGACTTTATAATAGTGATGAGACCAAAGTATCTTTAAGAAAAGTTACTGCAAATATTGAAAAATTTGCAAAAGGTGATAATGCTGCAGAAGTTTATTATCTAATCGACAGACGTGTTATAAGAGAGATAAATCTAATTAAATAGTAATAAAGCAATAAATTCCATTCTGAAATATATAAATTCACTGAAGTACTATTTTCCATGACTGATAAAATCCTTCGTATAGTTCTCGCTATTATGATGCTAGCTGTTGTTGGCGGTTATTTTTATATGAAAAGTGAAGAAAAAAGAATACAGAACTCATGGCATCAGCCTCCAGAAAAGCCAAACAATCAATTAGAATCCCAACCTATCTATTCAGGAGATTGGAAATCCCCTGATGGAGCTATTTTAGTTGCGATTAGTAAGGCTTTAAGCAAAAATAAAGTTAGAGATTGTGGAGAGTATTATTACAAGCCTAAAAACGATGGTACAGCTAACTACCTGGTTGCTGGCACTCGAAATGGGAAGAGCTGGCACTACTACATCGTTAAAACAAATGAAGGTGAGGTCGAAGGTCCTTTAACTGGAAGGTATTCGGCGCCTTATTAAACTTATAGTCAGTCTGTCGAATAAACTCCTTGTTGATAAAAAATTAAACCTTTTGAGCTAATATCCTAAATTGTAATATTTAAAGTTTCTATATCCCTATTTAATTTGAATGAGTATGACACGCCTGAATTCAGAATCAACCAATGGAATAAAAAATAAGATACTAAAACTGAAGATAATCCAATCTTTATTAAAATACTGGAAGTATTTAAAATACGGTGTAATTGCGTTATCCATATTCCTTTTAGCCTGGTCACTATCCTGCATTCCTCGTTATTTCATAAATTCAAGTAAACCCATTAAGGACGATTATGCTTTAACTGGCACCATTGGGGATACTTATGGCGGCCTACTTGGGCCACCAATTGCCTTTATCGCAGCAATACTAACCTTTGCTGCATTCTGGGTTCAATATAAGGCTAATCAACAACAACGGGCTGACATTGATTCACAATCTCATAATTGGCTGTACGAAAGATGTGAAAGTAGATTTTTTGAGTTATTGAAGTTACACAAGGAAAACGTAGCTGATATGCAAGTTGGAGATTTTATTGGGAGGAAATGTTTCGGTGTATTGTTTGAAGAGTTTCGATTAATTTTTGAAATCATATTAGACCTGCAGGTGGAAATTAGCAGAACAGAACCTGAATATGACGGTATTGATACACTTAACGTTGCCTACCATTGCTTTTTTCATGGTGTGAATAATCATGGAGCAAAAGCGTTTATGGATGATTTTAAAGGTATTTATAGAACTTTTTATGAACGCCCAGATGGTATCTTTGAAACCTTAGAACCGTCCAAAACTGGCCGCACCTGGGTGGTAGAAAAAAATAGAATTCAAACAATGATCAATGAGTGGCACGATAAATATCATCATTCACCATTTGGCGGTCATGCTGACATGCTTGGACATTATTATCGTCACATGTACCAAACTGTTAATTATGTTATTAATAATGATGAAATATTGAAACCACATGAAAAATTTGAATTTATTCGTACTTTTCGAGCACAGCTCACAAATAGCGAACAGTTAATGCTTTACTATAATGGCGCTACATGGTACCCAGATGAATGGAGGAAGATTTTCACCACTTACCGTTTTATAAAAAACATTCCCCTTGAACTTTGCGAATTAGGACTAAACCCATTTGTAATTTATGAAGAGGAGATGATTAAATTGTATGTATATGAAAATAATAAACGAATGTTTGAAGGCCAGGGAGATATTAATGGAATGGTAAATCAATGGAAAGACGAGAATCCAAACTGGAAGGATAAAACTAAAGAATACTTTGATTTAAAATGGATTTAAAAAATGGCATTGTTTCATATTTTTTAGATTTCAGGAGGCTTTCTAAAATCCATATCAAATTTAAAATTGAATAAACTGAATAGTTTCACTAATCAGATATGTCTCGTTACCTTCTCATCTCACATTTGAAAGTGCCCTTTAATTCTTTCTTTATTATTATAGATTATGCCGGATCATTTTGACATTAATATAAATATTACTTACAATCATATAGTTGTAATTCAATCTTTACCTTCCGGAGAAATACCTACTGGTAAAAGGCTTTATGATGACATTATAAGTAGGCGTTGCGAACAAAGGAAAATACAATCTCGGTATTTCGACGTTGATAATAAGGGGAAATTCTTTTCCTTAATAAGCAATATTGCAGATGGAGTTCTCAATAAAAATGTCCTTCCAATATTGCATTTCGAAATGCACGGAGATGACAAAGGATTTATGCTTGCAAATGGAGAAATAGCAGATTGGGAAGAGTTAACTCCTTTCTTGAGACAAATGAACGTTCACCTTAAGAATGGATTATTGGTTACATTAGGGGTGTGTGAGGGTATTTATTTATACCAAGTAATTAATCCACTACAACCTGCACCTTTCTGGGGTGTAATAGGGCCTAAAACTAAGATTTCAAATATTCACATTGAAGCTGATTTCACTGAATTCTATAATACCCTGCTAAGTTCATATGACTTTGGACAGGCGCTTAAAGATCTGAATTTATTTCATGGCCATTATAAGTATGCCATCATCACATGTGAGATGATTTGGCAAATGTTAATTGAAATGGCTAAAGAATTGCGACGACCTTTACCCAATGAAGAGGAGACAAGAAAGAAATTTCTACTGTTACCATAGAAAAATGAAAATAAATATAACTTAAGTAGCTAATTTATTGGGGGGAACATCTAATTTCCTATTACCTTCTTAACAGCAGCGTTATATTGTTCTTCAGTAAGTACCCCACTATCTTTCAGCTCCTTGAGCTTTTTAATCTGATCTGCCAGGTCTGGTGTAGTTGAGGGATTAGCAGATGTAAGAATAACTTTGGGAGCATCACTAGTTACTTCCTGCTGATTCAAAGCAGATACGATATCTATCCAGTATGGGGATAAGTTTCCACCTTTTGCAATCACATAGAATTTTTTACCCGTTCTTTTGGTACCGGATAGCTGAAAATCTTTTACAGTCATTTTCAAATTTGCCCAAGTTGCACCCAAATGAACTGGACCAGCAAGAGACCAGGGAGAAAGGGTAATGAACTCAAAACCTTTAGCGCCATTAGATCCATATCCTATTCTAACCTCTTTTCCTCTCCAGAACTTTTCGCCGGTACTTAGGTATAGGGTATCATTTTCTATTTTTCCGAATTCATTGGACTGTGCAACGGCGAAAGAAGGTAGCAATAGTACCGCAAATATTAAACTTTTCATATAAGGGGTTGAGGTTTGTTTATTGTTACCTTTTTATAATGGCTTAAATATTGTTTCTGCGTTTTCCGATTTTAGACGTGCATAGAATTCTATAGCATAACTATCTGTCATGCCGGCAACAAAATCGCAAATAATTCTTCTTTTGTCTGCGCTTGACTTTTCATATGAATCACGGTAGTCGTCTGGAAGTAGTTCGAAACCATTACCTTTTGATAAAACTCCGAAAATTTCATTTACAATTTCTTTACCTCGATATTCGGCAATTTTTAACCTAGAGGAAAGAACCTGGGATGTGTATGTGAATTTTTTTAAAACCTCTACTAGCACTAAAGTCCAATCATTTAGAAAGACTTTAGATTGAGCCGGGTATTCAACATTAGGTTCGAACTCAACTTTCTGGATAAAAGTGTTCACCAAACTAGATGTTAGATGATTTCTCAAATATCCATTGGACGAAAAGTTCATTGATAGTTCATGACTTTTCTGTAAAAATTGAACAGACTCATCACGAGTTAAATTCTGTTTGTCCGGAATTTCAAAAAATAAAAATTTACTGAATAATTCCTGCAAAATATATATTACTTCCTTTTCTGTAAAAGTGACTTTTATACCACTACTTAAGGTGAGCTTAATTTCTTTGGCAATAGCTTTACTAATCCTTTCTGTGGGAAAGACTACATTAAACAAAGTATAAAAGCCAGCCTTTAAGCCATCTTCCAAATCATAGGTTGAATAAGCAATATCATCAGCAACATCCATAATCTGGCATTCTATAGTTTTAAATTTCTTTCCTCTTGGATGCCCTCCACATTTCTCCTTAATAGATTTTACTAAATCCGCGTCAAATGAATAGTAACCTTTGTTTTTTGCATATTTACCCTCAGGGTCCTTCCTTCCAGAGACTTTATCATATTTAAGAATACTGGCAAGTGTCCTCGCGCAGAGGTTTAGCCCTTTTCGAGTATCATTCTTGTCTTTTAAATAATTAATGTTCCCGCTAAAGCCCTTCTTTTCAATTTTTGTTAATAACCTTAGAGTTTGAGCATTTCCTTCATAACCGCCTCTACGTTTCATCAATTCGTTAAGAGCATCCTCTCCTTGATGACCAAATGGAGGATGGCCAAGGTCATGGGCAAGTCCCGCAAACTCGACAACACTTAGATCGATTTTATCTTTTCTGAAAAAGGGGAGCTTATTGAGATTATTCGCAATTGACATTGCAATTTTTGATACCTCAATAGAATGTGTAAGCCTATTTCGAAAGAAATCGGATTCAATTCCAGGATACAATTGCGTTTTACCTTGCAATCTGCGAAAACATGTAGAATGGACTAGCCTATCAATATCTCTTGTAAAAGGTTGCCTTGCGTCTTTCGGAAAATCGTGGACATCTTCAACTGATAGGCGTCCTCTATCACGTACGGTATAGAGTTTTACCATTAAGGGGTTGTTGTGGAATTTGCTATGGAGTTACTTTACAGCTTTCAAGAAGATTATTTTGCTGCGACTTTCTTCTTAGGAGCACTTGTTCCCCACATCTGGCCACCACTCTTACCGAGTTTCTTGGCTAAATGGGCCCTTACTACGCTACGATCGATCACACGATCAGAGGCACTTTTAGCAAAGTGCTCTAATACCGTTGTATCGAAGTCTCTTTTATGTGATTGTTGTTTTACGGTCATGGGTTGAAGTTTAACAACCCAAATATAAACCCTTTTGTAAACATTAGCCAAAAATATTTGCAAAAATATTTGTTAAATAAGTTTGTAAGAAGTTGAAAATCAATTTGATATGTCAGAAATAGCTTAAACTACTCCGGCGAAAATCCCCCCCTAAAATCTGGGGAGTGGGTGTACCCCATGCCCAAGCAATTTATCACAATCAATTTCTTACACATTAATCCTAATTATTATGGAAAAGAAAATTATTGAAGGCTTAAGCAGGAGTGATTTTGGCGCAATGAGAAACGTGACCAAGAAAGCCGATAATGTCACTTTTTCGTATGCACTCATCCAGTATCTGGATGGCATGTGCATGATCCAATCTGAGCAATACTACAACTGGTTTATGGAAGGCAAGGTGATGCCGAAAACCATTAAGGTTCTTCAGGATGAGATCATGACTTATGAAAAGGACGAAAATGGTGCTCCGAAGATTGGTCCTGATGGCAAGAAGATCACTAAAGGAACCGGAAAAGTCGGCTATTCAATCATCGGAGCCATTGGACTGGAGATGGCGCAGAACGAATCCAGCATGAGAATCCTGTCTGAAACCATGGAATTCAAGGAGAAAACAGCTACGGTGCTGGCGCAAACTGAATTCCAGATGG
The DNA here is from genome assembly GCF_056396465.1 of Chitinophaga sp. 05T412. Classification (NCBI taxonomy): domain Bacteria; kingdom Pseudomonadati; phylum Bacteroidota; class Chitinophagia; order Chitinophagales; family Chitinophagaceae; genus Chitinophaga; species Chitinophaga sp. 05T412. The sequence continues at coordinate 120,466 of NZ_JBFTLN010000004.1, forward strand.
CGATAAAAGCATTGACTGCGTATTCTCCAAGCGCTGCTCAAAAAGCGCTTATTGCAATGAGGATAGCTGATGACGAGGATGAAGAAAATGATGAGCCAACAGCCGGAGGAGATCAAAATAGTGGTGCAGTCGCAGGAGCCGGTGTAGAAGCCGGTGCTGCATCATGAAGCAAAGAGGGGAGCGTAATGCTCTCCTCTTCTTTATATATCCTGTAGGGCGGGTAACAGCGGTTACATTAAGGGTGGGATTTCAATGCAAAGCCGAATCCTGTGAAGCTGATGATCAGATAACCGAATATTTCAAACTTTCTTATATCTGATCCACATTTGAGGAGTTACAATAGCAGCAATATCAGCTCTAAAGCTTAAAAGAAATATCAGTTCATACACTATTTACATATAGCATTAACCTAACAATATACTTATGGAAACAAATTCATCTCAGGTTGAACAAGGGATTCATAACCTGGTGTCAAATTTACAACCGCTTAGTGATTTCAAGGAGGATATCGTGTCACTTACTGAGATTGCTGGCCATTGCAACAGAACACTTGACGATGCTCAGTATTCGCTCGCCGAACATATACTGTTGCAGCTATTAACGGAGTTATCTACTGCTGATATGGCAAATACTATTGAGAAGATTCAGCATACAGGTAATTTACTTGACGGCCTTTATAACAGACATAAGGGTGCAGCCTTGCAGTATATATCCTCGCAATTCAGAGATGCTATGGATGAGTATACTTTCAATTATCAAACTCAGAATGGCGATATGCCTTTTTCATGATGTAAAATAGCTAGAGTGGTAACTAGAGAATGGTACTTGCATGAAAGATGCAATTATCCAAGGAAAATTCCCTTTGGTTATTTCTATTCCCGAAGGTTTATTGTTATGCTATCACTCCTAAAAGAACATAGGGTTTTCATAGGGAAATGTACGGAGATTGGGTGTCTACTCATGGTCTCCTTCAATGAAAGAAATGGGGGTTTTATAAACCCTGTTTAGGCTGATAGAATGAAAAATTGTGAAAGACAGAATTGTGATTTGCCAATGCCGGTACTTACTTGATAAAAAGAGTAAGGCCGGCTAACAGGGTTTCTTTATAAAAATTGAGATAAGAACTAGTAATTCATAGTAGAAATATTTCTAAGAAGCAGTAGTTCTTTATTTGCAGGTATTTGATTTACAGTACAATTAACATAGTTTGACCAGCGAAAAAAATGCCTCTTTAACCCATGAGAACCATAGATTTTTATACTGAGTGCCTCGATACTAAAATTCTTCAAACTTTGAAAACATCAGTGCATGTGGATATTATTGATATCGCTGTTGTTGATAGTAGGCAATGTAATATCTCGTAAAAGGGATGAAAACATTTCAAATAGAAACAGAAAAAATAAAATTCACCGAAAAAATAAATTCTCACCTAAAAACAGAGTAATATGAATTCTATCAGAGCTTATGTCACAGACAGCATAGATGCTGAAAACCTGAATATTGAACTCCAGGGGGTAACTAAAGTACTTATCAGGAAAGATAATGTTAACGTGTGGTGTATGAATGCCTCCGTTAGTGCCAAAAGGTTTTTCATGGAGAACACTGATCTAGGTAATCTTAATATGCCGGTATACTCAATACCGTTTTCAGCAATTGCGGATTTGCATTTGGACTTGATGCAAATACCAATACAAATTGCCGCGCCATCAGAACCGCAAGGTGTAAATGTAATTACCAAGCTGCCAGGAAAAACAGCTACCTATACCGTAAAAAAGCTAATTGAAGATTATATACAAAACGGTTCAATCAATGTAAGGGCGGGCAACTTAATCATTGAAATCGCAAAGGATCAGAAGATAACTGATTTCCGGTCTTTTATTGAACAGAATAGTACTGTTACCCTTAAAGCATATAAGGGATGTGGCGCTGCAGTAATTGCTTCGATTAAGGATCTTGCGGATCACTTTGGTATTGATAACAGCCATATTTAATTTCCATTCAGTAACCTTGGATACCACCGTAGCAGCACTTCTAATATTATCTAATTATAGAAAAATGGTTACGAATTTCTTCGAGCTGGTTAGAACGCTAAAATATGAGCCAGGGGATTTACCAGAACATACTGACTATTGTAGGTTGAGTATATCTCCATCACAATTGCCGGACCATGCTGTAAATCTAAGCGTTCAATTAACATCAACACATACTGAAAAAAACGGATTTGCCCATATTATCCTGTCAAAGGAAGATTTGATAAAGCTAATAGGAGCCCTTGCCAACATTCTGGTAAAAGCTTCTCCTGATCAAAGCTTCGATGGCATTGCGCAGGGTTAATGGGTAGATGAGATCACCAAGGAATTTTTGCTTGAATCATAAACATAGACCTGGTTACTGCTTTTTAAGGGTAGTAAACCAGGTTTTTTCATTTAAACAATAAAACAAGTTCTAATGTTGGAGTTTCCAAAGGTAAAAGGCAAAGCTATAGTTATAAATATCAGAGCAACAGAGGCTCTTCAGGAATCAATAAGAATTGGTCCGGGAATCTGTTTAGGTTCAGTTCATGATACAAGTGTTGAAATATTGGATGCGAAAATGATTCTATCAGGGTTTGAATTTTTCATGACCGGTGTGAAACGCGGAATTGAACTAGATAGCAGCGTATTTAAATATGCCATTAGGATTATTCAAGAATTGCAGCCAACAAAGCTTTTATTCTTTCATCCGTTAGAAGTGAGTTTAGGAGATCAGATTCTAGTAAATAAAGAGATTCCGGGATTTATTCATTCCAAATATAATTTGGTTTACACAAAGGAAGGATCTCTGAATCTGGATGAATTCGCAAATGAGTTTATTGCACCTTACTTTTCAATTCATAGAAATGAAGCTGGAATAAGAGAGATAAAGCAAGTTAAATCCAAGTAAACAATTATAAAAATACCGTAGTAAAGCTGTCCACCAAGGACAGCTTTATAATTATAAACTTATCAGAACATGCAGAAGTTTGCATCGATTACGTACTATAATTTCGATTTAAAGGGCCAGATTGAAAAAACCAGAATTCGTTATATTCTAGTCTTTCGGGATGTTAATTGCACTGACCTTTTGGATATTTTTAATCCAGAAGGCTATTCTGTCTCTAAAAATTCAGAATGCTGGCAGATTATCCAGAATAGGATTGCTTTAAAAGTGTGAAAGAATAAGTATTTCTGAGCATTAAGAAGTAGTGATTCTGCGGTTTTTGTGGCGAAAAATGTGGAAAACAGGTTTGGAATGATATCCACTCATTATGTAGGAAATTGAAAAATCACTACTATTTTTGAGCCATACCATTTAAAGAAAAAAATCAGTCACTATTATAACCTGAAATTCTTTTCGAAATACGGGAAACCGTAATAAAGGCAATAAAAATTTAAGCATCTATGACACCCAGGTTGGCGGCAGCAATGGCGCTGGTGATAGTATTTTGTGTCCATTTGAAAGCAATGAACTACATGGTTACTTCAAAATTCCCAGCAGTCAATGCACTCGGTTTCGCAACCATGCTACTGATGCTTTACTACAAAAAATTGTATGTAAGCGTCAAAAATGGATTGAGAAATAATTCAGATTTCTGTAAACTCAAAAATGAATTTATGAAACTATTCTCCCTAATATCAAAATTTATAAGTAAGGTCAAAAATGAGTCTTTTACTTCCAGCGCAATTATTGATCTTCTGCATAAAGAGGTTTTAGACTACTATGAAAGTATCAACAAAGCTATGTGGGATAAGCATGCTGAAGATATAGCTATGTCCCGAAAGAATAATACTATTTGTTGCAGCAAGCCGTCCGGAGGATTGGCCAGAGCTATTAACCAGTTTGGCAATATTTCTCACTATAGACATACTTATTCCAACAACCTTTTTGTTCCATGGGATATACTGATTGATTTCTGTATGAAAAATGGCCTTATATGCATACCTATTAAGCTACTGGGATTCAAGCTACGGGCAAACTGCAAATCGGATATTGAATCATTCCGTCCGGAAGATGAAGATATCTGGTATAGTAATTTTCCAGATAATATTTTGGAGTTTGGTACTGATGAGTGTATCAAAACTAATCTATCCGCTTTAGTTGAGAAGGAACATGGTAAAGTGCCGGGCTTAACAGTGGGTAAATTAACTAAGATGCCTTACTATGTCTTGTTGAAAACCGTAACCGAAGTAAGTGACATAAGCATGACTACAATGCGGGGCACAGGAGAAGGAGTGATACTCCACCCTACGCCACATGGTTTTATTGTAGTCACCCATTGGGAATAAACTTACAGCCTCTTATTAGTAAGCTTCATATAATGGAATATAGGTCTCTACCTTAATTCCTCATTTTAAAAATCAACTCTTTCACAATAAAATTTAAGTTATGAAGTTATTTGTCCACCTTGCTAAAGCTGAGCATGCTGCCTCTTCATTTCGAAAAATGATAAAGGACTGTACGCAGTTTTTTAAAGGAAATCAGGGCGCCTTTCAGGGTTTACGTAGAACCTACGAGGCTGCAGAAGGTAAGATTGATGAACCATCCAAACGTGAATTTAAAAAGATCGTTACGACGGTTGATGAAAAATTATCGTGGATCTACCAAAATTCCAATGACTACATTGATAATTTATTCACTATTGAAGCTACAAATGCAAGCGGAAATCCAAAGGCTGCGCTAATGGTAGAAAATCTTCATTTTGGGAATTTGTCGTCATTGGAACTTCTTCGACTCAAATCACTTCTGGAAACCGGTGAACTTGAAGAATTTTATGGTTCAATCCCAGTAAGAGGAGAAGCTGAAATCTGGAAACCTACAGAAGAGGAAATGTATGCTGGCAGAAGTGTTTTTGAAAATAATATTATCCGGTCAAAAAACCATTCTACAGAGAAAGAAGACTATATACTGCTGGATCCCAACATAGGAAAAGATCCTAATTACAATCCAGCGCCAGTACGGGCAGTTCATACAACCAATATAGTTCTTGGTGATAGTAGCTATCAGAAGTTTTCCGGAGAATATTCCCACCGGCAGCGTGCAGAAATTCTCAGACGTAGATCTGTATTGCTAACAGAAGTCATTGCTGCACTAAAACAATGTAATGATGTGGAAGCAGTATCCTCTGAAGTAACATCGAACAAACTCTTTAATTATCTACATTATGGTAGCTTCAACAACCAGCATGAGGTAATATAACTATTTGACTATAGCATGAAGTATCGTTAGCTGCAGCTTTACCTCTTTTTTTCAAAGAGATTTAAGCATGACGCATCGAAGTCAAAGCTTTAGTCTTATACTCAACATGGGATATGGTCGGCAATCTTTTAATTCCAATAGTGTGCAGGTTCGAGTCCTGTCTGCGCCTCAAGGCAAGTAATTAAAAAGGTACCATTCAACAAAAGAGATCAACGGACATGATCTTTGGTACGTTTTAATAAAACAGTAGTGTTAAGGTACTTAAAAAGCTTCAGAAACTGTGCCTGATCCGCCACAGGTGTACTACCACTATTTTTTTATGGCGCGGTAGCTCAATCGGTAGAGCATATTGAAACTATAACTTAAGCATGAAGATTGTCGAAAACTGTATTTCCCAAATTAATCTGCGGGTACCGTAGATATAAATTCTGAAGGCCCCGATAGCAGGGTATAGCTTGGGGCCTTCTTTTTTCTGTCATACAAAGTTCCAAACTAATTATACTATGCACAACGATGTACCAGTAGGCAGAGATGTTTCTTATCTGGACCAGATTCTATTATCTCCAGAAGGATTCATCAAACCCGTCAAGGCACAAATTCTACATTCACTCGATTTAAATGACAGACAATTATGGGCAGTAAAAAATGCGGTTTACCAGTTCATAACCGAAGAAATGATCACCTTTTTAAAAGCGGTCATCGGAAAAAGAGCTGCAATAGAAATATGTGCCGGCAACGGCGCAATAGGAAGATCCCTTTCTATCCCCGCTACTGATGATTACCAGCAACAGCGGCCAGATATAAAAGCTTATTATGAGTTTATAATACGGCAAGCTCCTACAAGCCCTCCTTCAGATGTCACCAAAATGGAAGCGTGTGAAGCAGTACGTTACTATAAACCTCAGGTTGTTGTAGGTGGCTATGTAACGCAGTTATATAAGGAAGGTGATGAAGGGAAGATACCCAGTAGTGTTTATGGTGTTGATGAAGAATGGATATTGGATAACACCGAATGTTATGTGATTTTCGGAAATATTAATTCTCACAATCAAAAAAGGATTTTTGAAAGAAACCACGTTGAGCTTCATTTTCCATGGTTGGTAACACGATCTTTAGATCAGTCAGATAACAGGGTTTGGATTTGGGACGATAAAATAATAAGGCAATGAAACTAGGATATAAAATACGAGAAATACGCCTGGCTGCCGGTCTTACTCAGTATGATCTTGCACAACTTATGGGTGTGAGTCCCGGTACAGTTTCAAATATAGAACTGGAAAGAAGCAGATTTGCCTATCCAACAATTCTTAAGTTCTGTGCTGCAATGAAGCTTCCGTTTGTTCAGCTGGTAGCTGCCGCTACTGAATACAAAGACTTGCCCGGTTCCTATAGATCAAAATATTCAGGCAAGTTTTATAAAGTCAAGGTTGTAATTGAAAGCAAGTCTAAAAAATAATTATTGTAGTTCTAGTCCTATAATTTATACAAATATGGAATGCGAATATTGCGATAAGACGCCTGAGCAAAGGCAGGAGCTTGAAAATGAGCGCCGTTCAAAATATGGGTGGATTGTTGAATATGTTCCAGGAGATCCCGCGGCTCCTAATAACATCAACTGTCATACACATTTTCTTCCACAACAAATTGGTCACCCTGATCTGCAGATATGCCTACCAATGTATCCTCAGACTTGTGCAGGATGGTTTCATTTGGTGGTTGGGTATATTGAAAAAGGACAAGTTTTCCTACCAGGAATTAAGTATCCCGGTATATTGGAAACTGGCTTTGATCTGATGTTTATTGAAGCAAAAGAAAGCGGAAGAGATGTCCTGCGGCTAATATTTCCTGATGTAGAGAACTCCTATAATGATCCCGTATATGCGGCACAATTTACATTAACTGAAAATCATATTTAAAGTCTCTGCGCGAGTGGCGAAATGGTAAACGCGCTCGGTATCTATAATCCGAGTCAAAGCAAGAACAATACGGATATTTCAATGTCCGATGGTTTTTGAAGTAATTGGTCTGGAGGTTCAAATCCTTCCCCGCGCACGTGTTAAAAGGAGAGAGAGAGTTCCTGTAGCTCAAGTCAGAAGAGCGCTGTACAATAAGTACAGGTCACATGAAAGAAGTCATGGAGCCTATCAGAGCTGATCACCTGAAGGTTTTGACCAGTGCGAATCTGGCAGGAACATTTTTTACCCTATTTAGTAACATAAAACCTACTTCATATGATTTTTAAGGGCGTAGTTAGGAAAGTGTATCCGTATGAACTAGGCAGAAAGGCGCTGTCTAGTGGAGATTTTGTACTATTCGAAGGTGAAATGGCAATTGTTACAGAAACACTTAATACGATTAAACTCAAAGCCAGTGGAAATGAGGTACTCATTGATGAGAGTAATGTAGATTCATTACAGGAACTGGCAGTTGAGTTAAGTCAGGAAAGTATAATTAATGATCCTGTGCTATATTCACTGAAGTACGATCAATGGAAAGTTATCTTGTCAAGGGACATTTGTGATAAACCGGTACAAATACAATTTGTCCTTATTCTTGTAATTAATAATGAGGACCGTATTCATGTAGCACAGGTATTATCTAAGAAATATCATTATACCTATACTGAGGCCGAAACACAGCAATTAGTAGCCACTTTGTACAATGAAATGCTCTCTTCATTACCGGCTGATATTGCCGCCGGCAGGCCCACAGCTATGCAATGGTGGAACAACAATAAGAATATCTTCCCTAAAATCTCCCCTTTGACCTCCCGGAATAAGTAATCAACTCGAAAATTTATGAAAAAAGTTCCAGCTATTCCTCCCTCGGATTACCGTGGGAGCATAGCAGCATGGATTACAGCTCTCGTTCAAAGAGAGCTATGGGATGGAATAAAACCAATCTGGTATGGTCAAGTTAAAATTTCGTCGGATACATGGTGGGAAATACTGGAGGAATGCGAAAATGAATAATTCTTTTAGGACAAAAATTTTGCATATGAATAGGCTAATAGCAATCAGTTACCCATTGCAGCTTTTTTTAAAAGACAATCCCGATTACTTGAAAAACAAGGAGGTAATGAATGAACTTGAACAAGCTATTGGAAATAACGCTGATGTTTTTAAAAAAGCTTATCCCCTTGGAATTCAAGCAATGAAAGAGATAATGCAAAGTATAGATATTTTTCTTTCGATGGAGCTATCAAACGATGATACGGGTATCAGTTGCAAAAAAGGTTGTAGTTATTGCTGCCATCAGAACGTGGACATCTATCCTTTAGAGGCAAAACTTATTGTTGATCACTGCCGAAACAATAAAATAGATATTGATATCGGCTATCTTAAAGAACAAGCTAAAATTCCCGGTATCGAACTTGTTTTTTCAAAAGATTATGCAACATGTGTTTTCCTGAAGGATAATGTATGTAGCATTTACGAAAGTCGGCCAATTGCATGTAGAAAATATTACGTTGGCACTCCGGCTGAATTATGCGATACTAAAAAGTATCCTCCTCCTCAGAATAAAGTTGGTGTTGTTTTCTTTCCTGAAGTTGAAATACTCGTCTCTGCAGTTGAAACAGCAAGATTGGAGGAATCAGCACCAATGGCCCATCAGTTACTTAATGTTTTATTAGAATAGTGACTACTCAGACTGCCCTGAAGAGTATAACAAAAGGTGAGAACCAATATCTCTGATGAGATGAGGTTATAACTGGTTTACAGGGACGTTCCAGTGAATGGCCATTAAAAAACGTCCCCTTTGTTAAATATGTAAAATATTAAATATGAAATACGGACAGATAATTAAAATAATCAGGCAAAACAGATTAATAACCCTCAGACAAATGGAAGAAAGGACTGGCATTTCACATCATGACCTGTCAGACATTGAGTATGGTAAAAGACAGCCTGAAAAGGAGGAAAGTAGGAAACTTGCTGGGGCTTTGGATGTACCCATTCCTATCATTCTTTATTTGTCTATGGAGCTAAGCGATGTACAACCAGATAAGGTAGAGGCCTATAAAGACTTAGACAAAAAGGTTCGGGACTTTATTTGGAACAGTATACTGATTAAAGAGTAATCCGTTAATATTCATTTAAATCCAATGCCAGCATGAGTAAGGTAGCAAAGTTAGTTTCTGTTTCTTTAATGGTCCGAGTCATTGCCGATGAAGTCGAAACTGACGTAGAAATATGGAGAAAAGCAAAGCCAAAATTGAAAGCAGTCATTGATGAAAGCGGTATGGACAATCTGGAATTCATTGAGGATGACATTGAATGTCCTTATGAAGAAGGGGAGGAGTCTGCCCGTATTAATTTTGATAACAGAAACCGTCGAGCTATTGGCTATCAGATAACCAGCAATGATAATCGACACGAAATTCCACCAGGGCTTTATTCGTTTATCATACTTTCAGAATCCGCTGCTGATTTATGGCTTAAAAGAAATAGCACCACAGAACCAACCCGATGGAAAAAGATCCCAGTCTACGATGGGGACATCGAAGATCCTGTCTTTCAGAAATATCTTTGAGTTTCCCTATAAAACCACATCTTTGAATTACCTAAGCTATGCCTGTTCCTAGCTAAATCATCTTCCCCTTCCCCCAGCAATCACTATTAACTCCCTGATATTACTAAACATTCCCGTCCGGTTATAGGCGCTTTACCAACTATTTAATCATGGTATACGGCGTATACGACATCGAAACGCTAAATGGGCTTTTTCTGTATGTCTCACGAAATCTCACCACCGGTAAACTTTCCATTTTCAGAATTGATAAATACAAAAATGACCTATATGCCCTGGTAAAGCATCTCCGGGAAGAGGAGGTGGATTTTCTGGTTTCTTTTAACGGTCTTTCTTTTGACAGCCAGGTTGTGCAATACATTCTCAGCAATTTTGAGGATTGGTATTTATTATCACCCGGGCAAATTACTGCAAAGATCTATCAGTTCGCACAGGATGTAATTGATGATGCCAAATACCGGTTACCATCCCCCTATGAGATAAAAGCTCTTTGGCGTCGGCAAATCGATTTGTTTAAAATTCATCATTATGATAATGATAGCAGAAGGGTTTCGCTAAAGTGGCTTGAATTTTCAATGGATTTTCCAACGATCGAAGGAATTCCAGTAGATCACCGAAGGCCTGATTTCACTGAAAATGAAATTGACCAAATAATTCATTATTGTATTAATGATGTTGAGGCCACTACGAGACTGTATCTCGTCACGAGAGGGGAAACTGAAATTGAAGAATATTCCGGCAAGGACCGTATTCAGGAGCGTTTCGATATTATAACTGAGTTTGGGCTTCCAGCAGAGGCTATAAGTTGGTCTGATGTGAAAATAGGGGATGAACTCAATAAAATTGGATACTGTAAGGCTGCAGGCTTACCTGATACTCGCGCTGTCTACTGGTTAAAAGAAAAACGTAAATCAAATGCAGGCTTCACTTTTGGTTCCTGTATTCCGGAATATGTTAAATTTCAGACCCCGGAATTTAAGGCGCTTTATGACCAGGTAAAATCAGTACGAGTTAACCTGAATGAAGACCAGGAATTTCAGCTGCAGTATAACGGAACGACCTATGTAATCAAGAAGGGTGGTATACACAGTACGGAAAAAGGCAGATTAATAGTTGCCGGAGATGATCTGATTGAAGATGCGGATGTGGGATCTCAGTATCCTAATTCAATCGTTAAACGGAATCTGTATCCAAGCCATTTAGGTCCTAACTGGTTGATAAGCTATAGGAAGACTATCGGGCTCCGACTGCAATACAAACAGAAAAGCAATGATTCATCTCTTTCACAAAAAGAGCGGCAAAAGTATAAAGGGTTGGCTGAATTTTTAAAGCTTGCCCTCAATGGTGGCGGATTTGGAAAAACAAACGAAAGGAACAGCTGGCAATATGATCCCAAGGTGCATTTTTCCTGTACAATCGGCAATCAGTTTGAAATGCTTATGCTTATTGAAGCCCTAGAGGTGGAAGGAATTCATGTTATCTCTGCAAATACTGATGGTATTGTTTGTCACTATCCAAAACATAAAGAGAGCGACTATCGCAGAATATGCCGGTGGTGGGAAGAAATAGTAGGGAATACGGAGATGGGCAAACTTGAATTCTCCAATTACAGGATGCTCGTACAATCCTCCGTTAATGATTATATAGCTATTAAGAACTCTGGAGAAATCAAGAAAAAAGGAGACTTTGCTACCAGTCATGAACTCCATAAGAATAAGAGCCGGCGTATAATTCCTATCGCAATTGAAAAGTATTTTGTTAGTGGTATCCCTGTAGAGCAGACAATTAAAGGCCATTTAAATTTGTTTGATTTCTGTATCGGAGTAAAATCTTCTAAAAATTATCACTATAAAGCCATCGATCAAAAAACTGGCGCCGGTAATATTTACCAGGGAGTTGTCCGATATTATGTAAGCCAGGTTGGTTTCAAATTATTAAAGGTTAAAAATCCGGATGCCGATGGCAAAGGCGTGAAAATGCAACAGTGCGAAGCCGGCACCTGGTATAGTACTATTGCAAATGAAATTACAAATTTCGATACAGCCAATGTTAACCACGATTACTATGTCCAAAAAGCCAGGCAAATTATAAAAGGTATTGAAAATCCAGTATTTAAGAAACGTAAAATAATTGATACTGATCCCAATCAGCTCTCCCTGTTCTGATTTCCAAGTCTTTTTTATGTTGCATTTAAATTAATCATTAGAAGATTTACTATTATGTAAAATTTAGATTATGTGTAAGGGTTAGTTAATGAATAGCCTGAAGAAGATATGTCATTTTGGGGAAATAGCCACGCCATTTTAAGAAATACATATATATTATTCGTTGTGTATAATGATCACCCTTTTTGAAATTCGACTGTCTCAATGAAGGATTCAGTCCTTTGAGGAATTATAATATTATTTAAAAATCAAAGCCTAAAATTATGCGAAAAAACCAATTTGAAATTTCATACTTTTATTTTATCATCCTAACATTTATTTTTTATAGCTGCAGTAAGACCAATGAATCACCTAATTCTCTTTTAAACCAGGGGGTGATTAATATTCACGATCATTATAAAAATGACAGTATAATAATTGAATATCCAAACGGAAGGACTATCGCAGTCAAAAGAGACAGCTCCTTATATAAAACTAATACTTTTTCAAACCTAAGAACAGAATCAGGTTATGGACAAGATTATACTACAGGGGATGAAATGATAGATCCGATGGTATATGAAGATAACGTTGATCCAAAATATGTTAATGAGATTAATAATCGATCTTTTAAGTTCTTCTACAGTGCGGGAATGGAAACTTTTGATGGATTAATAATTTCATTTGTAAATGTATTTGTCCGTCTGGAAAATAATACTATTTATTATAATGATAATGGTAGAAACGTTCAGAGATCGGCTTCTGTTTATGATACGAAATGGTATTGCACCCCATTATTACCAGCGAGATCGACTGCTTTTACTTGGGATTATATAGTAAATGCAACATATTACTATGGTCGTGATAAACCATCTGTAACTAGACAGTATCACTATGATAAAACGGTTGTGTTTTAGGAAAAAGTAAGATTATGGTAAATAAATACGGTCATGGTCCTCGTCACTTGAGGGAATCGTTCAGATTAACGATAGACAACTTGAAAAAGAATGCACGAGTTGCCAATCTTGAATTAACTGACAATGATATTTCTGCAATTTTGGAAATAAGCTCTAATGATTTTTACGAATATTATGATAAAGACATTGCACCAGTTGAGACATTCTCACTACTTCGTAATCACTATGGTAGTTTAATGCCCTATACTTACACTAATATTGAATTGCACGATGAAGTTGAAGATCCTTTTAACGGTGAGGATGAAGAAGGTGCATAAAGAGCCATACAACAATATTTTTAGCATGTGCGTTATTCGAGTGACGTTTATAAGCTTTCGTGCACTTACGTTTAGAGGTATTGAATTAAGAAAAATATTCCGTGCTTTTACACTATAAGATTCTAATAATGTGATCAAAACAATAATTCAAAAACACCGAGCCTGTTTTTACAGAACCGGTTTTTATATCATGTATCCGGGAGCGCCTGATGCTTTTTTACCGGAAACTAATAGTTATTTCATGGGGTATTATCAAAGCGGCTCTTGTTTTTCAGATTCCATTATTTCACGCAATTTTTTAAGCCTTAGAAAAACTGGATCGTGAATAGGGCCACGGTATTGTCGTAAAATTACTAATGAAGTATTGATGAATTTGGGTATATCTGTTATAGTACTTCCTTTTTCAATTACGACTTTGTTTGGTAAACGTAGATTTTTAAAATAGCCTTCCATTTCATCTAATTCTTCTTTAGTTGGCATTTTTCACTTTTATTGCTAAGATAGATTAGAAATCACATCTATTTTACTTTATTCTATTAAATTTACCCCCCTCTCCGGGAGGGGGATAAGAACAATTATTGATTTAATTCAGGTAAGGTTTTGCCTTTTGATCCTACGTCTACATAGTTTCTTACCGCGGTTTCTATTGTACTATGGCCCATGAGATAGGCTATTTCAGTAAGAGGTATATTCTGTTGAACTGCTCTGGTCCCAAATGAATGCCTTGCTACATACAGATCCCGAATTTCAATTTTCAATTTAATGAAAACTGGTTTAATAACCCTTCTTTGTAACATCCTATCATCAATTGATAACCCTTTAGGCGATAAAAAGACCAGATCGTTAGGCTTTTTCCCCTCAACTAGGATAATTAATAAATTATAAAGTTCATTTGTTAGTGGTAAAATTCGGGAATTACCGGTTTTAGTTTCTTTTTCAATCCTCGCTGCATGGTGGGTCCCCTTAATTGTACGGGCTAATGCCTCTGAGATTTCAATTTGTCTTTTGGAAAAATCTATATGTTTAACTTTAAGGCCAATTGCTTCCGCATTTCTAACTCCGGTTAGAAAAATAAAACGCAAAAAGGCATAGTAATGGGAGTGTTTATAATGAGATGCAGTAGGGCAATAAGTATTGTTCTTTATGGCCTCAAGAAATTGTATTATTTCGCTTGAATTAAGAGGTATTCGGCGTGGATTTTTCTTTTTTCGTTTAATCTTTCTTCGAACAACACGCAATAAAGGGTTGTGTTGGATTTTCTTTGAATCTAATAACCACGTAAAAAACTTTTTTAAATATCCTAAACGTCTATTATAAGTAGATGCGGCCCACTCTTCGCTACTCAATTTTTGTGTAATCTGGATTATTGGTGTCTCCCTCCATTTTTCTAGCAGTTTACGTGTGTATAGATAGTCGAAGGAGTTATCAATATCAACATTTAGGATATTTTTAGTCCAATCATTAAATTCAGATATTAATTCTCCAAGATGGCTATAAATAGATAAATCTGTTATTTCTATCTGTGTTGTACAAGCAAGCTGCGAAAACGTATCTTGTTTAAGGGGCACAGTTCGATTAGCTGTATTTGATACTTTTACTGAAGAAGGATTGTATTTTTTGAGAGAGGTGTCGAAATCCCCCTTTAGCATATCAAGCTTTATCTCTGCCACCTTAATAGTGGCGTGAGGCAAATTCTCGTCAATATAGGCATATGGAAGGCTTAGAGAATATCTTTCACCATTGTAACTCCATCTTAGCCTAATTCTACCTTGAGCGTTGGAAATTCTTATTTCCCCTTTGAGTGCTTTTGTTTTCTGCTCCATTTTTCTGGCCAATTCCTGACCAGTTTCTGACCAAAAAGAGCTAAAAAGTGTAAATTTTAGAACAGAAAAATCTAAAGAAAATTAAATAAAAAATAAGCCTTAAACCCTTACTGATAAAGGATTTAAGGCTTATTTTTTAAAGTCGGGACGACAAGATTCGAACTTGCGACCTCTTGCACCCCATGCAAGCGCGCTACCGGGCTGCGCTACGTCCCGTTTTAACCGGTATTTTATTATTTGACGGGATGCAAAAGTAGCTAATTATTTTATTTTTCAAAATATTAAGTATACTTTTTTAAAAAATACTTCCCTAATCCCGCTTCCCACCACGACTAATCAAAAATATAATCAACCCTACCACCAGGGCAACAATTAGTATCCCCGTCCAGACGCCCGCTTTGAATATGCCACCAATTACCTTACAACTACTGAGAAAAAGAACAAGGCCTGTTAACATCCAATAAGAAATGCGTTTCATAGTCTTCAGTTTTAATGTGATGTATCCCAGACATATCCTGTACCAAAATATATTTGCAGTTGTCAGAATAATTCACAAGCTTTAAGACATCAACCAAAATAGGTATGTACACAGGGAAAGCCCATAAATCTGGCTTGCGCGTGGTGACTTCCCATTCCTCACTTTGGGGACGATTTCTACAGGGTGACCGCCACGCTTTCGCCGAAATATATGATACACATATTGATGACCTCTTTCATTATGGCATGCACTTTTGCCAGGATAAGGAAAGGGTGAAAGACTGTTTGCAAGACCTTTTCCAGGACCTCTGGACCAGCAGAACACACCTGTCGGCCGATATTCAGCACGTACGCTATTACCTGATCAGCAGCCTGAGAAGACGCCTGCTACGGGCACTCCGTAAGGACCGCCGCTGTCAGCACCGCGACTCCTGGGAGGCCTTCGAATTTGAATATACGCTCCCCCTCGAAAATCAGTTAATCCAACAGGAAACACTGGAAGCGCAAAAACGCCTCCTCCAGGAAGGACTGGCCAGCCTTACCCGTCGCCAACGCGAAGCCATCTACCTCCGTTTCTTCCAAAACCTCAATTACGAAGAAGTCGCCGATGTGATGTCCATGCAGGTAGACTCAGTCTATAATACCATCTCCAAAGCCATCAGCATCCTCCGGAAAAACATCTCTCTGCCCCTCCTGTTGCTGCTTTTAAGCAAATAAAAAAAAACTTTGAAAAAAGTGATGAGGTTTTTCTCACTACGGTCTCTTTAAAGAAAAGCATGTTCTTTTGGCAACCAGCAACTACTTATTATACACCGCCAGGGACTTTGCCATGGATGAAGGTTTCCAGGAATGGGTGCTGCACCCGGAACGGGGAAATGTATTTTGGGATACCTGGTTAGGCCAGCATCCCGAAAAAGCTACCATTATCCAGGACGCCCGGCAACTGGTGCATAGCATAAAATTCCGTTCATACACCCTCTCCAATACGGAGAAGGAACAACTGTGGGATGCCGTATGGAATGGGCTGGGAGAGGAGGAACAAAATACAACGAATAGTGTTGCGGCGGTACCCTGGTGGAAACAAACCGGAAAATATGCGGCGGCGTTACTATTAGGCGTGCTGCTGACTACCGCCTGGTGGTGGTGGCAATCCCGCAACCCTCAGCCGGTGATCGTGAGTGTATATACGCAGCTGGGCGAAACAAAAAAAATGATACTGCCGGATTCTTCGGAAGTAACACTGAACGCCAATTCACGATTACTCTATGCGGCGTCCCCCGGTAGCAAAAGAGAAGTATGGTTAGATGGTGAAGCCTTCTTCCATGTAAAACATACGGCTAATCACCAGAAGTTTATCGTGCATACTTATGATCACCTCAGCGTGGAAGTATTAGGTACGCAGTTTAACGTGAATAACAGCGGTAAGGAGATCGTAGTGGTACTGCAACAAGGAAGTATACTGCTCAATATAGGTGCGCCGGTCGACGGCAAAGCCGCGGCAGAATTATACCTGCATCCGGGTGAAATGGTCCGCTATAATAAACTCGATGGCGACTATACGAAAAAGAGCGTGATCGCGGATAAGTTCACCTCCTGGCATACCGGCAGGCTGGTAATGGACGACTTCACCCTCAGCGATGCCGCCGCCTTTATGCAACAAGTGTTTGGTAAAACACTCATCGTTCAGGACACGCAATTATTAAGCTATAAAGTATCCGGGTCAATGCCTGTTATTTATAACCCAGATACGATGATGACTCAGCTGAGTAAGGTTTTTCACATGCAATTCAACCAAAGAGGCGATGAAGTTTGGATCCGTAAAAAGTAACTGTCGCCGCTCATAATGATAAAATAGTCTATTCCTTAATCGTTAAAACCTGTTCAAAATGAAAAAAGGTTTACGTGTTTTGCTAATGCAAGCATTAGCCCTGTATTTCCTATCCCAAACGGTATCTGCACAGGACCTCGCTGCCGTAGCCAGTCCACAGACGCCCCCCGAAGCCAACAACAGCGAAGAGGAACAACCTGATGAATCTTCCCTGAAAAATGTACTACACCTCATTGAAGCCCACTTCAATGTATCTATTGCTTATAAAAGCAACCTCGTTAAAAATAAGAAGGTACAACTGTCTGTTGCTACGTGCCAGTCGCCCGAAGAAGCATTGGGTAAAGCCCTCACACCCTTCAATCTCCACTACGAGAAAGTAAGGGAACACTTTTACATGGTTTCCGAAAAAGCACCGGCATCTGCGCCCGCAGAATCTGGAGCGGTACAGCAACAACACCCGGTCAGGGGAGTGATAAAAGATGAGAAAGGTAACCCCTTTCCTGGTGTCACCGTGCGCATCAGCGGTACTAATGTCGGTACTGTTACCAGCGCGGATGGTACCTATTCTATTTCAGCACCGGGTAAAAGCAATGATGAACTGGAAATAAGTTTTATCGGATATGAAACGCAGCGTTTAGCCGTTGGCGGTAGACAGCTCATCAATGTCACCCTGAAAGAAGGCGCTAGTGCACTCAACGAAATAGTAGTAACCGGTTATACCACCCAAAAGAAGAAAGACCTCACAGGATCAGTAGCCGTGGTAAACATCGATAATTTAATCAAACAGCCGTCGGCGCAGGTAACGGAACAGCTGCAGGGACAAGCTTCCGGTGTCACCGTAATTGGCTCCGGTCAGCCAGGAGAGTCACCGCAGATTCGCATCCGCGGTGTCAACACTTTCGGCTCCAACTCCCCCCTGTATGTGGTGGATGGTGTACCCACCACTGATATAGCTGACCTCAACCCCAATGATGTGGCCAACCTGCAGGTATTGAAAGATGCCGGCGCCGCTTCTATTTATGGTTCCCGTGCCTCCAATGGGGTCATCATCATCACCACCCGCCGTGGCAGTGGTAAAGTGAAAGTAAGCTACGATGGCTACTATGGCCGTCAATACCCTAAAAAAGGGAATGTGTGGAATACCCTCAATCCAAAAGAACAGGCCGAACTCAGATGGCTCGCCTATAAGAATTCCGGCGCTGACCCGAAAACAACCCAATATGGGGATGGCGCTACGCCGGTGATCCCGGATTATATATTGCCATCCGGTGCTATGGAAGGCGATCCAAGGGTAAACCCCGCGCTGTATTACGTGAATCCAAATTATACGGACCAGGACGACTACAATAAATTCTACCAGATTGCCAGAGCGAATAAAGCAGGCACCGACTGGTACCACGAGATATTCCGGCCAGCGCCCATCACCAGCCACAACGTAGCGGTGAGTGGTGGCGGTGATAAAGGAAACTATCTCTTCTCCCTAAATTATTTTAATCAACAGGGAACTTTAATGAATACCTACCTGCGCCGCTACACGGTGCGTTCCAATACCCAATACAATATCAGTGATCATATCCGCGTAGGAGAAAACCTGGCGTTTGCGATGTCTGAAAACCCAACCGTGGAGATCAACTCCGCTGATGCGGCAATTGGTCACGCGATGCGTGAACAGAGCATTATCCCGGTATACGATATCAAAGGCAACTATGCCGGTTCTGCCGGAGACGCACTGGGAGACGCCAACAACCCGGTAGCCATTCAGGATCGTACCCGCAACAATAAAGGCTTTAACAGCCGTTTGTTTGGTAATGTGTATGGAGAAATAGATTTCCTGAAATACCTCACCTTCCGCACCAGCTTTGGCGGTGAAATATCGTCCGGATGGTCCCATAATTTTACCTATCCGCAATACGAGAATAAGGAAAACTCCAGCGTCAATTCTTATACAGAAGGCTCTACCAACGCGCATGCATGGACCTGGACCAACACACTCACCTGGCATCAAACCTTCAACAATGCACACGATGTGAAAGTGATTGCAGGTACAGAAGCCTTTGATAGCCGCAACAGAACAGTAGGAGGTACTACCAAGGATTATTTCACATTTGATCCTTACTTCCCTGATCTGACTACCGGTACCGGTGTACAAACGAATTACAGTACCCGGGAGTCAGAAGGACTGTTTTCTATATTAGGCCGGGTAGATTATGCTTACAAAGATAAATACCTGCTAAGTGCAACGATTCGCCGGGATGGCTCTTCTAAATTTGTAAATAATCCTTATGGTACTTTCCCCGCTATCTCTGCTGGCTGGCGTATTTCCCAGGAGGAATTTATGAAGAAGGTAACCTGGATATCTGAACTGAAACTACGTGGTGGTTGGGGAATCATGGGTAACCAATTAAACCTTGGCGTCAACAACGGTTACTTTCTTTATGGTGGTAAACGCAGCTCCACCTATTATGATCTGGCCGGCATCAACAACGGTCTTACCGCCGGATTTGCCAGCTTCCAGATCGGTAACCCCGACGCCAAATGGGAAAGTGATGTCAATGCTAACATTGGTGTGGATGCCAGCCTGTTCAACGGACAACTGGATTTCTCCGCCGATTACTACCGCAAAGATATCAAAGACCTGCTGTACAATCCCGAACTGCCGGGCCTTGCTGGTACTTCCAAACAGCCTTATGTGAATATTGCGCAAATGAAAAATGAAGGCTTCGACTTCTCCATAGGCTGGCATAAAAGTATTAACAAAGACCTTCAACTAAACGTAACGGGTACACTGACTACCTACAAAAACAAAATCATCAAAATTGCAGAAGCGGCAGCGTATTTCGATGCCGATAGCCGTCGTTTCGATGGTCAGAATATCATCCGCAATGCAGTAGGGCAGCCGGTATCTTCCTTCTTCGGGTATAAAGTTGTTGGCTTCTGGAATAGTGCAGAGGAAATAGCCGCCGCCGATAAACAGGCGCAAAAGTCCACCAACACACCGGATGCTACTTATCAGGAAGGAGAGGGACTGGGACGTTTCCGCTATCAGGATGTAAATGGGGATGGTATTATTACGCCAGACGACCGTACTTTCCTGGGTAATCCTAACCCTGACTTCTCTTATGGATTAAATATCGGCGTGACTTTCAAAGGATTTGACTTCAGCCTTTTCCTCTTTGGTACACACGGTAACCAGATCTGGAATAACGTACGCTGGTGGCGCGATTTCTACGGACCATTTATCAGCGCAAAAAGTAAAACCGCCCTCTATGATTCCTGGAGACCAGATCATCACAATGCCACAGCTCCTATTCAGGAAGTGGACGGCTCTACCAGTACCAACAACGTTCCTAACTCTTACATGGTGGAAAACGGGGCTTATTTACGCGCTAAAAACATGCAGCTGGGATATACCTTCAAAGGTGGTGCACTGACCCGTTTAAAGGTAGAAAAACTACGCTTGTATGTGCAGGCGGCCAACCTGTTCACCATCACTAAATATTCCGGTCTTGATCCGGAAATTGGCGGCTCCGATATCACTGACTTCGGGGTAGATGAAGGCGCTTATCCTAATCAACGTCAGTTCCTGATAGGCATTAACGTGGGTTTCTAACAATTGCTCATTTAAAAAAAGTATGATCATGAAATCATTTTATCATATACTACTGAGTGCGGCTATTGCAACTCCCTTGCTAACCGGTTGTGGTAAAAGCTTTCTCCAGCGTACGCCACAATCATCGCTGGAAGAGGCAGCCCTCACTAACAAAAAAGGCGTTAATACTTTATTAATAGGCGCCTATGGCGCATTGGACGGACAGGATTTTAAAGATGGAGATATGGTGAATCTGGCTGGCGGCAGTGGTTATACCGTATCGCCCGACAACTGGATTTATGGCAGCGTATGTGGCGGGGACGCCCATAAAGGTAGCGACCCCGGTGATGCCGCTACCATTTTGCAGATAGGTACTTTTTTCGGAAACGCCACCAACGGTTTCTTTAACGATAAGTGGAGGGTGGATTATGAAGGGGTACGTCGCTGTAACTTTGTCTTGCACATCCTGAAGAATGTAACGGATATGACGGACGATGAAAAGAAAGAACGGGCTGCGGAAGCACGTTTTCTGCGCGCGCACTTCTATTCAGACCTGAAGAAAATGTTTGATAACGTTCCCTGGGCAGATGAAAACTCGGAGAGCTATGCGAAGCTGAATGTAGATGATTATAAAATACCTAACGATAAGAGTATCTGGCCGATGATTGAAGCCGACTTCAAATATGCGGCGGAGAATCTGAACGAAGTACAGGACGTGATTGGTCGCGCCAATACCTGGGCAGCCAAAGCTTACCTGGCCAAAACATATCTCTACCAGAAAAAATACACAGATGCCCTTCCGATTTTTGAAGATATCATCGCCAACGGTAAAACCGCGAAAGGCGTATCTTTTCACCTAATGGAAAAATTCCATGATAACTTCGATGCGTTCACGGAAAATAACGCGGAAGCTGTTTTTTCGGTCCAATATAGCGCTAACGACGGTTCCGGTGGCACAGGTAACGCTAACCAGGGCGACATGCTGAATTACCCTTACAATGGCCCCTTTAGCTGTTGCGGTTTTTATCAGCCTTCACAGGACCTGGTGAACTCTTTCCGAACCGATGCCGACGGACTCCCTTATCTGGATGATTTTAATACGCACGCAGTTAAAAGCGATACCAACCTTCTCAGTACTGCGCCATTCACGCCGGATGCCGGTAATCTTGATCCACGGCTCGACTGGACCGTAGGGCGCCGTGGTATTCCTTTCCTCGATTGGGGGAATCATCCTGGTCAGGACTGGATTCGTGATCAGCACTCTGCCGGCCCTTACTCTGCTGTAAAGAACGTGTACATGCAGGCCACGCAAGATAAATATTATGATGGGAATGGATGGGCGCCCGGCAATGCCATCAACTATGTGCTGATCCGCTTTGCCGATGTACTGCTTATGGCTGCAGAATGCCAGGCCCAGGTAGGAGACCTGAATATTGCAGAAGAACATGTCAATGCGGTTCGTAACCGTGCTGCCAATCCTGTGGGCTGGGTGAAAACGTATCTCGATCCATCAGACCCTACAGGCGGATACACCGATACGCCAGCCGCCAATTATAAAATCAGCCCTTATGCATCAGGCTACTTTGCTGAAAAAGGTAAGGACTGGTCTATGAAAGCTATTCAGTTTGAACGTAAATTGGAACTGGCCATGGAAGGTCATCGTTACTTTGATCTCGTTCGCTGGGGCATTGCACAAACAGAAATCAATCGTTATTTCGCCTACGAAAAACAGATTACAACAGATATTGCCAACGGTAACTTCGCTGCCAGAAATGTACGATTCCCGATTCCTCAACGTCAGATAGATCTGAGCGTGAAGAACGGCGCATCAGTGCTGAAGCAGAACCTGGGATATTGAGGGAGCAGAAAGCATAAAGCTTAAAGCAAAAAGCTATTGTAGCGAATGATCAGAACGGAAATTTTTAATTTTACGCTTTAATCATTCGCTACAATAGCTTTTTGCTTTTTGCTTTAAGCTTTCTGCTTTATGCTTTCTGCTTTATGCTTTCTGCTCCGCCCAACGCAGTCCGCCCGCGAGGGTTTGATTACTAAACTCAATATGTATCACGCGGCGGTTATGCCCGTTGCTGCTGCGACCAGAGGCATGCATGAGGAGTGGACGCATGATCATAATGCCGCCTTTGCGTACGTTACAACTAACATCCGGTGTCATGTTTCTATCAATAGTGTCTGCCCGGTGAATACCTTTCCGGTGAGAGCCGGGTATGACTTTCAACGCGCCGTTATGCTCATCGGTATCATCCAGGTGAATGCGGATGGTAAAGTTGTTTTCGAGTAGTTCAACAGGAGGCTGCACTGCATATTGCGCTGGTTTTATGGTCCATGGACCATAGCCAGGTACGGCCAGCTTTTCTGCCACAGAAATAGTGAGATCCTGGTGCCAGGCTACAAACCAGTTCGATTGGCCGGGTTTATCGAAATAGATAGATTTTACAGGGAAGTATCCATCGCCAAAAATGCCTTCCAGTAAGGATTGTAGGGGAGAAGTGAAAATAAGTGGTCGTATATCCGGCACCGTTTGCAGAAAACGACGAATGGCAAAAAGGTCATTCGTTTTACGGAATAAAGGTCCGGAGGTGTCTGTATTATTGATCACGGCCAGCATGGCGTCAATGACGCCTTGTTCAAACAAGGTGTCTATCACTGTATAGCCATCCTCGTATATGCGTTGCCGGTGTGCTGCTATAGTCATATTACCGATTCAATGGGTACTCATTGATCCAATGAAAGCCTCTGCTAATCAGCAGATAGTCGTTCGGATCTTTTCTTTTCAATTGCATATGTATACTGTCTTTGCCGGCAGTACCATCGCACAAATATATATCTTTCTCTGTTTGCTGATAATGCAGATGTACAGTGTCACTGCTATTGTTATCCCAGAAAGAAAGCTGATGTTTTAAGGTATCTGTTTTTAGCTGGTAGTAAGAAAGATCCGTTTGATTTTTACGGACGGTGAATCCCCATTCCTGCTCAATATAAATTTTCTGAAAGCGCCGGATTTCCACTATCCAGGGGGCGCGTAACGAATCAGCGCGTATTTGCGAAACTTCATATATACCGTATAGCGGTACTTTTTTAGTATCCCGGTTTCCCCGCTTTACAGTGATAATACCCTGATATACCATTGATCCTAAAAAAGTACTGATAAGCAGGTATTTTAGGGAGATGAAGGTAATACGCTTCCATGTTGTGCGAAAAACAGGCACCCACTGTGCTGCCACTTCCACTGGCTTTTGTAAAAAGAAAAATTGAAACAACCTGGGTATATCAGGAGCGGCAATAAATAGCGCCATCAGGAATAAATGTGTGGAGAATAGTTTTACCGGAATATCATAGAAGAGATTCATGGCTACTACATTCAGCATCACCATCATAGACCATAAGGCGCCAAACAGGCGGGTCCTGCGGAAGAAAAGAAAGCAGCCACCCAGGAATTCCGCCATGCCGGTAAACAGGTTGTAGCCGGTGGAATATCCCATATAAGACCACGCTAACCCCATCGGAGAGGTGCTTCCAAAGGGATCATCCAGCTTGGAAAGACTCGGAAACGGAAACTGTGATTTCGTCAGCTTCGCCATACCATAGGTAATCATGGCGGAGGCCAGACAATAACATATTACCGCCCTCACCCAATACAGGAGCCGGTCATAACCTGCCCTTTTGCGATCCAATATGGACCATACCGCACAGATCAGCAATGATAAAATGAACGTGCATAAAGTAACGAGGTAGTTGTATGTCGTGTCCCCGCTACCGTTAGTCCATACCGTAATTTCAAAGTCCGGGCGAATCAATAACTTCCCTGTCCAAGTAGCCAATGGTGTCCAGAACCATTGCAAACCACCCAACATTCCGGCAGAATACAGCAGGAAATAAATGGTGACGAACCGGAAAACAAGTTTCCTGAATAAGGCCCAGGGTGGGGATGGTTCACTGAGATGCTGCATGCAAGGTTTTTTAGCAGTTACTAATTAACCATTTTTATAGAAAAGATGCAGCTGTTTATACTTTTTTTAACGAGGTAGACAAGAAGAATTACGAATTACGAATTACGGATTTGTGGGGAGCGATAAGCGATTGTTCTTCGCGTTTACTATCTTCCTATAAATCCGTAATTCGTAATTCTAACGCAGTGTCTTACTCCGCCCGCAAACTTTTCACCGGATTGGTCAGGGCTGCTTTGATCGACTGATAACTTACTGTCACCAATGCAATCAGCACGGCTAAGGCACCTGCGGCTGCAAACACCCACCAGGAAAGCCCCACACGGTATGTATAGTCTTCCAGCCATTTATGCATAATCCAACCTGCCAATGGGGCAGCAATAAAGAAGGCAATCACTACCAGTTTTACAAAGTCTTTCGATAATAAGGCCGTGATACTGGCAACGGAAGCCCCCATGATTTTGCGGACACCAATTTCTTTGATCCGGTTTTCTGCCATGTAAGTAGTTAAACCGAATAACCCGAGGCAGGAAATAAATATCGTCAGCCCGGCAAATAAGCCTGCCAGCGTGCCTTGCGTTTGTTCGTTCTCAAACTTCCTGGCATATTCGGCATCTACAAACTTAGGTTCGAAAGCAAATTGAGGATTGTATTTTTTGAAGATAGCCGCCGCTTTTTCTATATTCTTCGCCGTGGTTTGCTGGCCATTCAGCCGGATCTGCATCACATTGAAAGTCAAAAAGCGACTCTTCCCACCGGAAATCAATATCGGTCTGGTAGGCTCATAGGGACTGGAAAGAATGAAATCTTTGATCACCCCCACAATATGCCAGTCCGTTCCCAGATCTGATACCACTTTGCCTATCGGGTCTTTAAATTTCATCACTTTCAGGGAAGACTCGTTGATGATTAATCCCGTGGAATCGGTAGGGTATTTTTTTAAATCAAAATCACGCCCTTGTATAAATTGCAGCCCTGCTGTAGCTCCCAGGTTTTCATCTGCCATATATCTGTCGAAAAAAGTACGATCATTCGGATCTTTCCCTTCCCATTGCTGCCCCCAACCATTACTCCATCTTTCTGTTAATGGAGAATTGGTTTTGGTCACAGCCGTAGCCACGCCGGATGTTAGTAATTCCTCTTTAATAGACGCAAAGTTTTTACCAACGTCGCCTGAAAGCGAATGATAAATCAGATGATCCTTATTATAACCTGTTTCTCTGTTGCGGGCATAATCAATTTGTTGTTTCACTACAATTGTGCAGATGATCAGCAGAATGGCAAAAGAGAATTGTAATACCACCAGCACTTTTCTCGGTGTTACCAGCGCATTGCTTCTCTTAAACGTACCTTTTAATACTTTTACCGGCTGAAAAGAAGAGAGAAAGAACGCGGGATAACTGCCCGCCAGCAAGCCGGTGATCAGTATAAATCCGATGAATCCTATCCACGTATAGCCGTTACTGATGTCAATGGATAATTGCTTTTCTGTTAACACGTTATAGGCAGGCAGGCTCAACTGAATAATCGCAAATGCCACTATACCAGCCAGACACGCCAGGAAAATGGATTCTCCGATAAACTGGCCAATAAGGGAACGCTTCTGCGCACCCACTACCTTGCGGATGCCCACTTCCTTTGCCCGTTTTTCACTACGGGCGGTGCTGAGGTTCATGAAGTTGATACAGGCAATCAGCAGGATAAACAGGGCAATGATGGAAAACAGCTTTACAAACATATGGCGGCCATTATTGTCTTCTTTTCCATTAGTGAAGCTGGAATACAGCCGCCAGCGCTCCAATGGATAAATAAAGAGCTCCCATTTGATTGTTTTGGCTTCGTCACTATATCGTTGTTTCAGGTCCTTGATTTTGCTGGATACGGCCGCAAAACTCGTGTTCGGCTTCAATAACAGATAAGTGGGGGTGCTATTGTCGTTCCATCCGAAATCAACGCGGTCGCCTAATTTCATACAATCCCAGGGCAGCAGGCAGTCAAATTGAAACCTGGAATTGGTGGGCAAGTCTTTCAGCACACCAGTAACCGTGAAATCGTACTTGTTTTCCAGTTTTATAATCTTGCCCATGGCAGATTCATTGCCAAACAGGCTTTTAGCAGTTTTTTCTGTCAGCACCACATTGGTGGCGCCATTCAGGGCGGTTAATGGATTGCCTTCCAGCATAGGAAAGGTAAACATCTGCAGGAATCCGGTATCTACAATGCAGCCGGATTTCATCAATTTTTTATCCCCGATAGAGAAAAGATACTGCTCAGAGAAATTAACCCTGACAGCGCGTTCTACTTCAGGCAGATCTTTTTCTACGGCGGGCCCCAGCAAGGCAGAAGAAGTATTCAGGGATACTATTTTCCCATCAAGCGGTACCCGGTTCCATACTTCGTATATCCGGTCCTTATTTTTGTGAAACTGGTCGTAGCTCAGTTCATCCTGTATCCAGAGAAAAATAAGCATCGCAGCCGCCATGCCAATGGCTAACCCGGTGATATTGATAAAGGAAAAGCCTTTGTTACGGAGAAGACTCCGGTAAGCCACCTTGAGGAAATTTTTGAACATAAAATATGTTAAAGGGTCATCAGTAACTATTGGGGAAGTGGCGGGCCAAGATGGTGCCAGATACCCATAGCCCTGATTTACTGGGATATCCTGAAAAGTAAGACTTCAATGTGTCCGTTTTTGATACAAATTCTGTCCGCTTTCGATACAGCCAGGGGCGGACATAAAAATACAAAAGTGCTCTCAAAGTTTTTTTTGAGAGCGCTTTTGCACGAGGCGATTTATTTTATTAAAACGATATTTCCTTTAAACTCAAATTTTTCTCCACTTTCACACACCGTTTGCATAGAATAAATATAGGTGCCCAGCGGCGCTTCGCGGTTATTGCTGCGTCCATCCCATCCTGCTGATGGCACATTGATCTGGAAGTGGGTTCTTTCAAATACCAGGGTGCCCCAGCGGTCGTAGATGCGCAGCCATTCTACTTCTTTCACCCCTTTCCCCTTAGGGTAAATTCTTTCGTTTTTACCATCATGGTTGGGGGTAAAGGCATTGGGCATAAAGATGGCGCTCTGCTGGCAAACAACATGTACCATTACATTATCAGAAGCCTTACAGCCATACACATTTTCCACTTCTACATTGTAAAGTGTGCTGATGTTAGGCAGGGCCTGTACCCGCTGACAGTTGGGGCAATCCAGATACTCCGGTGGTGTCCAGCTCCAGCGGATTACATCATTACTGTTGCTGCTGGCCAGGAATACCGGAACACCGGCCATGGTTTGCCGGTCAATACCCGCATTGACAGTAGGCGTGGGGTTTACGGTTACTGTCAACGCTGTATGGTCAGAGAAGCAGTTGTCTTTATCATATCCGGTGACGTCATAGGTGTATTGCCCCGTACGTTTTAAAGTAGCCACCGGCGTAGGCGAGTAGGGCTTGTCAAGTCCAAACCCGCGCCACACATAGTAATCAGTGCCCCATACCCATAGTTTCAGCGGATCACCCAAACAAAGCAGGGTATCCGGTGTGGCGTGAATAGTGAAAGGCTGTACTACCCTGATTTTTACCTGATCGGTATTTATACAGCCTTCGTTGTCGGTCACTTTTACCTGGTAAGTAGTGGTAACAGATGGAGATGCCGTAGGATTCGGAATACCCGGATCGCTAAGGCCAGCGGCCGGTGTCCACTCATATTTAATACCGCCGCCGGCATGTAAGATGGTGGTGTTATTCAGACAAATAAATTCCGCCGGTGCACTGGCTTTAATATCCGGTAAAGGTAATACGGTGAGTGCATGGGTGGTTTTGTCGATACAGCCGTCTTTGCTGGTAACGGTGAGCTTTACCGTGGCATCGCCGGTGGTGGGATAGGTTTGCGCGGCCGGTGTTTGTTTCGTACTGGCTTTACCGTTGCCGAAGTCCCAGTCCCAGGTTACGTCGGACGTCTGTGTAACAAGGCCCTCAAAGTTGATAGGTACATCTTTACAAATCTTCGCAGGCCCACTGATAGATACTAACGGTTGCGCGTATACGTTATAAGGTAGTTCCACCGTTTGGGTACAGCCGTATTTGGTGGTGGCGGTAAGGCCAAACTTATAAGTGCCCGTTTTATTCATGTAAAATTCGGGTGTAGTAGTATTGGTATTTTTCGCTGTCAGACCCGGATCATACGTCCAGGTGAACGCGGGGGGTATTTTCAGTTCGTCTACTGAATAACTGTTGAAGGCAGGTGCAAACGTGAGCGTACCTTCTCCGCATATTTTTTCCGGGTTAGGGTTGAGTTTAATATCCAGTTGGTCTATCACAACCGGATGGTCCAGGAAGGCGCTGCCTTTACAGCCGGCATCATCTTTCAGCAACAGCCGTGGGTTATAAATACCCGGTTCACTGAAGCGGTGGGTGATGTCCAGTTTATCGGTTTCTTCCACGTCGCCATCTGTAAAATCCCAACTAAAGGAAGTGGCATTCTCTGGCTTCACTTTAAACAATATTTCCTTTTCGAGACATCCCCCTTCGGCGCTAGTGGTAATGGTGGCATAGGGACCTCTTACTATGATCACCTCGCTGTATTCATCTTCCGTATCAGCAATACCTTTTACCTTGAGGGTTACTTTGTAGTGCCCGGCTTCGGTGAAGGTGTGTACGGGATATGTTTGATCCGAAGAAGAGTTATCTCCAAAGTCCCATAAACAGGTGTTATAGTTGATAGAGGTATTGTTAAACCGGAAAATCATGGGCGCGCAGTTTCCTCCGTTTACAAAGGAGCTGGTATAGATGAAACCTGCGCCTACGGAGGCTACTTTAATGTTTTTGGTTTTAGAATCGGTGCAGCCGTTGTCATCTGAGATCTTCAGGGTTACCGGGTATATGCCTTTGTCGGGGTATTGATGCGGACCGGCATCCTGGCTGGTAGCACTGTTGCCATCTCCCAGATCCCATTTATAACCGGTAATAGTGCCACCAATTTCATCAGAAGCGTTCCAGAATTTTACCCAGCTGCCAGGTGCAACAACATAGGCATCGGGGTTGAAGTCTGCCACCGGTCCGTTTACCTGCAGATATTTTCCGCCAAATGTATTCACACAACCATCTTTATCGGTAACGGTCAGCGTGGGTGTATACCTTCCTGCGGTAGCGTAGGTATGTTTAAACGGCGGACTGGTAAAGGCCATTATAGACGTACTGCTGTTGTCGCCAAAATTCCAGCTCCATTTTCTAATGCTGCTGCTGTTTGTCAGATCGGTATTGTCAGTAAAAGTCAATTCGGCGCCTTTACATTCTATCTGCGAAGGCAGGTTATAGTCTGCCAGCGGACCACGTACCTTAAAATCTATCTGATTGCTGGTATTCGAACAACCCAACTGATCTATGATCCTTAAACTGAGTGTATGTTTGCCAGGGGTAAGATTGGTGTAGCTGACGGAGCTGTTATTATTGTCCCACCAGCTATCTCCGCCGTCCAGGGTCCAATGGTAAGGAAAATTAAAGCTGCGGATACTTGCATCTTCCTGTGTTACCCGCCCGATGATGGTTTCGTTACTGCACAGTACTGTTTTATCAGTAGCAATAATAACGGGAGATGGTGCTATAATCCTCACGCGGGAGCTAAGATAGGTAGTACAATGGCCATCAGAAGTAGTTAGTTGTATCGTATAAGTACCAGATTGGGCATAGGTATGCGTCACCACATCACTATGAACGGTAGAGCGGGTCTCTGTTCCGTCGCCCCAGTTCCATTTCCAGCTGGTAGCGCCAATAGAGCTTTCGGTAACGCTAACGGTCATACGATCATTACAGTCAACCGGGTTGATGCTGAATATTGGGAAAGGATTTACCGCAGTAATGTAGGCTTTTTTCGTAATTGTATTTGGGCAGGTACCATTGTATACCGTTAAGGTAACATCGTAGGAGCTTGGCTGTGGGTAGCTATGTATATTGGTTTTGCCAGATCCGTAGGTCCCATCACCGTAACTCCAAAACCAGTTTGTTCCTATATCTGATTGGCCGTTGAAAGTCGCGGCGGAATTGCCACATACCGTTGGTGCACTGGGAGAGCTGAAGTCTACGGAGGGCTTTTTATATACCTTCATAATGCTATACTGGTTGGCGGTACCGGTACAACCATTGGCAGTGGTATATTTCAGGGAAATGGTATAATCACCTGCTTTCGGATAAGTATGTTTGGGAGTGGCTTCTGTGGAGGTGCTGCCATCCCCAAAATTCCATGACCAGGTTTTTATCTGATCCGTACTAGTTGGCCAGGCACTGAACGAGGCGGTAAAACCTTCACAGCCATTATCCCTGGTGGAGCTAATATTTACGGTTGTTTTGCTGACATATAAATGGCTGTAGGTGTTGGCGCTGCAGCCATCCTGGCTTGTTCCCAGCAGTGTAACTTCAAACTGCCCTTCCCGGTTGTATACGTGCGAAGGACTTTGTTGGGTAGAAGTTTGTCCGTCTCCAAAGGTCCATTTCCAGCTGGTAGCGCCGGTAGTATTGCCAGTAAACGCAATGGTGGCGGGTATATCACAAATAGGTTTGTTATCCGTAACCATGGCTACGGTAGGTGTTTGTTTTACATCCATCGTTTTTTCCACTACCTCTTTGCAATTCCCAAACATGGCAGTTACTGTTACTTTCGCCGGCCCGGTGGTAGGGGCATAATAATCAAGGGTATTGTTGCCATTGGGCCAAAGGAATTGTCCGTTTACTTCCCAGGTGGTGCTTTGTGGCTGTACTGGTGAGAAGGCTGCCTGAAAGGTGGTGGCTTGATTGGTGCAGGCCAGGTTAGGCACGGTCAGCGTTGCGGAATAATTGGCGACGTTGATATCGTTGGCCGATTTTACAGCGGTACATCCCCGCTCATTACTCACGGTGAGTTTAATACTGTGGGTACCTTTGGTGGTAATGGTATGTTTCCCCGGATCTTTCGCAGTATTGCTGCTGCCATCATCAAACTCCCATTTATAGCTTAAGGTACCGGCGCCAGAGGAAGTATTGGTAAACAGTACATCTACCGGGGCTTTACATAACATTTTTTCTGCCACGGTAAAGTCGGCATTCAAAGCAGCTACCACATCAACGGCTTTATCCATTACTTTGAAACTCTTGCAGCCGTAACTGTTGGTAACGGCAAGGAGTACACTGTATACGCCTGGTACTGTATAGTTATGAGTAACGGTGCTGCCGGCATTTTCCGCTGCACTACCATCACCAAAATCCCAGCTGTAGTTCTGCAAAGTCCCATCGCCCGGCCTGGACTTATCTGTAAACGTAGGGGTGAAGGGTACGCAACCTTTGGTGGGAGATACGCTAAAATCAACGGTAGGATTGGCTCTTACGTGTATAAAGTCTGGTTTGGTAATGGTTTTCGTACTACCGTCGGCGTAAGTTACTTTTAACGTCACGGTGTAGCTGCCTACTTTCACATAAGTAGTGGCCGGTTTCTTTTTCGTACTGGTGATACCGTTACCGAAATCCCATAGCCAGGCCACCGGTGCGCCGGTAGATAAATCAGTGAAGGTAGTGTTCACTGATTCGCAATCACTTACCACGGAAGCAGAGAAATCTGCCTTTTGGTCCGCATAGGCGCCATGAATGTTGAAAAAGCTTACAAACAGAAATAGCAACAGGACTCCAACAATGTTGCGCTTGGCAGGGAACAGATACATCGTATGTATAGGTATAAGGCCCTAAAAATAAGCATTTCCGGATATTTTTTCCCGGGCAGATAATCACTTGATCATTATGTTTTCGCTATATGATTTATGCTTAATTTTAATGAACTTAAAAGCAAGGGATTATGTCGCATTTGTTTACACCTTTTTCGTTAAGAAAAGTTGAGTTCAGGAATCGTATTGCCGTATCTCCCATGTGTGAGTATTCATCGGAAGATGGTTTTGCGAACGACTGGCACCTGGTGCATCTGGGTACCAGGGCGGTAGGAGGGGCCGGACTGGTACTCACAGAGGCAGCCGCTGTATCGCCGGAAGGACGTATTTCTATCCACGACCTGGGCATCTGGAAAGATGAACATATTCCTATGTTACAGCGCATCACCTCCTTTATTGCCGCACAAGGGGCTGTACCCGGTATACAACTGGCACACGCAGGCCGTAAAGCCAGTACCCTCAGGCCATGGGAGGGAAGTGCCGCACTCCCGGCAGCCGCGGGGGGCTGGCAGGTAGTGGCGCCCAGCGCCATCCCGTTCAACGACGTATATCCATTACCGGAAGCACTGACGGAAACGGGCAGACGTAAAGTGGTGAAAGACTTCAAAGCCGCTACAATCCGCGCTTTGCAGGCCGGTTTTGAAGTGGTGGAGTTACATGCGGCCCATGGATACCTGTTGCATAGTTTTTTATCGCCGCTCAGCAACCACCGCACAGATGAATATGGCGGCAGTTTTGAAAACAGGATACGCCTGTTGCTGGAGATAGTGACCACCGTGCGTTCCGTATGGCCGGAACAGTATCCCTTATTGGTTAGAATTTCTGTCACCGACTGGGCGGAAGGCGGCTGGAACCCGGAAGAATCCGTACAACTGGCCAGCATCCTGAAAAGTAAAGGGGTAGATCTGATCGACTGCTCTTCCGGTGGCCTCGCCGCGCATCAGCAAATCAAAACCGGACCATTGTATCAAACCCCGTTTGCGGAAAAAGTGAAAAAAGAAGCAGGCATCGCCACGGGTGCGGTAGGGATGATTACAACAGCCGAAGAAGCGGAAAGTATTATTGCGGAAGGGCGGGCAGATATTGTACTCCTGGCCAGGGAGTTGTTGAGAAATCCATATTTCCCATTACATGCGGCGCATGCATTACATACGGAAATAAAATGGCCGATACAATATGAACGTGCAAAGATGCGCAGGTAGCACCTTTGCACGTCCGGGAATTATTTGAGGATGGCTTCGATGGCATCCAGTTCTTCTTTCGTAAAAACAGTATTTTTCAAACTATCCAGGTTGTTATCCAGCTGCGCTACGGAGCTGGCGCCAATCAATACCGTGGTAATACGCTTATCTTTCAGTATCCAGGCCAGCGCCATCTGGGCGAGCGATTGCCCGCGTTGTTGCGCCAGCTGGTTTAATTTTTTCACCTGTTCAATTTTAGCCGGCGTTACATCGCCTTCCTGTAAAAAGCCACTCGGCTTGCTGGCACGTGAACCAGCCGGAATGCCGTTCAGGTAACGATCCGTCAGTAAGCCCTGCGCCAGCGGAGAAAAAGGTATACAACCCACGCCATTTGCTTCCAGCACATCGAGTAAACCGTTTTCTACCCAACGTTCAAACATACTGTATTTGGGTTGGTGAATCAGGCACGGTGTTCCCAGCGATTTCAGTACGGCCACGGCGGTACTGGTTTGCTCGGCGGTATAATTGGAGAGCCCTACGTATAAAGCTTTCCCCTGTTGTACAATGCTGTGCAGCGCGCCCATAGTCTCCTCTATCGGCGTAGCAGGGTCCGGACGGTGAGAATAGAAGATGTCTACATAATCCAGCTGCATGCGGCGTAGGCTTTGGTCCAGGCTGGAAACAAGGTACTTGCGGGAACCCCAGTCGCCATAAGGGCCAGGCCACATCGTATACCCCGCTTTGGTGGAAATAATCAGCTCATCACGAAGATGCCCGGTAAAATCCTGTTTCAGTATCCGGCCGAAATTTTCTTCTGCACTACCCGGTACCGGACCATAGTTGTTGGCCAGGTCAAAATGGGTGATCCCTTTGTCGAATGCACTACGGATAATACTACGTCCATTCTCAAAATTGTCGATAGAACCGAAGTTGTGCCATAATCCCAGTGAAACGGCTGGTAGCTGAACGCCACTCTTACCGCAACGGTTATAGGTCATTTGACTGTATCTGTTGGCTGCTGGAGCGTATTGCATGGAATTTTATATTTTAGGAAAACAAGATAAAAAATAAAAGGGAAACAATTATGGAGGAGCTGAAAGCACAAAGCATAAAGCAAAAAGCTATTGCCGCGAGTGATATACGTGACAATAGCTTTTTGCTTTATGCTTTGTGCTTTTAGCTTTATTAATGTGCTTCTTCCACTGGTACGCGGTCAGCAGCCAGCTGTGTAAGCTTATTGCTATTCTTCAGTTTCGCAGGTACCGGACGTATTTCCCATACGATACCGAACAAACCTAATGTTTTGATAACATAGTAAGTGATATCAAACTCCCACCAGTAGAAGCCTTGTCTGGCCGCACTCTGATAATAGTGGTGGTTGTTATGCCAGCCTTCCCCGAGCGTAACCAAAGCCAGGATAGCACTGTTGCGGGATTCATCTCCCGTATAATATCTTTTATTACCAATTTTATGCATGAGCGAGTTAATGGTAAAAGTACCATGGTACAATATCACGGTGCTCAGGAAGAACCCGATCAGCAAGGTAGATAAACCTGCGTGCCAGTCGAACCAACCAGTACCATTTACTTTGTTACCCACAAAATATACGGCGATAGCCAGTACCACTGCAGGTATCATATGCCACTTGTTCAGCCATAATAATTCTTTGGCTTTGTGATCCTTGATCAGGTCAAAACGGGTTGGTTTATATTCTGGTCCCATGATCCAGCCAATATGTGCATACCAGAAGCCGTAAACATTCGCTGAATGCGGATCTTCAGGGGTGTCACTGTGTTTGTGATGGATACGGTGATTGGCTGACCACCATAAAGCGCCTTTCTGCAAGCTGCTTTGTGCACCACCAGCGAGAATAAACTGGAAGAATCTCGACGTTTTAAAAGCACGATGAGAGAAATAACGATGATAACCCGCCGTCACAAAGAACATGCGTACTACATACAACACGCCACATAAGATCCAGTCAAATGCTGTTGTGCCGGTAAAAAAAGCTAATAGAGGCACAGCGTGTATGCCCATGAAATCTGCCTGGTGCCACCAATTAGGTGGTTTTCTGTCTTGCTTAATCGCCTTATTCATGCCGCAAAGATAATTTCCGTCTTTTGTTTAAACTATGATTTTAATCATTTTGACAAAGTTATGTGCTTTCCTCCGTTTTTCCCTGAAGGAAATTCCACCGAACTTTTTACGATAGAAGGTGTTAGAGGAATTGTATTACTACCCATTATTAACATTAAAGTAACGATTATGTCACAAATTATCTCCGCTGTTCGTAATAATGTGAAGTATTGGTGGCTCTATCTACTCAACGGGATTATCTTTCTCATTGCCGGTTTCATTGTTTTCTCCAATCCATTCAGCAGCTACGTATTACTCAGTATTTTTTTTAGTATTAGTTTATTTATAACAGGAATTTCCGAAATCGCTTTTGCCCTCAGTAACAAGAACGCTCATACGGGCTGGGGATGGGCGCTCGCATCGGGAATTGTGGATGTGGTCATGGGTGGGATACTGATTGGCTACCCCGCTATCAGTATGGCGGTACTCCCGTTATTCCTGGCCTTCTGGTTTATGTTCCGGGGCATTAGCCTCATTGGATTTTCCATACAGCTGCAAGCCGATAGTATCCCCAATTGGGGCTGGCTGCTGGTGGGAGGCATCCTCTTAATTATCATCGCCATCGTAATACTCGATAACCCCGCCCTGGGTGTGGCCGCCATACTGGGACTCATGGCCGCAGCGTTTTGGGCAACCGGTATTCTCAGCATCCTGTTTGCCTTCCGCTTACGACATGTAAAGAAAGCACTCAGTATATAAAAGATGGGTTATATAAAAAAAAGTCAAAAGCAGCGGTACAAAACTCGCTGCTTTTGGCTTTTTTATTATATTCGGTTTATTATAATCTAATCTCTTCCGATGAAAGTCAACAAAATCTATGCTATTGCATCCATGTTACTATGTGGCGTGATACAGCAGGGAACAGCCCAAACCACGTCTAAATACGACCAACATGAGGCTTTTGCTCCGTTGTTTTACCCCACGCCGGGTAACGAGTACCGCAGTGCCGGCGGCCAACCTGGACCCAAATACTGGCAGAACGCTGCCGATTACAAATTAGACGTTACCCTGGATACTTTACAACATCGCATCAGTGGTACCGTTGTCATTACGTACAAGAACAATAGTCCGGACCACCTGCCCTTTTTGTGGCTGCAGCTGGATCAGAATATATACCGGGAAGACTCCCGCGGTTCTGCTACAGTAGCCGTTTCTGGCGACCGGTTCGCCAATAAAACATATACTCAGGGCTTTGAACTGAAAAACGTGAGCATCATCAGCAACGGCAAAACCATTGCTGCTAACTACCTGGTGAATGACACCCGTATGCAGATCAAATTGGCCGATGCCATGAAATCGGGCACCTCCCTGCAAATAAAAATCGAATATGCCTACACCGTTCCGGAATATGGCACCGATCGTACTTCCCGCCTGCGCACCGCTAACGGATGGATATACGAAATTGCACAGTGGTATCCCCGTATGGCCGTATATGATGATATTCTCGGATGGAATAATATTCCTTACATGGGTGCATCGGAGTTTTACCTGGAATATGGCAACTTCGATTACAACATCACGGCACCCGCTAACATGATCCTCAGTGGCTCCGGTCAGCTGGTCAACGAAGCACAGGTGCTGACACCGAAAGAAATCAGTCGCCTCGCGAAAGCCCGCAACAGCGACCAGGCCGTGTTTATCCGCGACAGC
This sequence comes from Chitinophaga sp. 05T412, assembly GCF_056396465.1. NCBI lineage: Bacteria > Pseudomonadati > Bacteroidota > Chitinophagia > Chitinophagales > Chitinophagaceae > Chitinophaga > Chitinophaga sp. 05T412. The sequence goes on from NZ_JBFTLN010000004.1 coordinate 157,923, forward strand.
TCCGAAATTAATACCGGCACCGCCAAAGGCAACCGTACCTGGCATTTCGTATGCCAGAACTCCCGCGACGTAGCCTGGGGCGCCTCTGCTGCCTTTATCTGGGATGCTGCCCGTATCAATTTACCCGGTGGTAAAAAATCCCTCGCCATGTCACTCTATCCGGTAGAAGTGGCCGGCAACGCCGCCTGGGGCAGATCCACCGAATTTGTAAAAGGCTGTATTGAACATTACTCCAAACAATGGTACGTATATACGTATCCGGTAGCTACCAACATCGCTGGTACGGTAGGAGGAATGGAATATCCTGGTATCGTGTTCTGCTCCTGGAAGTCTACCAAAGGTGGCCTGTGGGGTGTAACCGATCACGAATTCGGACACAACTGGTTCCCGATGATTGTAGGCTCCAACGAACGTAAATATGCGTGGATGGATGAAGGCTTCAACACCTTCATCAACGGTATCTCTACCACCGAATTCAACAAAGGTGAATTCAAAGTACCGCAGCCGGTACAACGAATTGCTCCTATGCTGTTTTCAGCTAAAGCAGAACCTATTTTAACCACCCCCGATGTACTTGATATGGGGTACCTCGGCGTGGCCGCTTACTTTAAACCTGGCATGGGACTGGAATTGCTCCGCAACCAAATCCTCGGACCAGAACGTTTCGACTATGCCTTCCGGGAATATATTAAACGTTGGGCATTTAAACACCCTACACCATGGGACTTCTTCCGTACCATGGAAAATGCTTCCGGTGAAGACCTGGCCTGGTTCTGGCGCGGTTGGTTCTTCAATACCTGGAAACTGGATCAGAGTGTGAAAGGAGTACAATATGTGAAAAGCGATCCTGCACAAGGCGCTATGATCACCATTCAGAACCTGGAACAATTACCCATGCCGGTAGTGATCGCCATTAAAGATGTGAATGGTAAATCAGATACGGTACGCCTTCCGGTGGAAGTATGGGAACGCGGCTCCAGCTGGACTTTCCACTATCCGTCTACCGTGAAACTCGCCAGCGTAGCGATTGATCCGGCAGGTAATTTCCCCGATATCAATCCTTCCAATAACAGCTGGAAAGCCGATGCAGGACAACCAATACCTGCCGGTACTACGGCCACGGCTATACTAAACAAGTATATTGATGCTATTGGTGGCGCCGATAAACTGAAAGCAGTAAAAGACATGACAGTGCTGGAAGAAGGAGAAGTAGCCGGTACCAGCCTGGAGTTCACCATGAAACACAAACAACCGGATAAGGCGCTGGTACAGGTATTTATTCCTGTTGCCAATCTTACTGCCATGAAGATGGTGATGAATGGTAATAATATTACTATGTCAAATGCCGGAAAAGATTTGCCGTTGTCAGCCACAGATAAAATGATCATCAAAGATAAGTATCTGTTGTTCCCTGAACTCAACTTTGCATCACCAGACTATAATGCCAAGCTGGAAGTAGCGCCTGTAATGGAAGACGTAAATGGCTCGCCAGCTTATGTGGTGAACATTGCAGCCCCCAGCGGTGCGTTATTCCGGAACTACTATGATGCTAAAACCGGTCTGAAAGTACGTGGGGTATCCCTCGCCGGACAAGAAGGCGGTGGCGGAGAATCCAGCATTGACTACAGCGATTACCGCGAAGTAAATGGTATCAAATTGCCTTTCAAAATAGCGACCAACATGGGCGGATATAATTCCAACCTGCAGCTGAAAAAAGCTACTATGAATGATGGGTTAAGCGACGATATTTTTAAGTAAGCAGAAAGCATAAAGCTTAAAGCAAAAAGCTATTATAGCGGATGATGAAAGCGTAGGATTAAATATCCGCTCTGATCATCCGCTATAATAGCTTTTTGCTTTAAGCTTTATGCTTTCTGCTTCTTTATATATCTTCGTCCTACTTAACGACGAGATGCATATGAAACAACTTCGGCCGGTCATGTTTGTGGGTACCGCTTCTGATGTGGGGAAGAGCGTGATCACTGCCGGGTTTTGCCGTATTTTCCGGCAGGATGGATATACACCTGCTCCCTTCAAGGCGCAGAATATGTCGCTCAATAGCTATGCTACTCCCGACGGACTGGAAATAGGCCGTGCACAGGCGGTACAGGCAGAAGCAGCCGGTGTACCCGCTCAAACAGATATGAACCCAGTGTTGCTGAAACCTACCAGCGATCAGCGTGCACAACTGGTATTGCATGGTAAACCTGCCGGTAGCCAGTCGGCCTGGGAATATTTTATGGAGAAGGATAAGTACGCCTTATTTGAAGAAGTAAAACAGTCCTTTAACCGGCTTGCGGAACGTTATAGCCCTATCGTCATGGAAGGCGCCGGTAGCATCTCTGAACTGAATCTCCGGAGCCGCGATATCACCAATATGCGCATCGCTTTGCACGCCAATGCTGCCGTATATCTTATTGCAGATATTGATCGCGGTGGAATTTTCGGCAGCGTGTATGGCACCATCGCCCTGTTACCTCCGGAAGAAAAAGCGTTGATCAAAGGCATTATCATCAATAAATTCCGCGGCGATATCCGCCTGTTTGAAGACGGACGCAAACAACTGGAAAGCCTCACCGGCGTGCCGGTTACAGGGGTATTGCCGTATTATCACGATATCCATATTGAAGAGGAAGACGCCGTATCCGGCTCTCTCAAACATCGGCAGCGCATGGCCGGCCGCATCAATATTGCGGTGGTTTTGCTGCGGCACATGTCTAACTTCACCGACTTTAACGCGCTGGAAAAAGACGAACGCGTGCACATTTTTTATACCGATAATCCCGCGGAAATCACGGCCGCAGATATCATTATCATCCCCGGTAGTAAAAACACCATCAGCGATTTAGTCGCCATTAAAAATAACGGGACCGCTGCCGCTATAACGGAAGCGCATAAACGAAATAAAGTAGTCATCGGTATTTGCGGCGGTTACCAAATGATGGGGGAGGAGATTGCTGATCCCTTTGGAGTAGAAGGTCCGGAGGGAAGCATTCCCGGCCTGGGCATATTACCAGTAACGACCGTACTCACCCGCGAAAAAACCACACAACAACGTCAGTTCCGTTATCGTGGCCACGAAAAAATTTGTGAAGGATATGAAATCCATATGGGAGAAACCTCTGCCCGGCAGCCTGCTCCGCTCAATGAACTGACCAATGGCAACACAGATGGCTACTTCCTCCATTCACGGTGTTGGGGGACCTATCTGCATGGCATCCTCGACAATGATATTATCATCAGCGACCTGCTGTCGCAATGCGATAAATCCGCGGTAGTAAAGGAGTTTGATTATAAAAAATTTAAAGAAGAACAATATAATAAACTGGCCACACATATTCGTGAACATCTTGACATTTCAGCTGTTTATAAGGCACTGGAATTATAATATTATTATCTTATGATACAAGGACACGGCGACGATGGTTACTTGTTTGACCAGCCCGTTAAAGCGGACTTCAGCTCTAATGTGTGGTATGGCGGCCTGCAGGAGGGACTGAAAACCCATCTTAGTAGTAAGATAAGCGGCATAGACCACTATCCCGACGCCGGCGCGGAAAAACTACAGGGCATGCTGGAAAAACAGGCAGGCTTGTCTGCCGGCAGCATCCTCGTCACCAATGGCGGCACAGAGGCTATTTACCTGGTAGCACAAGCCTTTACCGGCGCTACCGTGACTATCGTGGCGCCCACTTTTGCCGAGTATGCAGATGCCTGTAAACTATACCGGCACCAGGTACAATACCTGTTGTGGGATAAGCTAACGCCCGATACCAGCTTCAACACTGACATGGTTTTTCTCTGTAATCCTAACAATCCTACCGGGCAGGCGTTGGACGATCATGCGTTGCAGCAGCTGATTCAGCGGAACAAGCACACTATATTTATTGTCGATGAAGCCTATATTGAATTTACGCTGGGTGCCGCCACCATGATACCACATCTGCACCGCTTACCAAATGTTTTGGTACTCCGGTCGCTCACCAAAACCTGCTGTATCCCCGGTTTGCGCCTGGGATATATTGCCGGTAGAAAACAATTGCTGGACCGTGTACGCGCCTATAGAATGCCCTGGTCGGTAAATAGCCTTGCGCTGGAAGCAGGTTATTATATCCTGGAACATCCCACGCAATTTGCGTTATCAAAAGAAACGCTCTTACAGGACACCTTTCATTTCTGGGAGGGCATCCGTAAGATGCCGGAGTACAGGGTATCGCCTACGCATACACATTTTTTTCTGTTCGAAACACTGACCGGAACCGCGGCTTCGCTGAAAGCATGGCTGATGGAAAACCATGGTATCCTTATCCGGGATGCCTCCAATTTTTACGGGCTGGAACAAGGACATTGCCGCGTGGCTTGTCAGAGTACCGCCAACAATACCTTACTGATTACCGCATTGCGCCAATGGAGCCTGTACTAAAATTCGTATTACCGTTACTGTTAGGATATGCCGCTGATTTATTACTGGGTGATCCGCGTAGCTGGCCACACCCGGTAAAGGGGTATGGTACTTTGATTCAGCGGGGAAACCAATGGCTGAACAAAGGAAGTGCGCGTTTTTGGAAAGGCGCGTTATTGACCATGATCCTATGTACCGCCGTTTATTGTTTTTTCTATTTTGTACAACAGGGCCTGGAACAATGGCCGCTGGCCTGGTATGCCTTCAGCAGCGTTTTTGTGTTTTTTGCGCTGGCCAATAAAAGCTTGCTGCAGGAAGGCAAAGCTGTATTTGATACGCTGGATAAAGAAGGGGTAGAGGCCGGAAGGGAGCGACTGGCATGGATTGTTGGCCGTGATACCGCGCAGCTGTCGCCACAGCAAATTCGTATAGCCGTGCTGGAATCAATGTCGGAAAACCTGAGCGACGGCGTGGTAGCACCCCTTTGCTTTTACGCCATACTCGGACTACCCGGCATGATGTTGTATAAAATGATCAATACACTCGACTCCATGATCGGCTACAAAAATGAGCAGTACCGGTACTTTGGCCGTTTCGCTGCCCGGCTCGATGACGTAGCGAATTACATACCTGCCCGCATTACCGCATTGCTGATGATTTTGTTATATGGTAGCAGTCGCGCCTGGCATTTTATGCTCCGCTATGGATCTGCACATGCCAGCCCTAATTCCGGTTACCCGGAAGCTGCATTGGCAGGCATTCTCGACTGCCGCTTTGGTGGACCAAATACCTATGGCGGCGAGTTGGTGAACAAGCCGTATATCGGGGAAAATGAACGCGACATTGAGCATGACGAATTCAAAAAGGTGATGTATATCAACCATGCGGTTACTTTCGTGATGGTGATTTGCATCGTCGCTGTAAAATATTACCTGATTTGGGTGGCCGGCAATAACCCGGATGTTATAACTTCGCGGCCAACAGTTTCAGCACCGTATGCGGTGGTAGAGAATATGCCCCGGCAAAATCCAAAGTGTATTTTATTACGGATATAGTAAGGAAGTTGTTAGGTCATGGTAAAGTTTTAATATGCACACGAAGCAAACGAAGATTAGCATTTTAAGTTGCGGATGGCTGGGAAAGCCATTGGCACTGCATCTGCAGGAAGCCGGCTATGCTGTAAAAGGAGCCAGAACCTCCGCCGCGGGTGTGGCGGAACTCACTGCCCTTGGCCTGGAAGCCTACGAAGTTATTTTATCAACAGAGGTACTTACCGGCCCGGATGCTTTCTGGGACGCTGATATACTCATCATCAATATTCCTCCCCGTAAGGAAAGAGGGGCAGAAGCACATGTGGAAGAAATTGCGCTGTTGAGCAGTTTCCTGGAAACAACGACTATCAGCAAAGTTATATTTATCAGCTCTACCTCTGTATATGCCGATATCAACGGACTGGTAACAGAAGAAAGCCAGGAGTTGCCTGAAACGCCTAATGGACTGGCATTACGCGCTGCAGAGAAACAATTGATTATGGCCACCCGCTTTGAAACCACCATCCTGCGTTTCGGCGGATTAATCGGCTACGACCGCCTGCCTGATGAGCGTCGCATACGCGAAGGCAAACGAAACAATGAGCAACCTATGAATGTGATCCACCGCGACGATTGCATCGGGGTGATCCGCACCATCATAGAAAAAGATATCTGGGGGGAAACCTTCAACGCCTGCGCTACCGGGCATCCGCTGCGATCCAACTATTATAAAGCAGCCGCACAAGCCATGGGTATATCAGTACCCCGCCGCTTATCGGTGGAAGACCAGCCTTATAAAATAGTCAGCTCCCGTAAACTTCGGTATGCATTGGAATATCCTTTCAAATACGATGACCCGTTAATGGTTTTTGGTGAGCTGAAAGCATAAAGCGGAAAGCAAAAAGCTATTTTAGCGGATGATCAGAGCGGATTTTGTCTTTTTCAGGATTAAACTGATTATACTGATTTCCCGATTTTTATTTTAAAGAATTTGAAAAATTGATAAGATTAGCGGAGATAGATGGGTATATTATTCATCCATCTCCGCTAATCTTTTTTAATCTCAAAAAACAAAATCAGTATAATCAGTTTAATCCTGAAAAAGACAAAATCCGCTCTGATCATCCGCTAAAATAGCTTTTTGCTTTCCGCTTTATGCTTTCTGCTCAAAAAAAATTTGTTTACATATATTAAAATCGCTATATTGTTATACTACCTCGCTATGCCAACGGGAGGTACGATTTAACCATTGAAAGATTATATCACCTAAACCTAATTAAAGCCGTGAATCTGCTGCTACTTAGCCTGTTTGCCCTGGCATTATGGCTGATGTTCTCCCTTTACCGGAGCCACAATCGCAAAAGGGCCGAATACCTGCTGCCGGTAAGATCTGCGAATATTGTAAAAATCCGCAGTTACAAATCCTTTGGTATCATCGCCACTATCCGGTTTAAAGATGACCTCACCCCACAGATAGGGGACCGGTTACACGAAGAAGGAAATATTTACCAGATAACGGGCGTTGTCACGCCGGATTCGGCCACAGAACAACCAAAGGATACCTGGGACTGCCGCCTGGTAAAAGTATAATGATGGAGTACCTGAAAATTTCATGGCTGCATCGTTTTGAAGATCAACCCATATTTCTCTACAGTGAAATAGACAATCAGCGTTTTGAAAACCGTAAGATCGAAATCTATGATGATGGAAGTTTCGGTATCGCCAATTGTAATTTTCATTTTGGAGGTACGGCGTTGTCAGACCTTGTTATGCCTGAAATAGCGGACATTAGCGGCGATAAGCTATTTTTCCCTGAGCTGATTACGCAGGCGGAATTTGAACTGATCTGGAATCAATATTATTATTTTTTGTCCTGACATTGCTGGTCCGTGATTTGCTGAAAGATCTGAAAAGGATCTTATGAACGCTTTCATGATTAAAACATCCGGAGGTCGCTTTTATGTAAAGCCCAGCTCCGCTGAACGCTTTTTAGTAGATGTAAATGGGGAGGAAATAATAATGGAGAAAGATGAAGACGGATATGTACGCGCACCAGGCGCTACAGACAACGGTCATCGTTTTGAAATGGGTTTACTCAACAGTATCGCCGATCAGATCGCCGTACAAACAGCGTAAAAAATCCACAAAGCGTGGTTATTGGTGATCCGCAAAAGCCGACAGGTACTTGTCAACGTACTGGTCCTTGGTTTTGCTTTTATATTGCATCACAAACCGCGGATGCTCCAATGGCACAATCGTTTTGAAGAAGCGCTCCTGCGCATTTAACGCCTGCAGAAATGCTGCGTTTTTCCCCGTACCCATACAATAACATACCTCCCGGTCAATATTCCATTCCAACTGTTCCTTTAGGCTACTCACAATAAAAGGATAAGCCGCTTTGGTGAGCGCAGCGCTGTCGTAATAATTATAATTCACTTCTTTCCCGCCTGCCTGTAAAGCGGTAAACCCAAGCGGACAAATACTGCTGATATAAAAGTGTTGGTAAAAAGGTTTTACACCCCCGTAGGCGTCTATCACATCATATACAAATACAGAGGAAGGTTCATGCGTTTTCAGGCCCTTAATTTCGATGCCACACTTCTCCAGCATTCGTTTGGTATCGGTAAAGGGAACGCCGGTAGAGCCAGAGCCTAATCGGCCGGGATTGATGCCGAGAATGAGTTGCCGCGGCTTTTTATCGTCATAAAATTTCTTATAAAACTGTGTCATGATATCCATGATGCCTTCCCCTTCTTTAAAAGGATTCATGACACGGATACCTGCTGGCAGTTTACCCGAAAAATGCAGGTGGCTGTTGAATGCAATAATCTGATCGGCGATAGTCATGCCGCAATTTACGCCATTTGATGATGGCGCGTAATTTTCTCCAGGATGTCCTCCTCGCGGTATGGCTTCATGATGTAATCATTTAATCCCGAGCGGAGATACAGCGCAATATCATCTTCCAAAACATTACCGGTAATGGCAATAATGGTGACGGCTGCCTTCTTTTTATCGGGCAGTTCCCGGATCATGGCAGTCAGCATCAGGCCATCTATGCCGGGTAAGTCGATGTCGGTCAGCACAAAATCAAACGATTCCCGCTGGTATACTTCCAGCGCCTCTTCTGCAGAGGAAACAATGAGGTAAGTGGCCTGCATCCGGTCGAGCATAAGGGCTAACAGCTTCTGATTCAGGATGCTGTCTTCTACTACTAACAATCTGATGCCCGCTGGAATAATGGGGCCTGGGGATGTATTGCTCACGGGGACAATAATTTTTTTGGTAGCAGGAGAGGGTGTTATCAACTGGTACCTGATTTCAAAATAAAACGTAGTGCCTTTCCCAGGAAGGCTCTCCACATGGATTTTACCGTTGTGAAGATCTATTATCTTCCTGGAAATATGTAATCCTAATCCACTGCCTTTATGATAATGATTATTTCCCTGGGAGAAAGCGTCGAAGACCAAAGGTAATTCTTTATGGGAAATACCGGGCCCGGTATCTTTTACACTAACCTGCAACAGATTATTTTCCCGCACATGTGCCGTAACGGTTACGCTGCCCTGCTCCGTAAATTTAATGGCATTGGCCACCAGGTTAATCAGCACCTGCTTCAACCGGAAAGCATCGCCCATCACCAGCAGGGTACTGGGGAAATAGATGTTGACGATCAATGAAAGCGATTTCATTTCTGCCTGTACTGCCAGGGAATTGCAAACTTCCTCAATGGCGGTGCGGGGCGCAAACTTTTCCTGTCGCAGTACCGGTTCCGCTGTCTCCATCCGCGTATAGTCCAGCACGTTATTCACTACCTGTAACAACATATCTGCTGAATGACGTATAGCCGACACCGTTTCCGGCGTTCTATCCTGTTCCAGTAAATAGGTAAAGCCCAGGATCGACTGCACCGGGGTACGCAGTTCATGGCTGATAGTTGCGGCAAAATCACTTTTCTGCTGCGCAAATTTTTCTGCATCCTGCTTGGCTCTTAACAGCGCCAGATCATAGCGGTACAGGCGAATCAGGCCATAAATAATAATACCGGCCATTAACAGGATCAATGGGATTTCCCAGTAATTGTGTTTATCCAGTTTATACAGGGAATGGTCAATATCTTGTCCTAATTGCAGGCGTCTTTTATCCGTTTCATCCAGCATATGTTGCTTTAGTGCGGCCATCTGATGCAGCAATTCTGTAAACAACCGCTCGTTGGCCACTACCAGCGCATATTCTTTCTGCTTCAGGTTATTATGGCTTTCGGTAGCCTCTTTTATAAACTTCGTATAGGCATCCTGTATTCTTTGCAGCTGCTCTCTGGTAAATGCTTTATTACTGGCAGGGGCATCATGCTGTACAATCCTGACTTCCTTATTCGTTTGCTGAATATTAGGCTTGTTGCTGATAGCGTCTTTAAGACGGCCAAACAACTTTTTACGGCCTTTGCTGTGGGCGGTTTCCGTGGTAACTACCGTATCTGCCTGTTGCTTTGGTTGCGCGATCTGAATACTGCTCAATTGCTGTACAGGGGAGGGCTTGTCCGTAGTATCCCATACCTGCGATAATTGCAATAACGAATCTACGTATAGCCGTGTCTGTAAGAACAGCTGTGATTTCCGGGCTTTATCCGCCAGGAGGGCTTCCATTTGCCGCTCTCCCTGTTTGGAGTCGACCGCACTGTCCAGATGCGCGGCGATCAACTTCAGCTGGCCCGCATAAGTATTCAGATAATGTTTGTCGTACGTAAGTGTATAGATACGGAAATTGTTATCAGCAGCATATAACAGCTGCATGGCCTGGTCAATATGACCGGCATCTGTTTTAGTGGCAACAAGGTCTTTTACAACAATACCTAACTGCTGAGATTCCCGTTTCCGTAAAAAGATGATCATAAAGAATGTCATCAATACCAAAACCATTATCGTTAGCACTGTATAGCGTACAAAGGTTTTTTTCTCGTGGGTCTTATACATCGTGATTTTAAAATTGGGTGTTGGCTTTAGGTTCCGTTGGACCGCCCACGAAAATAAATGAATTAATTGGCCATAACTAATGGATAATCAATGTAAATCAATGATATAGGTATTTGTACACTTCTGAATTAAATATGTATTGTGTTAATTTATACATTATATTTTTTTATTTATTGAAAGATGGGTATGCCGCCATTACCCCTCTATTCCTCTTATATGTGATAACTTTTAGTGGAACAACAACCCTTAATATTTTTTTAGTATTGTTGTGATATAATTTTTCCCTGATGCAGTATCTGAAAAGTTGTCTTACCTGTTTGCTGTTCCTTACATTATCATCATTTGTTTACAGTCAATCAGTCTACCCGGACCCGCAGTATAAATTTATAACCGGGCCTAATGTGTTGCAGGACCGGAATTTTTACCTGTTTACCCTGTTGGAAAAATTACCCGACTTGCCTTTGTTGCTGAATAACGACAGCGCCCTGAAAGCCCTGGGGGAAACATACAAACAACGTATAACCCATCCCGTGAGTAAAGCAGAAAGCCCGGCTACGCTGTTGTTTTCAGCTGCCACCATACAGCAAACTACTGACGCCCTTACCCGTTTAATGCAACAACATCCGGCGCCATTTGCCCGTTTGACACAGGAAATGCGCGCCAGCGGACTGTTTGAACTGCACGCCGGAGAAAGCGACGCGGGGCTGCTTTCCGCTGCCTGGAAAGATGCAGCCGATGGAATCAACTATATCATTAACGCCTATACGAATGGCACTGGCATGCGCTACGCCATGATTGACTCTGGCCGGTTTTATGTGCTGTCGCCTTCCTATAAAACCGCCGTGCAACGCAGTATTACCCGGATCGGAAAGCAAAGTAAATCCGCTGATTTGTTCTTCCAGCCTTCCTTAGCGCTGGCACTGGACCTGCTGGAACTCAATCACCGGGATGAAGCGGGACGCTATGAGCCTATGTCGGCCACTAACGGTGAAGTATATCCGCAAATAAAGAAAACCGATTGGACAAAATATACCTATTCCGCCATGCTGATACTCGGCGCCAGCCCCTCCGGTAAAGAAGCCCTGAGCGATGCTGGTAAAGGCCGTTGCCGCGCCGGCGCAGAGTTATTTAATAAAGGTATGGCGCCGTTTATCATTGTATCCGGCGGTCATGTAAGACCAGTAGGTACCTCGTATTCAGAAGGAGTGGAGATGAAAAAGTACCTGGTCAACGAACTGAAAATCCCCGCTAATGCTGTAATGGTGGACCCTTATGCCAGACACACCACCACCAATGTACGCAACGCCGTCCGCATTGCCTGGAGAAGTGGCATCCCCGTTAACAAACGGATGTTGTGTGTGTCTGATGCCATGCACCTGGTATATGTCAACAGCCCAGTGTTTAAACAGCGTTGTACTACAGAGCTGGGATATTTGCCTGCGGCAGATATCCAACAAGCGGATCTTTACTTTTTGTCGTTCTTACCAGACCTTCGCTCCCTGCAGGCCAATCCCCTCGATCCATTAGATCCTTGATACAGCGGCTTCCCGGAGGTATTCATCTCTCATAAAAAAATAAAAAAACAGAAGTCTACTGATTTTGTAGGAAAATAAATTTGGTGGTTTGTTTTTCTGTATTATCTTTGCACCAGTTCTTTAGATAGCTTATCAAGAAAGGAGGAGGGAAATGGCCCAACGATACCTTAGCAACCATCCCCCGCTGTTAGCGGGGAGAAAGGTGCTGCATCCATCCTGGCGTTTAGCTGGGAAAGATAAGTCAGATACAAGTTTTGCAATACATTATTATATCTATATAATGATCAAACTCATCTGGCTACAGGTGAGTTTTTTTATGCCCCTACCTTCCCCGATATGCTCATTTAACGGACCTGTTTAATCAATTTTCATCAAACTAAAAATCAAAAACAGATGAGCACAATTACTGAATTAATCCATTCAATTCCCGTAGATCCCCGTACTGGCGCTATTGCAGTACCTATTTATCAAACGTCTACTTTCGTGCAGGACGCACCCGGTGTAAATAAAGGATACGACTATGCGCGTTCCAATAACCCCACCCGCGAAACGGCAGAAAAAATTATCGCACAACTGGAAGGCGGAGCCGCGGCATCCCTCTTTGGTAGTGGATTGGCAGCGATTGATGCCGTGATTAAACTCTTGAAATCCGGTGACGAAATCGTTGCCGTGGATGATATCTATGGCGGCGCTTTCCGGCTCTTTCATAAAGTATATGAGAAGTTTGGCATTCGCGTGACCTATGTAGATACCTCCGATACACAGGCGGTATTCAATGCCATCACACCCGCTACCCGTTTAATATGGCTGGAAACGCCTACCAATCCTACGCTTAAGATCTCCGATATTGCTGCCATTGGCCGTATTGCCAAAGCGCATAACATTTTGTTTTGCGTGGATAATACCTTTGCATCTCCTATTCTGCAAAAGCCCCTGGAGCTGGGCGCAGACCTGGTGGTACACAGCGCCACCAAATATCTCGGCGGACATAGTGACCTCATTGCCGGTGTAGTGATTGCTAAAACAATACCGCTGGCAGAAGAAATTAAATTCTATCAAAACGCCACTGGCGCCATCCTCGGGCCCTTCGATAGTTTCTTACTGATACGCGGTATTGAAACGTTGCACCTGCGTATTAAACAGCATGGAATCAACGCACAGGCGTTGGCGGAATACCTGGAAAACCATCCGGCGGTAGATAAAGTATACTATCCCGGTCTGCCATCCCATAAAGGTCATGAGCTGGCAAAGCGCCAGAGCAAAGGATTTGGCGGCATCATTTCTTTTACATTGAAGAATGATAGCACCGAAGCAGCTACTGCTTTTGTAACGTCTACCCAATATTTCAAACTGGCAGAAAGCCTGGGAGGGATCAAGAGTTTGTTATGTCATCCGGCAGCCATGACACATAAATCTATCCCCGCTGAAAAGAGAAGAGCCGCAGGGGTAAGTGATAGCCTGATCCGCCTCTCGGTAGGCCTCGAAGAAACCGCCGACCTCCTGGCTGATCTGGAGCAGGCCTTTACGAAGCTGCCGGCGAGCGTCCACGCAGAAAGCGTGTTGTAAGCATGGCGGCAACATTGTCGCCCGTAGCATTCAGGATAGTGGCCAACGGATCTACCAGCGTGCCAATGATCATCAGCGGCGGCAATGCTTCCACGGGGAAGCCATAGATGCTCATCACCAGCAGTTCGCCGATGTAGCCGCCATTGGGAATACCGCCTTCCACAATACTGGCAATAACGGTAACGCCCATGGCCATGGCTACTACAGTAACGCTGTCGAAGCTTCTGCCAAACATACTGAATACCACCGCCATTTTTATAATAGAGGAAATGCTGGAGCCATCTTTATGCAGGGTGGCGCCCAGCGGTACCACCACATTACCAATATCTGCCGGTACCCCCATTTTGCTCACCGCTTCCAGATTAGCGGGTATAGTGGCGATACTGCTGCCTGTGCCCACAGCGGTGAGCGTAGGAATGATATTATTTTTCCAGAAGATTTTAATGCCCGGAAGTCCCCCGGCGATAAACGCATAAAACGTGAAACCGAAAATGAAATAAACAATACCGAAGCCATAATAAATGCCCAGCGACTGCGCGTAGGTGCCAAACAGCTGTGGCCCTACGGTGCCCACCTGGTAAGCGAAATAAGCACCCAATCCCACCGGGCCTATTTTCATAATCACGCCCAGTACTTCCTTCATCACTTCATTGCCGGAATGCAAAAATTGCCGGAAGGCTTTACCAGCCTCGCCTACACGCATGGCCGCAAATCCGATGAGCCCGGAAAAAATAATGAAAGGCAGCATATTTTTGCGCGACAACAACTCATAAAATTCATTCACTGTTACTAACCGGCTCAGTTGATCGCCCCAGTTGCCCGGCTGCTCCAGGTGCAGGGTTTTAGATAATACTACCGACTGATGAATCGGGAAAATCCATACGGCTACAATGGTCAGAAAAGCAGATATCAGAATGGTACTGAGGAATACCAATGACATGGTGCCTAATATTTTCCCCAACTTATGCCCCGCCTCTATATGGGCCATGGCATTGGAAATACTGAAAAATACCAGCGGTATAATGACCGTAAATAACAGGTTTAAAAAAATATCGCCGATAGGCTTAATAATAACGACTTTTCCCCCGAAAATCAGTCCCGCTATACTGCCGGCTATAATGCCACCCAGCAGCCAAAACATACTACTGTAATTTTTAAGAAATCCCATGAATGAAATTTATAAGATACAAGATAGCCAAATGTGCCCGATCAGTGAACAATCAGACATGATTATTGTTTATGCTGTTAGCAAAACCATCTGTCACCATGAAAAGCTTGCTGCTCTGTTTGTTGCTGCCCTTTTTCGTCCAGGATCGCACCTATACCATAGGAGAGGTGATGCGCAATGCCAGACAACTGCATAATGACAGCACCGCGGTACAGGTGACCGGCTATGTGACCAAAAAGTTGCGTGATAACAATTACCTTTTTGAAGATAAAACCGCAGAAATCCAGGTAGATATTGATCCCCGCTATCTTCCCCGCAAACCCTTCAGTGATAAGGATGCGGTCACCATCAAAGCACTGGTACAGTACGAAATCAACAAACCCATTACCCTGAAGGTAAACCAGGTAGTTAACAACGACTAACGCCGAAGACTATATGATTTTTACCAGGAAGCTGTAAATACTCTTCATACTTACCAGGATTACAATCACCGCTACCGCGACCATAATTGTTTTGGCAGAAATTTTATTGGATACTTTGGCTGCAATAGGAGAAGCAATGGCGCTGCCTATTACCAGCCCCAGTACTGCATCCCAGTGAACGTGAGAGAGTACGGTGATAAAAGTGAGAGAGCTTAGCATGGCAATGAAAAAACGGGTAGCCTTCACCGTGCCCAGTGAAAAGCGGGGATGCCTGCCACCGGCAATCAGGGAGGATAATACAATAGATCCCCAGCCGCCGCCGCCAATAGCATCTATAAAGCCGCCTCCAAAGCCCAGGAAGCCAATTCGCTTTATTTTTTTAACGACATGTTTTTGGCGTTGCGCACGGATAGCCCGCAACAGGATGATGGTACCCAGGATCAGGGTATATAAGGATACTACCGGCTTCGTATACATCGCATAATGTTCCAGGGAAGACAGCAGGTAAGCACCAATTACGGCGCCCGCAATGCCGGGTAATATGAGGATTTTAAAGAGCTTCTTGTTTACATTGCCCATCCGTTGGTGCATCCAGCCTGCAATACCGCAGCTCAGTATTTCCGAAATATGCACCGCCGTGCTGGCAGATGCCGGCGGAATCCCCATCGACAAGGAAAAAGTAGTGGAAGTGATGCCATAAGACATACCAATGGCGCCATCAATCATGGCAAATATGAAACCGGCTATCAGGAAATAATAAAAAGTAGGGGGTACATCCTCCACATACGTGCGAAAATCCGGCGATTGCCACCAGGATACACCTAATATAATCGCCAATAATAAAATCCCGCCCAATCCAAATATCCAACGCTGCTTTTTTAGCGCACCATTGTCACCGGCGCTGCTATTCACGGGCACTATTGCCTTTGATTCCGCTGTGGTAGTGGTTACCGGAGCATCCAGGGTAGTAAGTTCTTTCTCCATTTTATATATTCCAGGCCTTAATTCACCACAAAATACATAAACTCTATGAAATAAGTGGACTATCGAAGAAAAATTGCGATAAGAGAGGCGATAATTCGCCATTCTCCAAAATACTACAACGTATAAAAATTGATTTACCTATATTTGGGGTTGCGAACCAATCTACGAACTACATGCTTTGGCAACTTTTCTGGACAATTATTTTAGTGCTATTAAACGGATTCTTTGTTGCGGCAGAATTTGCCATTGTTAAAGTACGTACCTCTCAAATCAACAGCAAGGGCGGTATGGCCAGCAAAAGGGCCACAGCAGCCGCTAAAAGCGTGTTAAGTAACCTGGATGGTTATCTGGCAGCCACACAATTAGGGATCACCCTGGCCTCCCTGGGTCTGGGTTGGGTAGGAGAGTCGGTTATGACCGCCATTGTGCTCAAAGGAATGGATCATCTGGGTATCCACAACATTTCCCACGGCGTTGTAGAAGGTGTTTCCGTCGCCATTGCCTTTACCATCATCACGATATTGCATATTGTTTTCGGAGAACTGGCCCCTAAGTCAATGGCTATCCGTAAACCATTGCCTACTACTTTGGCCGTAGCCATACCACTGCGCGTGCTCTTCGTTATTTTCCGTCCATTTATCTGGATGCTCAATGGCCTGGCCAACAGCATCCTGCGCCTCATCGGGATTACGCCGGCTGGTGAATCGGAAATTCACTCTGAAGAAGAACTGAAACTCATTATCTCGGAAAGCCAGGAAGGAGGCGCCATCGAAGAAACAGAACGGGAGCTGATCCAGAACGTTTTTGAATTCGATGATAGCCGCGTAAAAGAAATCCTGACCCACCGCAAAGATATTTCCGCACTCGATGTCAATCTGCCCCTGGATCAGCTCATTGACCAGGTAATCAAAGATGGCTATTCCCGCTACCCTGTATTCAGCGGCTCCCTCGATGAACTGAAAGGCGTGATATATACAAAAGACGTTGTAAAAGGCATGCACGAAAAAACGCTGCAGGACATTAAAGATATCATGAAGCCGGTATTCTATGTACCCGACAGCATGAAAATCAAAGACCTGCTCCGTACTTTCCAGGGCCAACGCCTGCAAATGGCCGTAGTCACCAACGAATTTGGCGATACCGAAGGTATTGTTACCATGGAAGATATCCTGGAAGAGCTGGTGGGAGATATACAGGATGAGCATGACCACGAAGCACCCATCGTTGAACAGAAAGACGATAACTTCATCGTGGATGCACATGAATACCTGGCTGATATTAATGAATTGTTACCTTACCCACTGCCGGAAAGCGAACATTATGAAACGCTTTCAGGTTTAATCAACTACACCCACGGAACAATTCCCCGCGAAGGAGAAATGATCATCATCGAAAACTACGAAGTGCTGATCCTTAAAATGTTCCGTAGCTCTGTGGAGAAAGCGCGACTCAAACTGATCCGATAAAATAAATTTTTATGGAGAAGAAAATACTCCACGTCCTGGAAGGACGCGAAAAACATATTACAGATACCGAAGTGGTGCGGCAGTCCTTACCCACTATGCAGTTCCGGTTTGCCAGCCCGTTTATTGTGGTGCACCATATGCCGGAGAAGTATTTCGCGCCGGGATCACCGGAAGACCGCCTGCATCCGCACCCTCACCGCGGTTTTGCACCAGTTACCTTTATGCTGCAGGGCCAGGGCTATCACCGCGATAATGCCGGTAACGCCATGACTGTTACCGCCGGTGACGTACAATGGATGTTTGCCGGAAAAGGTATCCTGCACAGTGAAGGTCCCTCTGCTGAATTCCTGGAGAAAGGAGGCAACTATGAACTGCTGCAACTGTGGTTTAACGTACCCGCCGCCCATAAAGGTGAAGCACCGTGGTATCAATATATCAAAGGCGTGGAAATGCCGCCGGTAGCAGTGAAAGAAGGTGTGCACCTGACCCTCATTGGTGGCGAGTATGAAGACAGAAAAGGACCGCTGAAAAATTTCACACCTGTTACCGCCATCTGGGGAAACATAGATGCCGGAAAGGACGTAACATTAACGGCTACACGTGGATACTGGACGTTGCTCTATGTAGTGGATGGTGGCCTGAAAGTGAATGGTACTGATGTAAGTGGATACCACCTCATTGTTTTTGATAAAGATGATGAGAATGCAGACATTCATATCACCGCTACTGAAAATACCCGCATCCTTTATCTATGCGCGGAACCTATCGATGAGCCTGTAGCAGCTAAAGATAATTTTGTCATGAATACCGCAGAAGAAATTGAACAGGCCATGGCAGACTATAAAAATGGTTTGTTTGGCACACTGGAGAAATAGCTGAAAGCATAAAGCATAAAGCATAAAGCAAAAAGCCATTGTAGCGAGTGATCAAAGCGTATTAATATTCGCTGTAATCACTCGCTACAATGGCTTTTTGCTTTATGCTTTATGCTTTCAGCTTTACAATGTATCCCTTCGGTGCCTCCACGTTGTATCCATTTTTTTCCTTTCCTTATTCCGATGATGTCTCATGGTAGTATCCAGCGGTGTAGGAGGAACCGTATCCTGCTGGAAAATTTCAATATTAGCGCGATCATTTGCCGGAGCAGCCTGCACAGCACGGTCCGGATTTCCCCTGAAGAAAACAAGCAGGGCAAGTATTATCACGAATCCAATAGTAGCCGGAAGGTTTTTCATATAATAAAGATTTATGTTCAGAGATGATATAAGCAGATATCGTGCTTTTTTAGCCTATATGGCCGTATTTGTTATAATCGCCTGAAACATACTTCAGTGGCTTTTTTGCCGGCCTGAAACATAGCGTCAGCACTGTGGATATTGTCCATCAATCAGTGGAAAGTGGGACACAAAACAGGGCTTTCAGCGTTGCCAGGGAAGGCACTGCTTTTGTAGCGCATTCCACATGGAGGTATGATTTTCTCCGGTATCTTTAATGAAAAAATAGCAGCTATGTGGTACGATAAAATAAGTATGGCCGGTTTCCTTGTAGTGGCAACTCTTTTCGCCTGTAACAGCCCTATGCAGAATAAGGCAGAGCAGGCGGCACATGATTCTGCCAATAAGCACCCCGTTACTCCCAACACACTGGATGGTACATCTGTAGAACGGGATACCATCTTCGGTGATTACCGTATTGCGGTGATCACCAAAGGCAACGGCTATATGCGCGATCTCTACCTGGCTGTTGGTTCAAAAAAAGACACCACCATAGCCGACAGTATCGTGGAAAGAGATGTGAAAGGAGCGCTAAGAAACCTGCTGATCGCCGATTTGAACGGAAACGGCCAACCGGAAATTTATTGCACCATGTTGTCTGAAGGAACCGGGCATTATGGAAGAATTTATGCCTTTGAGCTGCAGCATCCTGTTGTCCGTATTGATGTATCGGCGATTGACACGATGGAGCAGGCAGCTTACCGCGGACAGGATAGCTTCGCCATCAAAGGAAAAAACCTTGTCCGTACTTATCCGGTTTATCGGGAAGGCGCGTCAGATGCACTAACGGCGAATACGATGGGGATCATCCTGTATGGCCTGAAACAGGACGGTGATACGCTGAAGTTGTTACCATTGAAATGAACGACGTTATCCTGCTGAAAAGAGGAAGCGACGAACAAAAGCAGTGATTGCTTTCATCCGTCGCTTCCTCTTTTTTTATAAATGCCTTATTTATTATAACCGATACCTTCCTTATCCCAGCGTGCATAGAAGAATTGCAACGCTTCCTGGAATTGTGTAAAGTTTTTGTTGGCAGGCAGCGTCCATCCATCTTCTGCATAGGCCGCCAGTCTTGGAAATACCTGGTGATTCATCGCTTTATTATCTGGTATCCATTCGCCCCACATCTGGCAGCCGCTACCCAGTATTTTTGAATAATATTTTGGATCTAATCCTGCAGGAATAGGATCGAAGCTATAGGCCTTTTCCAGAGAGATATCACTATAGCTGTAATCCAGGTAAGTAGCAGCATGATAGGAATTTACCACATCATATCCTTTGGACACCGCATCTGTGATGAGGTTGAGTTCTCCCTTCCAGAACTGAACAATGGTGCCCGGCGCCAGTTTTTCAGTGGCAGCTACATCTTTGCTATCAGTAAATTCATGGAGCTTGCTACCCATAATTTCGTTCCAGCCGGTCATACGACGGCCTTTCTTCGACAAGTAATTGGAAATGTTGTTGGTGAAAAAGATCTGTAAATCGGCTGGAGAAGCCAGTTTATGGGCAGCCATGTAAGATTGTACACCCGCGTCTTCTTTCCATTGATTGTATTTTACTTCATCCCCGCCAATATGAATTACTTTAGATGGGAACAACGCAATTACTTCATCCAGTACATCCTGTAAGAAGCTAACAACCTTAGGATTGCTAACATTAAATACGTCGTAATGTACCCCGAAGGTGCCTGGTACTTTAATCGGTTCGCTCTTGGTACCTAACCACGGATAGGCGGCAATAGCGGCGCTGGAATGGCCCGGCATCTCTATTTCCGGTACAATGGTGATGTGCCTGTCGGCCGCATATTTAATAATGTCTTTGATTTGTTCCTGGGTATAGAAGCCCTGATGCACTTTGCCATCAAAATTTTTGCTGCCCCAGCTGCCTATCTGTGTGGAATCTCTTCTGCCTCCCACGGTGGTGAGCAAGGGATATTTTTTGATTTCTATGCGCCAGCCCTGATCATCGGTGAGATGCCAGTGAAACATATTCATTTTCAGCAACGCCATTTCATCCAACAGGTGTTTCACGGTTTCTCCACCTTTGAAGTAACGGCCTTCATCCAGCATAAAGGCTCTCCAACCAAAGCGGGGCTTGTCTTTCACAGATACGGCTTCCACCGTACAGGCGTTTCCGTTAGCCACGATTAATTGGCGCAGCGACTGGATGCCATAGAAGATACCTGCATTGGTAGCGGCAGTAATGGTAACACCGGCAGGTTGTACCAGCAGCTGGTAGCCTTCTGTACCGAGGTCCTGTTTTAATTTTTCATTTAGTGTTAAACGGATGAAGTCCGTTTTGGCTGTGGGTTTCAGCGAGAGGGAAAGTCCATATGTTTCCTGCAGGGTTTGTAGCAGCTGATTAGCCTCGCCGGCGCTCTTACCTGGAATGATAGTAGTGGCGCCGGATAATGTAAAGGTGCCGGACAACGTCTTTACTTCCGACGGTTGCGGAATAATATGAATGGCCTGAACGGACAGGGTGCCAGCTGATAGCAGCAGCATAAAAGCCCCCGCCAGGGTGTTGCGTAGTTTTAACATACGTCGGATTTTAATTGTTCATGTTCACTGGTGAAAGCGAAAAAATACAAATAAAATTCCGTGATTTTAAAAAAGCTACACCAATGCGGTCTGATCGCGGGAGATCGAGATATCCGTCATCACTTCCGAATAAAACACCGGCGGCACATTCTTCAATGGCAGCAGGCAGTCTACCGCTTCTTTGTCGGTGCTGCGGAACCAACGTTGCTGCGTTTTGGTTTTATCTATAAAGTACAGCTTACCTAATTTGTACCGGAAGCTATCTTCATTAGAAATACTGCTCATTTCCACAATCACCTCCAGCTGATGTTCATCGTCAATTTTATGATAGGCATATACAAATTTGCCATCACTACCTTCACTCAGCTGCCAGCCTTTCTTTTCCATGTACTGATTCAGGATATTGCTTTCCAGGGAAATATCCTCAAAGTCGTGCACCAGCGTGCTATAAGCTTGCTGCGGTGATAACGCAGCCACCGGTCTTTCCAATTGAGGAAAGACCGGTGTAATGTTCAGCGCAGTAAACTTTTGTTTCCACTGTTGTAAAGTAGCAGCGTCGAGATAAATCGGGTGAAGCATCCGTACGGAGGCACTTTCCGGCAGTGTGATAACGGTATCTGCCAGCGTGAGCAGGCGGCCGTCTTCCCCGCGGTAGAAGGAGGTGATCAGTTGATCTTCTTCATCAAAAAGTCCCCAGGCCAAACGGCTGGCGTATACAGACATCACCGGATGTTGTCCGAAGAATTGCTGCCATTGTGTGGTACGCCATTTCCGTTGTGTGACCAGGAAGTGCTCCATACGGGGCGTCTGCGATTTCACTGTTTCCGCCACTTCTTTGGTCAAGGCTTTGAACGATTCCCTTATTTCAGGTGGCGTGGCAGCAGGTATTGCTTTCAGCTGCCGGTTATTATCATTGAGATAAGCCGGTTTGAAATTACGATCCAGATATGCCCGGTAAACATCCTTCTTCACTTCAAAGGATTTGTATAATCCATCGAAACCAAAATCAGGAACGATATAGTCGCCTAAGTCGTGCAGACTCATCCCTCTTGCGGCAGCGGTTTGTTGCAGGGCTGCCAGGGCGGCGGCGCCTACATTAGGCTTGCGGCTGCGGTATCTACGCGACAGGTATTCTACCATGCGTAACGCCTGGTTACTACCATGGAGGGCCAGTGCGCCCACTCCATGTTCGGCCATTTTGAGACGCTTCGTATCAATCCAGAATTGCAGCGCCACGCGCAGGTTTGCGGCCAATGCGTCATCACCTACTAATGCCGCCAGCGTCATCAGGTATTTGTATTTGGCATCGCCGCCTCTGTCGATATAAAACTGGAAGAGGTGATTAGCGAAATCCCCGCTGCGGGTACGGTCTACCAAACGCAGGAATGGTTGGACTTCCATATCCGCCACAATTTCTTTGGTGCGGCTCATACGGTAAAAGAGGAATCGTACCATATCCAGGGAGGCGATGTTGCCGCTCAATAAGTAGAGTGGTGGCATGTTGCTGTCGTCCAGCCATTTTTCTACCGGTCTGGACAGCTTACCACGTTTTTTCGCATACGCCACCAGTTGTGTTACTATGGTGAGATCATCTTCACCAGTAATGGTATGGTCGTTCAATGTTTCCAGCATCAGGTCACGCGCATCGTCGTTCACTTCTTTCTGCAGTATCTGTTGCAGTAAGGTGATTGCCTGCGGATTGTTGAGTCGGACGAGAATTTGCACACCTGTGAGGCGTTGATCTGCCTTGGTACTTTGCACCAGTTCGGATGCCCGCTCCATGGCCAGCGGATGTTGCGCCAATACAACGGCAACGAGCGAACGAACAGATTTTAATTTATGGTATACAAACGGCCATAGCTGTTCTATATACAAGGCAGCCGGTAACTGAGTCAGCGCTGGTAATACTACCCGGGCATCGTAGTCGTTCCCGAGTGCATTCAGCAACAACGGCACAGCGGATTCTCCGAGTTCATTTACCAGCAGCTGGAAGGTATCCGGGTGCAGATAACGTTTTTCTCCCAGATAATTATCCAGGTAAGGCAACAGCTTTGCCTGGTCTTTTTGCAGCAGGGTGCGGATTGCCAGTATGCCGGATGACGATACATCAGGTATCCACAAACCTGTTACGAGTGAGCCGGTCAGGGCGCGGTCTTCGATGCCGGTAGTGGGCATATCGAGGTAATCGTATGCTACGCTGATGAGCCTTTGCTCAAATCGTTCCGGCAGATGATGCGCCAGCAGATGATAGCTATGCAGCGCCGAGGCAATATCCGGGCGTAGCCAGGCTTCTTCGGCGGCTCTTTCTATCAGCGGCTCATATTTGGCCACATTATTTTGTAATAATGCTTTTGATAATTCATGCTGATCAGGGAGATTACCTGCAGGAAGCAACATATTTTCGAGGTATTCCATTTCCCGTTCCGGATGGCCTTTAGCCAGCAGACGATAGAAGAGGGAATTCCAGTTTTTAGGTTTCCAGGTAGCGAGGTAGTCGTCTATGACATGTCGCTCGGCGCTTTTGATCAGGTCCTGTAAAAATTTACGCAGGGGCGTAAATTTCAGTGGCGCGAGGTCGAAGTTATTGCCATCGCCGGAGTAGCTGATAAGTTGAGAGCCTATTTCCTGTGGTGTACAGCCTCTTTGTTGGAGGAAGCTGGTAAAATAGCTGAATCGCAGTACAATGGATGAGGAAGTTCCCGGCAGGTCCATCATGGGGACGATGCGGGATAAAAATAGTGGTTGGCACACCTTCCAGGTGTCGGGTGAGGAAATAAGCTGAAGTATCAGCCGGTCATTGTCGTTCCAATGTTCCGGTACCTGCAGCAACTGGATAAATAGTCCGAGGGTACGGGCCTCCTCCGGGTTGTTAAACAGGGGAGGTTGTAAAGTTTGTCCAGTAAGGAAAGCTACCCCGGTTCTAATAGGTTCATTGTTTTCATAGATAGTCAAGTTCAGTTTTTCAAGCAGCGGTAGTATGTCTTCCTTGTTGTACGGCATAAGGTATAAATAGATTCATTATTTTTTCAGCACAATATCTTCTTTTGCGGCCCATTGCGCAACATCTTGTTTGCTTAGTGCCATGGCCATCATATCCGGGAATTTATCCGGAGAGCAGGCAAATACCGGTATGCCCAGGTTCGCGAGGAATTGTGCATTTTCGTGATCATAGCTGGGAGCGCCTTCATCGTTTAGTGCCAGTAATACGATTACCTGCACCCCTGCTGCTGCCAGGTCGGTAAAGCGTTTGCGCATGTTTTTTTCGTCACCGCCTTCAAATAGATCGGTGATCAGTACCAATACGGTGTCGGTGGGCCGGCTGATAATTTGTCCGCAATATTTTAATGCGGCGTTGATATCAGTGCCACCGCCGAGCTGAACGCCAAACAGTAATTCTACCGGGTCTTGTAATTCTTCCGTAAGATCGGCAACGGCAGTATCAAAAACAACCATTTGTGTTTTTAGGGCAGGAATAGATGCCATGACCGCTCCGAAGATGCCGGAATATACTACTGAGGTGCCCATCGAACCACTCTGGTCCAGGCATAACACTACTTCTTTGAGGGCAGACCGCTTACGACCATATCCAATCAATGTTTCCGGGATAATGGTTTGATAGGCGGGCTGGTAGTGTTGCAGATTTTTCCGGATGGTCAGGTGCCAGTTGATTTCGTGATGACGAGGGCGCCTGTTACGCGCACTGCGGTTTAAGCTGCCGCTGATGGCCTGTTGCGTGGGCTGCGACAGTTTCTTCATCAGTTCATCTACTACTTTCCGGACTACCTGCCGGGCAGTGTCTTTGGTTTTTTCCGGGATGACCCGGCTCAATGTCATCAGGGTAGCTACCAGGTGAACATCTGCTTCTACGTTTTCCAGCATCTCTTTTTCGAAGAGCATCTGGGTAAGGTTGAGGCGTTTCAGTGCATCCTGTTGCATGACCTGAACCACAGAGGAGGGGAAGTAGTTGCGTATGTCGCCCAGCCAGCGGCTTACATTGGGTGACGAGGGGCCTAAGCCGCCCTGCCGGGTGCTGTCATATAAGGCTTCCAGTGTTTTGTCTACCTGCAGGTCCGTTTTATTTAACGAAAAGCCGGTACCATCATTCTGAGATCCTCCCAGCACCAGCCGCCACCTGCGAATCTGTTCTTCATGCTCCATCTGCTAACAATTTTGAGTCATCCAATCCGAGTAACTGCATCACTACCGGAATACCCCTGGCGCCGCGATCTTCGTCGAGGCCCCCGCTGGTAGTGGTTTTTATGCTATTACTGCTGCCACCATTCTTTACTTTGTCGCCCAGTTTTTTTCTTTCCGGGGCGGTAAAGTTAGAAAAGGTGCGGCGTAATAACGGCAATACCTGTATGAAAATATCATTTTCCAGCTGAGAAACCCAATGATGCACCATTCCCCATAGGCTGTCATCCAGCAGCAGTAAGGTTCCGCTGCCCCGGAGAAATCCTTCCAGCCAGGCGGCGGCCAACGCGGGTGGGTTGGCAACGGACATGGATACACTGAAGGCTTTGCTGAGGGCATCCTCCTGCAGGATTTTTGCGTCGAATAACAGCCTTGTGGCGTAGCCGGCAATCATGGGTGCCGATTGCTCATTTCTGGAAATGGCTTGCAGCGTTTCCTGCCAGGCGCTGGTCAGCGGGGCTTGTTGCAGCAGGCTGATCGCGTCATTCATGGCATAAAAAAGGTCCAGCAGGGCGAGTGCCGCGTCTTCCGCTACCGCCGTGCAGGCAGCCGGCAAACTGATACAGATGCGGCCAATCATGCTTTCTGTGATGCCATTCACCAGGGCGGCATCTGTTTTCCGGACGTTACCATAGCGACTGATGTTCACCAGCGAAGGAATCACCTCCATCAGCTGTAACACATCACCGGAAGCAGCGGCCAGGTTATTGATCCGGTGAATCAATACTTCCACTACGGCAGGCAGTTCTGCTGGAATTGCAGAGGCCAGCATTTTGCAGACCTGTTGAAGGGTGGCGGTGTTTTCTGCGCTATTGGTGACATAACGGGTAGCGGCTTCGGCTACCGTATTGCCCCAGCTGCCTTTTTCGATAATGTCGATCGAAAACGCCGGGTCCCATTGCAGGCGCCATTGTTCTTTGAAGGTACCTTTCCCGGATATTTCGCTACGTTTACCCCAGTGGATATCCAACAGTTGCAGGCGGTGCAGGAAAACGCTTCTTTCCAGGTCGGTATCCTTACGTAAGTCCAGGATATAGTCTTTGAAATCGGCCGTTTGCGGCAACCGTAATTTCTTTTGCCATTTGGCGATATCCGTCTGCAGGGGTGGAGTAGGCACTTCCAGTGGTACCTTTCCGATGCGGTTGCGTACAATGAGTTCATACCGGATCAGTTGCATGAGAATACTTTCTCCGTTGCACAACACGCTAAGGGTAGCCTCATTTAGCTCTTCCAAACCGGGCCGGGCGAAATGTCGCAATGATGCCAGCGCATTAGCCAGCCTCACGGCTTCCATTACGTGTGCTACGGACGTATCCTGCTGCTGTTCCCGGAATAGTTTGGCTACGCCCGCCATCCAGCGGGTGCCGTCATCGGTGGGATGTTCCCAGATATGTTCGTACCATCCGGGGGAAGGAATGCCGGCGCCATAACCGCTCTCGTAACTCAAACGGCTATACGTCCATGGTATCCAGGTACATTCCACTTTGGCTTTGGGGAGTCCTTTCAACAGGTCGTTATCGTCTTTTTGTTTGGGCATGTTTTGCAGCGCCGGTCCATGCCAGGCGCCACAGATCACGGCAATCCGCTGAAACATTTCCTTTTCCGCCTGACGGATACATTTACGCATCCATGCTTCCCGGAGTTGTTCCTTCCGGTCTTCTTTCCGGTGGAGTTCTTCGCGGAGGGCTGCCATGGCGTCATTCACGGCCTCAAAAACGGCCGTTTGCTCCAGGCGATATTCAAACATATGTTCCCACCATCGTTCCCCATCATCATAGCCAGCCGCAGCGGCCAGGTGAGATATAGGATCATGGGCCGGGAGTAAAGCCGGGGCTTCTGCGATGTCCTGGCTATTGTGTAGCCGTTTCGCCGCATGGGCGGTGGAAGCATTATTATCAGCGGCTTCGGGGTCTGCTGCTCCGGTTGCTTTCGCCGTTTCCTCATTTTCCATTCCGAATACATGTGCCAGAGGAAGGTCCATGAAGCGGGCGTGTATGCGGTGCTGTTTGGCGTATAACATAGCCTGCCACTCCGGAGAAAAGGCTGCAAACGGGTAGAAGCAGGCTTTCTGCGGACTATCAGGTTGATAGGCGAGAATCGCTACCGGTGGCTGCAAGTCTTCGTGACCAGCCCATTGCAGCAAAGCATCTGCCTCCGGAGGACCTTCTATCAGCACAATATCCGGTTGCAGCTCTTCGAGGAAAGCTTTTACATTCCTGGCAGAACCAGGTCCGTGGTGCCGGATACCTAAAATATGTACGGACATATGTGGTGCTTAATCGTAAAAAAATATATCCTCTGCGGTCATCATCTCCCGAAAAATATCCTGACCAATTGGTCGCTTAATATTTTATTACAGGTAGATGATGGGCTTTTTATCTTCCAGAAAATATCAGCGTAAATAGCTACTTAATATTTTACTGTAGATAAATAAAGAACTGTTTATCTCTTTAATAAACAATAATTACCAAGCGTAGCTGATAATTTTATTGTAAGAAGATGATCAGCATTTAGCACTAAAAACTAACAGTTGCCATTGGGCAAAAGGTGGCTTTATAAGCAGATGACCGCTATTTTATCTCCCTAAAATAAAATAATCATAAATTGTTGATTATTAATTTATTATAAGATGTTATTTAGCAATTAGTACTAAGTAAAAGCGATTTCCCTTGTTGTCAGAGCACCTGTTTATTCCCATGCCTTTTTGTATGGTTACGGGGCGTTTACGGTGCTCGTTTCTTCGGCGCTATTGCTTGGTACCAGTGGTTTTCATTAGTTTAGATCTCTGCAGGCACGATAGACATCTTTCCAGTCTTCCCGCGTTTTTACCACTGTTTCCAGGTATTCCTGCCACACCAGTTTATCCTGCACCGGATCTTTCACTACTGCACCAATGATGCCAGCGGCCAGATCTGCAGCGTTCAGGGTTCCATCTCCAAAATAAGCAGCCAGTGCTAACCCATTGTTAACCACAGAGATAGCTTCTGCGGTACTCAGGGTGCTTCCAGGTGACTTCAACTTGGTTTTGCCGTCCAATGTTACCCCGTTACGGAGCTCACGGAAGATGGTAACGATGCGACGGATTTCCTCCAGCGCCGGTTTTTCTGCCGGCAGCTCCATCACTTTCTCGAAGCTTTCTACTCTTCTTCTCACAATATCAATTTCCTCTTCCATAGAATCAGGGACAGGTAATATAACGGTATTGAACCTACGTTTTAACGCGCTGGATAATTCGTTGACACCCTTGTCGCGGTTGTTGGCCGTGGCAATCACGTTAAATCCTTTGGAAGCCTGCACTTCTGTATTCAGTTCCGGAATCGGCAGTGTTTTCTCAGACAGGATGGTGATCAGGGTATCCTGTACATCCGCGCCGATACGGGTGAGTTCTTCTATTCTTGCAATTTTACCGTCTTTCATAGCACGCATCACCGGCGTTTCCACCAGCGCTCTGGGAGAAGGGCCTTCTGCCAGCAGACGGGCATAGTTCCAGCCATAGCGGACACTTTCCTCGCTGGTGCCGGCAGTACCTTGTATAATCAAGGTTGAGTCGCCGCTGATAGCAGCAGCCAGGTGCTCGCTCACCCAGCTTTTGGCGGTACCGGGTAAACCATATAACAGCAGCGCGCGATCGGTGGCCAGGGTGGCTACGGCGATTTCCATCAGGCGTTTGCTGCCAATATATTTAGGGGTGACTTCAAATCCGTTTTTCAATTTCCCGCCAATCAGGTAGGTAACCACCGACTGGGGCGTTAACAACCAGTTGTGCGGGCGCTTTCCGGAGTCCTGCTTTTTCAATTCTTCCAGCTCCTGTGCAAAAAGCTGTTCGGCATGATAACGTAAAATGTCTGACATGAGAGGGAGATTTATGAGCTTTTAGCCTTTAGCAGTTAGCTTGAAGTAACAGCTTCGGCGGTTAATATTGTTTGAACGTTATTTATGAAAGCATCCGGGGAGCAGGCTTTTAGCTTGTATCAGCTTGCCCAGGTGCACTTTTATATTATTCCAGTAGCCTACATGGTAAGATTCCGTTGGCACAATATCATCCAGCGTAGCCGCGATGGCAACGGGTATCTGGCGTATCACATTGTTCATGTACAACTGGTTGTAAGTATAAGGTTGTGAAGCCGCATAACGTAATATCCGGGTACACAGGGCAACGCTCCATTCTGCCTGGTTAAGGCCGGCATATTTGATGATGGCTTCCGGATGCTCCACAAAATGATGCTCGCTAAGCTGTTGCTGTTGCGCCGTAGGCAGCATCGGAATGATATCTATATAAAAGGTTTCGCTGTGTTCCATAAACGCAGTAGCCCATTCCTTTGCCTCAAACCAGGTGATGGCTTGTACCAACGCCGGCACAAAGGGCTGCAGCGTTTCATACTGTAAAAACAAGCGGATCACTTCTGCCGGCGTGCGGCTGAAATGCGTTTCCCAGCGGGCCGGATGTACTGCGCTGATCAGCTGATACAGTATGTGCGTTTCGTCGGACACACTCTTACTGTTGCTGAGTTTTTCGATGCCACTCTGAAAGATGCGTTCATCTGTCAATTCTGGCAAAGCCACTACGATGTGCCCATCCCATTGGGGCTGTACAGCGCCGGCAAGCACCTGCCAGTATAATTCATGGATAGAGGAGCCCGGCAGTTTTTTCAACAGCCGGAGCAGGATTTCCTTCACCGTTTTGCTCTTTTCTGTGAGCAAAGACTCCAGCCATTCCAGGTCGCTTTCCTGTGGCGGTTGTTCTAAAACGGTCAGCAGCTCCGCTTTCACGGTGGCGCTTTCTTTGGGCCAACTTTGCTGTAACCAGGTGCGTGCCATAACGGGATCGGTTGCACGTAATTCCTGCAGGGCTTCCACCCGTTGCGCAGTAGCCCCGTTTTCCCATCTGTCTTCCAGTGTTTCTGCCACGCGGGAGAAGTTCCAGTCGGGGTTAAATTGTCCCAGCCATTCGGCCCGGTATCCGCCTGCCGCGGCCGTGAGTGCACGCAGTGATTTATTGCGCCAGGCTTTGTCCAGCATCACGGGTAACTGCGCCGGCGGCAAAATAAAATGGCGTTGGGTGCAGTATTCCAGCCAGAGCTGTAATAGTTGTATGCTGTCTGTTTCCAGTACCGGCTGCAATGCCCGGATAGCAGCCGGAGGACAATAAGCCTTGGTTTCAGCGGGGCAAACAGCGAGAGGGGGCACGGCAGTCGTTACCGGCTGTGTACCGGACTGCCGGTAGTTGTACACCACTGCCGCCAGTTGCAGAAACTGTTCTTCTTTATCAGTGGCGGTATTACTTAAAACAGTGGCCGCTGCCGCCTGTAGCGGTCCCTGAAGTCCTTGTGCGTCGGCCTGCTTTTTAGCAGTACCCAGCAGGGCGGTATTGATGATTTGATTCCAGCGCTCCATTATAATATTTTGTATTCGTGTTCATGCCATACGCCGATGGGTTCATATTGCATTTCCCTGCCGGTAACCGCCATATGTAACGGGGCGCCACCGCTGAAAGCGAGGAGCTTCCAGATATGCGAAAAGCCTTTTTTTACCGGCATCAGCTGTTGGCGGCTATCTTGTAACCACCATTGTTCCTGGTGCCACACCGGCGTCAGGGTTGCAATCGTATATACCTGATCGTTATACACGGGTAATGCCGCTGCGATATCGCTTTGAGCCGCGACTACTTCTTCCCATCCGGAAAAACCACTGAAGGTATGATCCGGTGGTACGGTCATCTGTTGCTTAATGATAGCCCGTAGTGGCGCAGCAGAAGGGTAGTACACCAGTTCCGCCTGTATGGTACTGCCGGGTGTGAGCGGTTGTGCAATGGTGCTTTGTCCGCGTACAAAAAACTGCAGGATGAGTGCCCGGCGTTGGGTGTGAATGCCGTATAGCCAATACCGTTCTACGGTAAGCCGGTCTTCTTCGGAGGTTTGTTTACCCAGTACGCGCCAGGTATCGGTGATACCGGTTTGTTCTTTCAGTTCTTCCTGGGATTGCGCAAAGCCGATCAGGCTGCGTATATCCTGTTGCAGGAGGGGAGGCAGCTGATCAAGGTGTTGATAGCCCTGGATGACGAGGTAAATACGCAGCAGCTGGTTCATGAAAACGGTTTGCCAGCCTTCGTGGAAATAGCTGATATCAGCGAGTTCCCGCATCATACCGGCTAATCCTCCGGCCTGGGCATCTACCATGCGGCGTTCCATATTTTCGAAGAAGGCGGCGTCTTTTTCAGGTAGGTCCATGATCCCATTACGTATCAGGTCTTTTATCCAGCGCAGTAGTTCTGCGGTACCATCGGCTACTTTTTGTTGGCGGGCCTGTTGGCGTTTTGCCTGTGCAGCGGTGTCCACCTGTTTTTCAGGTGAGCTGGCAGCTACGGCTTTCTTTTCTTCCCGTTCTGCACGTTTGGCCAGCCACTCACTCACCCAGGCGGGTGGCGTGGTGGTGGCAAAGGAATCAGGTTGCCGGGAATACTGCAACAGTAGTCCCAGTCCATGTTTACAAGGAAA
Organism: Chitinophaga sp. 05T412; assembly: GCF_056396465.1. Lineage (NCBI taxonomy): Bacteria > Pseudomonadati > Bacteroidota > Chitinophagia > Chitinophagales > Chitinophagaceae > Chitinophaga > Chitinophaga sp. 05T412. The sequence continues at coordinate 189,975 of NZ_JBFTLN010000004.1, forward strand.
TTTACGACTGGGGCAACTGCATTTGAATGCCATATTGCCGGTGTCTATTTGTGTCTGGTATGGTTTGCTGCCGCTACCCTGGCATTCTCCCCACAACGCATTATCGCCAACGCCTCTACTGACCCATTTGGCCGGGTTGGCCAGGTCTTTCCCTGATTTACGGGAGGAGTCATCAGGCGCCATTGCAAGCACTTGTTCGTCGGATAGGTTCAATGGATAAACGATTTAAGGCACAAAGTAAATAATTCCATAACATAAAAAACCAAATATCAAATAACACTACGCAGTGTATTTGGTATTTGGTTCAATTATATGATATTTTTGGCGGCTTACATAAAGCCCAGTTCCAGCTTTGCTTCTTCACTCATCATGTCTTTGGTCCATGGTGGATCAAAGGTCAGGTGTACATCTACATCAGACACCCCTTCAATATTTCTTACCTTTTCATCTACTTCGCGGATAATATCTCCGGCTACGGGGCAACCAGGCGCGGTCAGCGTCATATCAATCCCAATCCGGTTATTTTCCTTGATCTTGATGGCGTATACCAGCCCTAATTCCATAATATTCACCGGAATTTCCGGATCATATACTGTCCTGAGCTGTGCTTCTATCAGTTCTCTTAATGTTGCTTCGTCGTTCATTGCTGGTTAATTTTTGCCTGATAAGCGATAGCGTATAACTTCATTTGTTTGAGCATACTCAGCAACCCATTAGAACGGGTAGGGGAGAGATGACTGCTTAAACCAATGGCATCAATGAAATGAATGTTTGCTGCGGCAATATCCTGTGGTGTGTGGCCAGACAATACGTATATCATCAGGCTCACCAGTCCTTTGGTAATTACGGCATCACTGTCGCCGGTAAAAAACAGTTTCCCGTCTTTCAGCTCTGTATGCAGCCACACGCGCGACTGACAGCCTTTAATCAGGTTGTCAGGTGTTTTAAATTCTTCTGCAATGAGGGGTAGTTCTTTGCCGAGCTGGATAATATATTCATATTTATCTTCCCAGCTACCCATCACCGAAAAGTCGGATATTATTTCTTCCTGTATTTCCTGAATCGTCATATTCACCTGTTTACAACAGCATGGCAGCGGCTCTTTTAATACCGGCTACCAGTTTGTCTATTTCTTCCCGTGTATTGTAGAAAGAGAGGGACGCGCGAACCGTACCTGGGATCTTAAACCAATCCATCAGTGGTTCGGTGCAGTGGTGACCCGTTCTCACGGCAATACCTTGCTGGTCCAGCAGTTCACCCATATCAAACGGGTGGATATTATGTACCAGGAAGGAGATCGCGCCACTTCTGTGGGTAGCATCGCCGATAAAGCGGATACCATCGATCTGACGGAGTTCCTGCATGGCGTAAGTCATCAGTTCTTCTTCCCGCTGCTGGATTTTCTCAATACCTACCTGTTGTAAATATTCGATAGCAGTCCCCAGGGCAATAGCGCCCGCAATGTTAGGGGTACCGGCCTCGAATTTATACGGTAGTTCGTTATAGATTGTTTTTTCGAAAGTAACGGTCTTGATCATATCACCACCACCCTGATAAGGGGGTAGTTTGTTCAGCCATTCTTTTTTGCCATACAGCACACCAGTACCAGTAGGCGCATAAATTTTATGGCCGGAAAATGCCAGGAAATCTACGTCCAGGGCCTGTACATCAATAGTGATATGTTGAATGGCCTGTGCGGCATCCAGTAATACCGGTATATTTCGTGCATGCGCCAGCGTGATGATATCCTGTACCGGGTTGATAGTACCCATGGTATTGGATACGTAGGTAACGGCTACTATTTTCACCGTATCATCCAGCATCGCTTCGTAGGCATCCATCAGCAGTTCGCCGCGCTCATTGATAGGAATGACCTTCAGGGTAGCGCCGCTTTCTTCGCAGGCAATTTGCCAGGGCACAATATTACTATGGTGTTCCATGGCAGAAATGATCACGCTGTCGCCGGCCTTCAGGAAACGGCGTCCCAGGGTATTGGCTACCAGGTTGATGCTGTCTGTAGTGCCTTTGGTGAAGATGACTTCGTGCGGATCTGCTGCGTTGATATAGCCAGCTACGGTGATACGGGCTTTTTCGTATGCATTGGTGGCCACCTGGCTGAGGTGGTGTACACCGCGGTGCACATTGCTGTTATATTCTTCGTAATAGCGGGCTTCCGCTGCTATTACTACCTGCGGCTTCTGCGTGGTAGCTCCGTTATCGAAGTATACCAGCGGTTTGCCATGTACCTGTTGCTGCAGGATAGGGAAGTCCTTTCTGATCTGCGCAATATCCAGGCCGGCGGTTACTATGTTAGCAATATGTTCCATGGTTCGTTTAGTTATTCATGATCTCCGCAATCTGCTCCTGCAGGTGATGTTGCAGGGCTGGTACCTTGATGGCATCTGTGATGTCGTGAGAGAAGGCATTTACCATCAGTGCTTTGGCCGCATCTTCACCTATGCCACGGGAGCGCAGGTAGAACATGGACTCTTCACTGAACTGACCGGCAGTAAAGCCATGGCTGCATTTTACATCATCGGCATATATTTCCAGCTGTGGCTGTGAGTTAATATCTGCTTTGTTGCCCAGCAACAGGTTATTGTTTTGCTGGAATGCATTGGTTTTCTGCGCTTCCTGATGTACCAGGATTTTACCGGTGAATACGCCATTGGCATCATCCAGCAGTACACCTTTGTACAGCTCATTACTGTTACAATCCGGCATGATGTGATCCATGAAAGTATGGTTATCTACATGCTGGTGTTTGTTGGCAATATATAAACCGTTCAGATTAGTTTCGGTATGACTGCCATTCAGTGCCACGCTCAGGTTGTTACGGGTGAACGGGGTGTTGGGCAGGGTGAAATTAAAATGATGGTAACGGCTGTCTTTATACTGTTGAGTAGCGGTGGTATGTACTTCACGGAAGCTTTCTTCTCCCTGTTGTACATTGTAGTGCCACAGTTCTGCATTTTCCATTACCACGGTTTCCAGTACGCTGTTAGCGAAAGCCACGGTAGCGGTTTCCGGGTGAACAGAGCTCTCAATAATGGTAGCGGCAGCGCTTCTGTTCAGCACCCATAAATGGCGGGGTTGAATGAAAGCGTGTGCAGTAGAAGAGTATACGTGTACTACATGTATGGGTTTGTCCAGCACGGTGTTGGCCGCCAGTTCCAGATACAGGCCATCTGCAAAGAGGGCAGTATTTAACTGGGCCAGGGATTCACCTGCCAGGTGTGGTTGTTGATTGAAGTAATTGGTAAAACCTGGAGCAGTAGTATGTGCACTCATTGCGCCAATGGTGATGCCTTTGCCTTCGGGCAGGGTAGATTGATCTGCCTGCAGGTGACCATTTACCAGTACCACACGATAGCAATCCAGTTCAGGAATTGCTTTGCTTGCTGCTATAGTAGCGGAAACCGGGGTAGCAGTGGTCAGCAGTTCGTAAGGAAACTCTTTCAGATAGCGCTGAATATTGGTGTAGCGCCATGCTTCCGTTTTCAGCGAAGGAAGTCCGATTGCTGTAAAGCGCTCCAGCGCTTTGCGGCGAATATCGTTCAGTCCAGCCGCGGCGGGGGCCGAAACCTGTGCCGACAATGCCTGTACATCTTCCGTTAACGCCTGGTAAAATGGCAATATCATATTGCTTATCATAATTTATATCCAAATTATGAATTACGAATTATGAATTACGAATTACGGAGTTGTGGGGAGATTTACCCGAAGAACCGTAATTTGTAATGTGTAATTTGTAATTCTTCTTATACAGATTCTTTCAAATGTAATTCCTCTTTCAGCCAGTCGTATCCTCTTTCTTCGAGTTCCAGTGCCAGTTCTTTGGTACCGGTTTTAATGATACGGCCATTGTACAGTACATGTACAAAGTCAGGTATGATATACTCCAACAGGCGTTGGTAGTGGGTAATCACTACGAAAGATTTTTCTGCATCACGTAATTTGTTTACACCATTGGAAACAATACGGAGGGCATCGATATCTAATCCGGAATCTGTTTCATCCAGGATAGCCAGCTGTGGGTCCAGCATAGCCAGTTGGAATATTTCGTTACGTTTCTTTTCACCACCGCTGAAGCCTTCGTTCAGGGAACGGTTCATCAGGTTGGAGTGGAAATCTACCAGTTGTTGTTTCTCTTTGGTCAGCTTCAGGAACTCTCTCGCTTCCAGGGCAGGAAGGCCTTTATACGCTCTGATTTCATTCAGTGCGGTTTTGAGGAAGTTGAGGTTAGACACACCTGGAATTTCTACAGGGTATTGAAAAGCAAGGAATACACCTTCACGGGCGCGATCTTCCGGAGCCATGTCCAGCAGATTTTTGCCATTGAACCATACTTCACCTTCGGTAACGGTATAGTTATCACGACCCGCCAGGACAGAAGCCAGTGAGCTTTTGCCGGAACCGTTAGGTCCCATAATAGCATGCATTTCTCCTTTGTTTATTTCGAGATTGATGCCTTTCAGAATTTTCTTCCCTTCTACTTCTGCGTGCAGATTTTTAATCGTCAGCATGATTGTTTTTTTCGTTCTGTATGTATTAGTTGAATAATGAATTATCCAACGCTTCCTTCAAGTGTAATAGATAATAATTTCTGTGCTTCCACGGCAAACTCCATGGGCAGCTGGTTCAGTACTTCTTTCACATAACCGTTTACGATCAGGGCTACTGCTTTCTCGCTGTCGATACCACGTTGATTCAGGTAGAAGATCTGGTCTTCTCCGATCTTGGAAGTGGTAGCTTCGTGTTCGATCATCGCAGTTTTGTTCCTGGATTCAATATAAGGGAATGTGTGTGATCCGCATTGGTTGCCGATCAGCAGGGAGTCGCACTGGGTGAAGTTACGTGCATTGTCAGCACGCGGACCTACGGATACCAGGCCACGGTAGCTATTGTCGCCACGGCCGGCAGAAATACCTTTGGAGATGATACGGCTCTTGGTACTTTTTCCGATATGGTGAATTTTGGTACCGGTGTCAGCAATCTGTTTGTTACGGACTACTGCTACGGAATAGAATTCGCCTTCAGAATAATCGCCCTGCAGAATTACGCTCGGATATTTCCAGGTAATAGCAGAACCGGTTTCTACCTGTGTCCAGGATATTTTGCTGGAAGTACCTTTACAGATACCTCTTTTGGTCACGAAGTTGTAGATACCGCCTTTACCGTCTTTATCACCGGGATACCAGTTTTGTACGGTAGAATATTTTATTTCAGCCTGTTCCATGGCTATCAGTTCCACTACCGCCGCATGCAGTTGATTTTCATCACGCATAGGGGCTGTACAACCTTCCAGGTAACTAACATAGCTGTTGTCGTCTGCAATGATCAGGGTACGTTCAAATTGTCCGGTGTTCTGTGCATTGATACGGAAGTAGGTGCTCAGTTCCATCGGGCAACGTACGCCTTTCGGAATGTATACAAAGGAACCATCAGAGAATACGGCAGCGTTGAGGGCAGCGAAGATATTATCTGTATGGGGAACTACGCTGCCCAGGTATTTTTTTACCAGTTCAGGGTGTTCCTGTACGGCTTCACCGAAAGAGCAGAAGATCACGCCCATTTCTTTCAGTTTGCCTTTGAAGGTGGTAGCAACGGAAACGCTGTCGAATACGGCGTCTACGGCTACACCAGTCAGTGCTTTCTGTTCGTTCAGGGGAATACCCAGTTTTTCGAAAGTGGCCAGCAGCTCAGGATCTACTTCGTCCAGGCTGTTGAGCTGTACTTTTTTCTTCGGGGCGGCATAATAGGAAAGCGCCTGCAGATCCAGCTGCGGCATTTCAAAGTGCTGCCATTTGGGGAATTCCATTTTCTTAAATGCGGCAAATCCCTTCAGGCGCCATTCGAGTAGCCATTCAGGTTCATTCTTCTTCGCCGAAATAAAACGGATGATATCTTCATTCAGCCCCGGAGGAGCCATATCCATTTCAATATCGGTGCTAAAGCCAAACTCATACTCCTTATTGGCTATATCATCAATTATTTCGTTACTGTTGATCATACAAGTTTAAAATTTATACCCCGAAGCTCTCGCCGCAGCTACAGGTTCTGGTTGCATTAGGATTATTAAAGAAAAGGCCTTTGCCATTGAGTCCATCTGAAAAGTCCAGTTCTGTACCATACAGGTATAACAGGCTTTTCATCTGTACTACTACTTTTATACCCTTATCTTCAAATACCTGGTCGCCTTCTTCTTCTGTTGCTTCAAATTTCAGCACATATTCGAGGCCTGAGCAGCCACCACCTTTTACGCCAACACGTACAAAGGTGCCTGGTGCATGATGTTCTTTCTCCATCAATGCTTTGATATATACTCCTGCTTTTTCTGAAACGGTTATCATACTCAGAATTGTTTTAATTTGCTATCACCGGCAAGCCGGTGTGTTTCTCGATTTATCCTTCAATACCTGCCACCACATGCGATTTTGCCGCACATAGTAATTGCACCATCGTATCCAGTTTGTTTTTATAAAACGCAGTGAACGCGCGGGTTTGTGGGTCGTACAGGTTGTCCTTTATAATAGGGAGGGAGTAAGGTAATACCCATGCCCTCAACGCCTTCGCCACTGCATCCATCGCATTTATACCCTGCATGGCCTGTGTGCCATCCGCCCAGGACAGCAAAGCTACAACCTTTCCTGTTAAATAAGGACGTTGGTTCTTGCTCGTCATCTCCAGCCAGTCCAGGCAATTTTTCATGGCGCCGGTCATACTACCATGATATAGCGGAGTCATCCATATATGTAAATCTGCCTTGCAAAACGCCTGACACATCGCATCTACTGCCGGGGGCTTTTGTCCGGCTGCCTCTTGAGAGAAAAAAGGAATCTCGGTATTACCCAGGCTGAATATCTCTGGGGAAAATCCTTTCTCCTGTAGTTGCTCTGTCAGATATACTGCCAGTTGGTTAGACGTAGCATAGGGACGATCATCAATGGCTCCATTAAATATCAGTACGTTCATTAATATTTAATATTTAGAGAATTAATTGATTATGAGATTAAGTGTTGATGTCTTACGGCTCACAATCATCAAAACCCCAAAATCTTTTTTTTAGCTTTCACAAAAATACGATATTTGATAATAAAACAAGTAATAACTTGGAAAATTATCCAATCCGAACCAAGAACGCTGCCGAACGGTTTTTGACATTGCTCAAGACCCGGGGACCCTTGTCTGCAGCCGAACTGGCCAGCGAATTGGGTATCACCGGAGAGGGCGCCCGCCTGCAACTGCTCAAGCTGGCAGAAGAAGGATTAGCCCAATCTGAAAGTATCTCCCGAGGTGTAGGCCGCCCCGTATTAATATGGAGCCTCACCCCATTAGGCAACGCCCGCTTTCCCGACACACATACCGAACTAAGCCTGCAACTGATACAAACCATTAAAACGGTATTGGGTAAAGAAGCATTGGATAACGTCGTTAACGCCCGGGAGAAAAAACAACTCGAAAAATACAGCACCGCCCTGGAAGGCGTCAACGGCATCGAAAACCGCTTAACGTCCTTTGCAGCCATCCGCTCAGGAGAAGGCTACCTGGCAGAATGGAAAAAAGAAGGAGATACCTACTTCTTTATAGAAAATCACTGCCCTATCTGCTGTGCTGCTTCGGAATGTGATAATATATGTACCTCCGAAATGAGAACATTTGTGAGCATACTCGGAGAGAAAATGAATGTGTCCCGCATGGAACATATCATCAACGGCGCCCGCCGCTGCGTATATAAAATCGAAGCAGAGTAAAATTTCCTTTTATTTCAGGATCAACACCAATGTGCCGGCTATAATGAGCCCTGCACCAATCGCTGTTTTCCAGGTAAGCGCCTCGTGCAGAAAAACAGCTGCCATAATAATGGTCAGCGCTACACTCAGTTTATCTACCGGGGCCACCTGCGATACCTTTCCCACCTGCAATGCCTTGAAATAAAAAATCCAGGAGCAACCCGTCGCCAGCCCAGACAGTACCAGGAATAACATACTGTGTTTGGAAATAGCTCCCATACTTTTAAATTCCCCTCTGGCCAATACAATTGCCCAGGCCATGACCAGTATAATCACGGTTCTGATGGCCGTAGCCAGGTTGGAAGGAATATCTGCCACCCCTATTTTGGCAAAAATAGCCGTGAGCGCAGCAAAAGCGGCTGATAATAAAGCGTACATCCACCACATAGTATCCTATTTAGAAGGTCGAAAGTAAAAACCGAAACTGAATCCTTTCTGTAGTAGTGTCCCGAACGCCTATACGATTTTATACCCCAGTATCTTCACACTTCTCTCCACACCATCCAATACGGCAATCTCCGGCAAATGGGCCCATTCTTTAAAACCGATATCCATAAAGAGTTTCAGGCTGGGGAGGTTATGCGCGAAAATAATGCCCAGTAGCGTTTGTACACCAAATTCAGGGGCCACAGCAATGGCATGGCGAAGTATCTGTTTGCCTAAACCCTTGCCACGGGCCGACTCATCCAGGTAAATACTCACTTCCACGGTACCATCGTAGGCCGGCCGGCCATAGAACGACTGAAAACTCATCCATCCCATATTTTGTCCGTCCAGGTTAACCATCCACAATGGACGATGAGTGGTGTTATGCACGTTAAACCAGGGCAGGCGGCTTTCTACCGTCACCGGATTGGTATCTGCGGTCACCATTCTGCCAGCTACTGTACTATTATAAATTTCCACAATCCTCGGCAAATCATCGAGGGTAGCATGCCTGAATTCCAAACTCATAGTATATATCAATTAATAAATAGACTCCCGGGTATGTTCACGTCTTAAAAGACTGTATAATTCCGCATCCACAAATTTTCCCTTCTCAAAAAAGGCATCTCTTAAAAAACCTTCATAGCGAAAAGCCAGATTAGTCAACAGTTTGCCGGATGCAATGTTTGCCGGGTCGATAAATGCCTCAATGCGGTTAAACTGCAGTTCGTTGAAACCATAATCTAACATCGCACCCACCGCCTCTTTCATAATACCTTTGCCCCAGTGCGTTGGATACAAATCATAGCCGATTTCTGCCTTGAAATGGGGTTTATTGATTTTATGATAGCCACAGGTACCTATCAGCTCATCCTGTCCGGCAATGGTAATGGCCCAACGCATACCTTCTTCCTCTGCCAGGCTTTTCCGGAAGAACTGAATAATCTGGGTGGCCTCGCTGATATTGGAAAAGGAGTCAATGTCCATGTACTTAGTGACCGCATCATTGGAAAAATGATGGAATAATGCAGCGGTATCTTTTTCGTCTATAGGTCGTAATACCAGTTCGCCGGTACTTAAAATGGGTAAATACATAATCCTGTTGCCGGTTTAGGTTGACGCAAAGCTAACAGATATTAGGAAATTGTCCATACTGCTTCCGATTTTAATGCGGCTTTAATGAGCGCGGGTGTAAACAATCCTACTTTTGCAATGGTTATTGATATTAATTATTATCTATGAAAATATTGGTGATAGAAGATGAAACCAAAGTGGGGGCCTTTATAAAAAGAGGATTGGAAGAACACCACCACCAGGTGGATGTATATGCTGATGGGATTGCCGGACAACAGGCTGCGCTGGAGCATGATTATGACCTGATTCTGCTCGACATTATGTTACCAGGGATTAACGGGATTACCCTCTGCAAAAATCTGCGTACCCTGGAAGTCAGTTCTCCCATACTCATGTTAACCGCCCTGAATGCTACCCAGGATATTGTTGACGGACTCAATGCCGGCGCCGATGATTATCTGGCCAAACCTTTTCATTTCTCTGAACTGGTAGCCCGCATCAACGCGCTTTCCCGCCGGAAAAGCCAGTTCCATCAGCAGCAGGCTGTCCTTACGTTTGCTGACCTCCAACTCAATACCAACACCAAAACGGCTAACCGGGACGGACAGGAAATTACCCTTACCGCAAAAGAATACGCCCTGCTGGAATTACTACTCAGAAACACCGGTAAAGTATTGTCCCGCGCACTCATTTCTGAAGCCGTGTGGGGACTGGAGTTTGATACCGGTACCAATACCATCGACGTGTATGTAAATTATCTCCGGAATAAAATAGAAAAAGGATTTGCCGGAGAAAAGCTGATACACACCGTAGTAGGCATGGGGTATGTAATGAAACAGAAATAAGCCGTTAGCTATTAGCTTTTAGTCTTTCAACAAAAAGTAGTCCCTAACAGCTAACAGCTTAAAGCTAACAGCTACATGAAAATACGTCATCGTTTATCGCTCCAGTTTACACTCATTTCGGGTATTATACTGACCATCGTTTTTGTTTTAATATACTTGTTATCTGCCCAATATGTACAGAACAGTTTTTATAAACTGTTGCAGATGCGCGCACTTGTTACCGCCCAGGTATATTTGGAAAAAGATGAGCTGACCAAGAAAAAATTCCTGGAAATAGAGAAAAGCTACCGGGAACGGATACCCGATGAATCAAGTAATATTTATGATTCTACCAACCAGCCTGTTTTCATAGAAAAAATAAAATATAACTGGCCGGTGTCTATGCTGGAAACCGTCCGCCACCGGGAAGTTTACCGGTTCCGATTCCAGGATGAAGCCGGCCTGGGGATCTATTATCCGGATAACCAGGGCAACTTTGTGGTGATTGTTACAGCCCGTAATACCATGGGGGTACAACAACTGCAATTCCTGATGTGGATATTGATCATTATGTTTTTTATCGCCTTGCTGATCACCTTTGTGATGGGGCAGTGGTATGCCACCCGGGCATTGGAACCGATTAAAAGTATTAACCGGCAGGTGAAAAATATCCGCTCCAATAACCTGCACATGCGGGTACAGCAAGGGCGTAATAAAGACGAGATAGATGAGCTGGCCACTAACTTTAACAGCTTATTACAACATATGGAGCAGGCATTTGATATGCAGCGCTCTTTCGTATCCAATGCGTCTCATGAACTCCGTACCCCGTTAACTACTCTCATCGGGGAAATAGAAGTGACGCTTCAGAAAGAACGGAGCCAGGAAGAATACATACAAACACTGGGCTCGTTGCTGGGAGAGTCGGAAAAGCTGAAGATTATTACTGACGGGCTCTTACAGCTAACACGCGTAGATGCCGTACTCACTGATGCCAATACAGAAATGATTCGCCTCGATGAATTGCTGTGGGAAATACAGGAATTCTGGCGGCACAAAACGCCCTGCGGGCGCCTGCATGTAAAGCTCAGTAATATGCCCGAAGATGCTGCCTGGTTATGTATCCGCGGAAACAGGTCGCTGCTGATGCTGGCGTTGCAGAATATTGTCAGAAACGCATTTAAGTTTTCGTATAACCGGGACGTTAATTGCCATCTGATGTATAGTAAATCAGGTATGACGCTGTCTATCAGCGACCACGGCATTGGTATTGCCGGTACCGACCTGGAAAAAATATTTATGCCATTGTACCGCGCCGATAACGCCCACACTTTTGAAGGATACGGTATTGGCTTATCGATGACTCAAAAGATAATACAACTGCATAAGGCAGCCATTACAGTGAGCAGCGTGCTAGGCCAGGGGACCACTTTTAATATTTTTTTTCCCCATAACCGTAAATTCTAATTTTGTTTTAACTTCATTCTAATATCGAGCTAATAGCCTATTGCCATCTTTGCAACGAAAAATCAGTTGTATGATCAATAGATTAGCATTATGTACCTATTTTGTACTGTTTGCAGCTTTATTCCGGATGACGGCATCAGCGCAACAGCAGACCCCTGTTATTTCAGGTCCTCCTTCAGATACCCTTCACCTTACGCTCGACAGCGCGGAAAAAATCTTTCTAAGGCAAAATCTATTGCTGCTGGCACAACGTTATAACGTAGATGCCCAGAAGGCACTGGTAATACAGGCAAAGCTGTACGCCAATCCTACTTTCAACATTGAACATGGTGTTTATAATACCGAAACGAAAAAATTCTTTCCGCTGGGTAGCGATGGACAAACTACGGCAGGACTATCGCAATTGGTGATGCTGGCAGGTAAACGCAACAAGCAGATAAAGATCGCCAAAGCCAATGCTAAGTTGTCGGAGTACGAGTTGTATGACCTGCTCCGCACGCTGAAATTTACCCTGAGAGATGATTTCTACAATATCTACTACCTGCAGCAATCTGCCAAAGCCTACGACGATGAGATCACCTCTCTGCAGAAAGTAGCGGATGCTTTTGACGAACTAAAAGGAAAAGGTTATATCTCCCAGAAAGAAGCCGTGAGAATAAAAGCGCAGCTATACAGCCTCAAAAGTGAGTATAAAGATCTCCTCGAACAAATCAGTGATCAGCAAAGCGAAATGCGATTGGTGTTACAGGTGAAGCCCGTATACATTGATCCCATCCTTGATCCGGCTACGCTGGAAACCATGAGTCCTGCAAAGTATCCGCTGCCGGTACTGCTGGATTCTGCCTATACCAATCGTACCGACCTGCTGATGGCCCGTGCCAACACCGATATCAGCAAACTGAATTACAGCTATCAGAAAGCATTGGCGGTACCGGATTTGACTTTTAACTTGTCGTACGACCATCAGGGTAGTTACATCAAGAATTATAATGGCGCCGGTGTGGCCTTTGACCTGCCTGTTTTTAACCGGAATCAGGGTAACATCAAATCGGCCAAAGCGATGATTGCCTTTAATGATGCTACACAGAAAAGTACAGAAGCTACCGTGCAGGAACAGGTATACCGCGTATTGGAAAAGACAGTAGCCGCTGACAAACTATATAGAAATATAGATGCTTCTTTTTCGAAAGATTTTCAGCGATTGATGCACGAGGTATTGATCAACTATCAGAAGCGGAATATTACGATGTTGGATTTCCTGGATTTCTATGATTCCTATAAGCAGAATGTATTGCAGTTGAACAACATACAATACAATCGTATGAGGGCTTTCGAAGAACTCAACTTCATTACCGGAACCAACTTTTTTAATTAAAGATAAATCTACAGAGAGTATGCAAAACTTTATAAAGGCAGGTAGCTTTGGCCGTTTTTTATTGATCATTGCAGGTGTTTTTCTCGCACAGAGTTGCAATACCAAACAAGAGAAGGACCCCAGTGAAAGGCCTAAGTACGTGATTCCCGATACCGTGCTACGCACGCTTAAAATAGATACTGTAGGACGCAGCGCTGTGGTGAATGATTTGAAGCTGACCGGTAAGGTGGCGTTTAACGATGATAATGTATCCCGTATTTATCCCATGGTGAGTGGTAAAATCCGCGATATTAAAGTGATGTTGGGTGACTATGTAACGAAAGGACAAACGCTGGCAGTTATGAACAGCGCTGAAATGGCAGGCTATAGCAGCGACCTGGTAAATGCAGAAGCCGGGGTGGCCGTAGCTAAGAAAAGCCTGGATGCCACACAGGATATGTTTAACAGCGGTATTGCTTCCCAACGTGACTTGCTGTCGGCCCAAACTGACTACCAGAAAGCACAATCTGAATTAAGCCGGGTAAAACGTGTATTGAATATCAATGGTGGCAACACCGCTGGCGAATATATCATTACTTCTCCCATCAGCGGCTTCGTAGTAGAGAAACTGGTTACCAACAACACGTTGGTACGTAACGATAACAGCACACAATTATTTACCATCTCCGATTTGAAAAATGTATGGATCATGGCCAATGTATATGAATCAAATATTGGCCAGGTCCATATGGGTGATAACGTGGAAGTAACAACGTTGTCTTATCCCGGCAAGGTATTCCACGGACAGGTAGATAAGATGTTTAATGTGCTGGACCCGACTAATAAAGTCATGAAAGTGAGAATAAGTTTGCCCAACGATGATTATGCCCTGAAACCTGAAATGTTTGCCAGTGTAAGAGTGATTTATAAAGATGGGGGTGAGGCCCTGAGCATTCCATCAGGCGCGCTGATTTTCGATCATAGCCAGTACTATGTATTGGTGTATCACAGCAAGTCTGATGTGAGAATTACGCCGGTATCCGTGATCAATTCTATTGGCGACAAAACATACATCTCCACAGGTTTGCAGGCCGGTGATAAAGTAATTGCTACACAAGCTATTCTTATCTATGACGCACTGAATAATTAGGCGAAACCTGCTCACTCATCATAAATATAATTGTTTTTTAGATGAATAAAGTTCTCAGAAGTATAATAGGCTTTTCGCTGAAGAATAAATATTTCATTTTCTTCGCCACGCTGCTGCTGTTGGTATCAGGTATTATTTGTTTTAAAAACATGCCTATTGAGGCTTTCCCGGATGTTACCAATACAGAGATCAGCATCATTACTCAGTGGCCCGGCAGAAGCGCAGAAGAAGTAGAAAAGTTCGTGACCATTCCGATAGAAATCGCGATGAATCCCGTGCAAAAGAAGACCAGTCTGCGTTCTACCAGTATCTTCGGCTTATCTTACGTAAAATTAATTTTCGACGATAAAGTCACCGATAATGAAGCCAGGATACAGGTCAACAACCTGCTGGCCAACGCCAATCTGCCGGATGGTATCAACCCTTCCGTGCAGCCGCCCACAGGGCCTACCGGTGAAATTTACCGCTATACACTTAAAAGCTCTTTCCGTGATGTAAGAGAACTTAAAACGATACAAGACTGGACAATTGACCGGCAACTTCGTTCCGTGCCCGGGGTGGCAGATATTGTGAGCTTTGGTGGAGAAGTGAAGACTTATGAAATTAAGGTAGATCCGGGAAAACTCACCAATCTCGGGATAACCCCGCTGGATGTGTATTCTGCCGTAGGCAAAAGTAATATTAATATAGGCGGTGACGTTATTGTTAAAAATAACCAGGCCTACGTAGTTCGTGGTATCGGATTGTTAAATGATATCAACGAAATTAAAAACATCATTATACAGAACGTCAATGGTATTCCTGTACTGGTAAAGGATGTAGCTACAGTAGATATATCCAATATGCCCCGGCTTGGCCACGTAGGACGCACGGATGCCATTATTGATTCCACTGGCAAGCGGACCGTTACCGATGAAGATGACGTGGTGCAGGCCATCATCATCATGCGGAAAGGAGAGAACCCCTCGGATGTAGTACAGGCGGTGAAAGAGAAAATTAAGAAGCTGAATGCCTCCGTACTGCCCGCTGATACCAAAATAGTTCCTTTCTATGACCGTGAAGACCTGATACATTACGCTACAGATACGGTGATGCATAACCTCATAGAAGGTATTTTATTGGTTACGCTGTTGGTATCTATCTTCATGTTCAGCTGGCGTACTACGCTGATAGTGTCGATCATCATTCCGTTATCGTTGTTATTTGCCTTTATCTGTCTGCGTTTGATGGGTATGTCGGCCAACCTGTTGTCACTGGGTGCAGTAGACTTTGGGATTATCATTGATGGAGCCGTAGTGATGGTGGAAGGACTATTTGTCGTCTTAGACCATCAGGCGCGGGATGTAGGCATGGAGCGATTTAATAAGATGGCGAAGATGGGGTTAATCCGGAAGCATGGTGCTCAACTGGGTAAAGCGATCTTCTTTGCCAAAGTAATTATCATCACCGGTTTGTTGCCCATTTTTGCATTCCAGAAAGTGGAAGGGAAAATGTTCTCTCCGCTGGCATATACGCTGGGCTTTGCCTTGCTGGGAGCGCTGATTACCACATTAACGCTGGTACCGGTATTGATAAACCTGTTGCTCCGGAAAAATGTGCACGAGAAACACAATCCTATTCTGCATGCCATGACAGGCTTCATGCTGGGTTGGTTTTCCTTTACCTTCAAGCATCGGAAATTAGCCGTTTTCTCTTCTTTTATTATTATTATCCTTGGTTTGTATTCTTTCAAATTCCTGGGAACAGAGTTCCTGCCGGAATTGAATGAAGGCTCCATTTGGTTGCGTGTACAGCTACCATATAGTGTTTCGTTGGAAAAGTCTGTAGAAACGTCCAAAGAGGTACGTGCTAAGTTGATGCAGTTTCCGCAGGTGAAGAATATCGTATCGCAAACGGGCCGTCCGGATGACGGAACAGACGTGGCGGGATTCTACAACAACGAGTTTGATGTAATGCTGTATCCGGAGAAAAACTGGAAGCCGCATATCACCAAAGAAGAGTTGATAGACCAGATGAATGATACCCTTTCTGTAATACCGGGCGCTTCGTTGAACTTCTCTCAACCCATTATGGATAACATTGAGGAAGCGGTATCGGGTGTGAAAGGATCTATTTGTGTGAAGATATTCGGCGACTCGCTGAATTATATGGAAGACCAGATTACGCGGGTGCATGATGTGCTGAGAACTGTAAGAGGGATTGAAGATTTAGGGGTGATTAAAAATATTGGTCAGCCTGAATTGAACATAGACCTCGACCAGCAGAAGATGGCCTTGTATGGCGTAGCTACTGCCGATGCCAATGCAGTGATAGAGATGGCGATTGGTGGTAAGGCGGCCAGTACCTTATATGAGGGTATCAGGAAATTTGATATCCGTTTACGTTTTCCGGAAGAGTATCGTAAAGATGCCGAAGACATCGGTAACCTGATGGTACCTACGCAAAGTGGTTCCAAGGTGCCGGTGAAGGAGATTGCCACCATTGTGATGAAAACGGGGCCCTGCCTTATTTTCCGCGATGCCAACGAGCGCTACTCCGCCGTGAAATTTTCTGTGAGAGGGCGCGATATGGGTAGTACCATTGCAGAAGCGCAGCATAAAGTGGATGAAGTGGTAAAACTGAAGGGAGGCTACTCTATGGTGTGGCAGGGGGATTTTGAGAATGAACAACGCGCCACCAGCCGTTTACAGCAGGTAGTGCCTATCAGTCTCACGCTGATCTTTATCCTGTTGTTTATCATGTTTGGCAACTTTATGGATGCGGCATTGGTGTTCCTCAACGTACCGTTTGCCATCGTAGGAGGCTTGCTGGCATTGCATTTGACGGGGACTAACTTTAGTATCTCCGCTGGTATTGGTTTTATCGCTTTGTTCGGTATTTGTATACAGGATGGGGTGCTATTGATAACGGTGTTTAAACAAAACCTGGATAAGATGCGGGGGCAGGGAGGTTCCTTGTACACGGCCATTAAGCTGGGTGTGAATTCCAGAATACGACCGGTAATGATGACTGCGTTAATGGCGGCGATTGGACTGTTCCCGGCAGCGATTTCCCATGGTATTGGTTCTGAAAGTTCAAGGCCGCTGGCTCGTGTGGTAATTGGTGGTATCCTGTGTGCGATGATTTTCTCGCTGATCATTTTCCCGCTGATATTTGGCTGGGCTTACCGTAAGATGGATACCAAACATCCGGAATAATAAAGAAGGTTGGTTTTATATGTTTAATTAGTGTGGCTGTCTTCTGATCTTATCATGAAGACAGCCATTTTTTATGGTGAGCGCGTTTAATCTTCCTTTTTTTTAGGTTTTGCTTTCTTTACTTTGGGTTTAGATTCATCTCCTAGAAGTATGGCCCATGGCTGCATTTCGGGAACGTTTTCGCAGATGATTTTGATAATCGCAATAGTCGGAATGGCGAGAAACATACCAGGTATCCCCCATAGCATATTACCCAATACCACGCCGATAATGGTGATCAGCGCATTGATTTTTACTTTGGAACCTACAATGCTGGGGAATAGTACGTTGCTGTCCAGGATATGTACCAGGAACAGGGCAATACCTGCCTGTAGCGCCTGTATAGGCGTTCCCGTAGCCAGCGTGACAAATATAATGAGGATGGCGGCAGTTAGAATACCTACATAGGGAATGATGTTGAAGATAGCGGCCATCACACCCAGCAGGATCGCATATTTGATACCGAGCACCAGGAATAGGGTAGTATTAAGAATAGCAACAATCACCATTTCAATCATGAGGCCACCCACATAACTTTTTATGATGGAGCGGGTGCTTCCAATTACGCTGAGTAGTTTACTGCGGTGTTCTTCCTTAAAGTTTTTTATGAGGAAATTTACCAATAACCTCCGGTAGAAGAGAATAAAAAAAGCATACAGGAATACGAATACCACGAATACCAGCAGGGAGGAAAGTGATAAAAATGTTTGGCTGAGGAAGCTGGTGGCGGTACCGAGAGTGCCCATCAGTGCTTTCTCCATATAACTTAACTGGGTACTGGAGTTAATATGAAATTTGGTGTTGACCCATTCCTGCGTAGAAGTGATTACCAGCATTAATTTTTGTTGCAGTTGGGGGAAGTCGGAAATGAATGCTTCCATTTGCCGGCCGAGCATCATCATGACGAGGGCAATGATAATGATAAACAGTAATACGGCCATGATAGCAGCCATTCCGCGGGGAATATGCCATTTTTCCAACCGGTGTACTACCGGCAGCAACATGATGGAAATCAGCATGGCAAACATCAGGGGCACAATGATACCACTACCGATGTGGGCAATATAAATTACCAGGATAATAGATAAAAGGGTAAAGGTGAGTCTTGCAGTAAACGGTAGTTTAAACTCATTCATAGAAACAGTGCTTTTACCAAAGATATTAAAAATCAATTGGTATAACATTAGAATTGCTATTATACATTTGTTTATACCAAAAGATTGCAGTTCCCCTTTGCTTTCCTTAAATTACTGCATCTTAAAATTTCTTAAAAAGTTATGAAAAAACTATTTGCCCTTTTATGGGTGGTTTGTAGCAGTATTTCTTTCTGTTTTGCAACCCCTCCACCAACAGATACTTTACCGGTACGTGGATTTTGTATAGCTGCGCCCAGAGCGGACGGCTTGCCTGCTTTTCTGAAATTCATCGCAACGGAGCTGGCACCGCGTCATGTTAACACGCTGGTATTGCGTATAGATTTTAATTATCAGTTTAAGTCGCATCCGGAGTTGCGTGATCCCGGAAGTTTATCAGAGCAGGAAGTAAAGCAGCTGGTGGAGGCCTGTAAGCAATATCATATCCGGTTGATTCCGCAGATTAATTTATTGGGGCATCAATCCTGGGCGAGTACTACTATGAACCTCCTGAAGGTATATCCGGATTTTGATGAAACGCCCTGGGTGAAGATGCCGGTAAAGTATGAGTGGCCTAACCCTGATGGGTTGTATTGCAAAAGTTATTGCCCGTTGCATCCGGGGGTACATAAAATAGTTTTTGAGCTGGTGGATGAAATTTGCGATGCTTTTGAGTCTACCGCTTTTCACGCAGGAATGGATGAAGTATTTTATATAGGAGAGGAGAAGTGTCCACGTTGCGGAGGAAAGGACAAAGCGGAGTTATATGCCGGCGAAGTATGGACTATCCGCAATCACCTGGAGCAAAAAGGCCGTCAGTTGTGGATTTGGGGAGATCGTTTACTGGAGGGCAAAACTACCGGATTAGGCGCCTGGGAAGCCAGCATGAACAATACCCACCGGGCCGTAGACCTGGTACCGAAAGACATTATGATATGCGACTGGCATTATGAAAGACCGGATAAAACGCCGGTTTATTTTGCGATGAAGGGATTATCTGTGATTACCTGTCCGTGGAGAATGCCCGAAAATGCGAAGCTGCAGTTGAAAGACATGTATGATTATCGTAACAGTGCTACAAAAGAAATGAAGCCACGCTTTCAGGGAATGATGCAAACAGTGTGGTCTGATGCTGGTAGCTTCCTCGATGAGTTTTATGGAAGAGGAAAACAGCAGAAGGATACGTTGAATACAAGTGCGAATTGCTTCCGGGCGATATTTGTTAAATAGCAGAAAGCAGAAAGCGAAAAGCAAAAAGCTATTGTAGCGAGTGATGATGGCGGATATACGCTTTGGTCACTCGCTACAATAGCTTTTTGCTTTGAGCTTTTCGCTTTATGCTTATTTAATAATGTTTCTTCAGCACCGGGATAAATATTTCGGTATAATTAGGACCATTGAGAGAAAGGAAGAAGTGATTGCCACTCATTTTAAAGACCCCTTCTTTACAGTTCATGCTGATGAAGTTGTACATCGGAATGCCGGCGGTGGCGAAGTCCATCGGTACGGGCAACCGGAGATAGCTTCCTCCGGGTACTCTCTTAACCATCAGGTCAGGAAAGTTTTGTTGCAGCTGGAAGTGTACGGCTACTGCGGTGATAGGCACCAGGATGCCAGCGAACATGGACAATCTTTCATAGTTGGTCACTGGTACGGCATCGAGGGTACCGGTAATGATTTTGCTTTGCGGTACGTCGTACAGCGTTTGCATCTTCTTAAACAAAGTATAGTGCTGGGTCATTCTGGCAATCATTTCACCTACGGGGTCCTGTCCCTGGGAAATGAGTGAATAATACAATATACTGTCGGGCAGTTTTACTTTTTCACAACGGTCGTAGTTAAATAGTCCGCCAAAGGCTTCACTACCAAATGCAGCGGTGATGCCTTCGGTAATTTGCAGGGTTCTTTTTTCGTTGGGCAGTGTAATGATGCGGCGGAATTCTTTGGGACTTTCCAGGAAGTATTGCTTGAAAGCCTTACTGAAAGCTGCCGTAGTAGCGTATCCGCACATGTCGCTGATTTCGCTGATATTGTAGCCACTGTGACGGAGCAATCCTGCAGCGAGTTCCAGCCGATGTCTTTTTACATATTGCCAGAATGGTTCTCCCATGTACATCGTGAAATTGTGATAGAAGTAGGAGTAGGAGATACCCAGTCTTTCTGCAACATCTTTAATATTAAACGGATCACCGACATGGTCATCGGCAAATGATAAACCCTGTAATGCCAAATTTTTGAGTTGTTCTTTCGTCAAGAGGGTAGACATACAATACGGGGATTTTAAATGATTTTCATTGGATGCGGTACCGGTAGAATTTCAACAAAATGTATTCTTTTTCTACATGATCATTATATCTAATTTAATTTTTTTATGATCAATGGAAATGAAATTTTTAGAATCATTTTAATTTGTTGAAATTCAATATGATATAGGAGTTATTAAAGTATTTATATTTATAATATGTATGATGGAGGGATTAAACCCGGCCTTTTTTTTAAGAAAAATTGAAAAAAAGCTAAAATGGACAAACTGCTTTTAAAGGGAATAAATAACTTTAGCGGCAGTGTCATGTTTATAGCTCCAGCCAGGTAAATCAATACGGATTTTATAGTATTCAGCATATTTGTCCTATCAATCCTGTTATGGAGTTGCGGCAGTCCGCAACGCCATTTACCGGCAGTAGAGTATAGTCGATCCCGTAGTATAATTGCTTATTATATGGTAGCCATTATCGTTGTTTTATTATTACTCATGTGTCTTGGATGGATATTATTATTCCGTCATTTCAGGGCGTTGCAGGCGGCTTACATCAACCTGGTAAAGCAGGAGCAGCGGGAGGCTTCCCTGTTGTATCAGCTGCGCGATGTAAAAGAGCAGTACCGCAAGCTGGAAGATAAGTTAAGAAAAGTACAGTATGAACTGTATAGCGCGAGGCACAAGGAAGATCATTAATTGTTAGATTTACATCCACCTTTTTACGCTTTTCATTTTGCCAATATTTGGGTAGGTTTGTTGCCATGCAGGTAGTTTTTCAGATCACCTCCGGCGAACAGGAGGCACAACTGGCCATGTTAGGGCAGCTTCACAATCTTCTTCAGCAGGCGGTGGCCACACAAACGCGTATAGGCGTAGAAGTGGTAGTACACGGCCAGGCCTGGAACCTGTTATTAAAAGAAGGGAACCCCTTGTCTGAAAAGGTGCAATCGTTACAGGAGCGCGCCGTTCAATTCCTTATTTGTCGCAATACCCTGAATAGCCGTCAGTTACAGATCACCCAATTATTGCCACTGACCGGGGTGGTTCCTGCGGGTATATTTCATTTGGTTAGCCGCCAGCAAGAAGGTTGGGCTTATATAAGATGTTAGTTTAATTGTTTATTAGTTAATTGGTTTATTAGTTTATTTTTACATTTTATTAGCCGTGCCGGCATATGTGTAGAAACTAATAAAGAGGGGGCACCAAATAAAAATTGTAGTAAGAACGTTAAATGTTTTGCAAGATTAAAAAGGACTAACCTCTTAAACTTTAATACTTTGAAATTGATTAAATCTACCGGAACCCTGTTGTTATTCATGGCCCTTCCCTTTCTCTCTTTTGCACAGGACTGGCATGTGGGCGCTTTTCTCGGTATTTCCAATTATAGCGGAGATCTTGTTCAGCAAAAGGTCGATATGAAATACACCCGTCCAGCGCTTGGATTGCTGGTGAGAAGAGATATTAACCGTTACCTTACTGTACGCGCTGCGCTTACCTGGGGAATTGCCACAGGGGCGGACAGCACAAATTCCAGTAAGGACCTGATAAAACGGAACCTAAGCTTTCGCTCCAATGTATTAGAAGGAAGTTTGATTGGTGAATTCAACTTTTTTGATCTGGACGAAAAAGGATTTACGCCTTATGTTTTTGCAGGAGTTGGTCTTTTTGGTTTTGATCCAAAGGCGAAAGACCAGTCAGGCAACTGGGTACGGCTTCGTCCACTGGGTACAGAAGGACAAGGATTGCCGCAATATCCTACTCGTCAGCCTTACGACTTATGGGCTATTTCCATTCCCTTTGGTGCAGGTGTAAAGGCTATTCTGAATGATAAATGGACATTGGGTTTTGAAATAGGATTACGGCCTACTACCACGGATTACCTGGATGATGTAAGTACTAGTTATGTAGATCAGAATACGTTGTTGGCGTATCGCGGGCAGAAGGCAGTAGATATGGCTTATCGCGGAGATGAAGTAAGCGGCAAATTAACACCGGGCACTTATCCGGCAGACGGCGCCAAGCGTGGTTCCGACAAGTATAACGACTGGTACGCATTTTCAGGATTTACGATTACTTATCGTTTAGGTGGTAATAACAGTGGTTGGGGCAAGCAGAAAGCTACCCGTTGCCCGATACTCCGACCTTAAACAGCAGATACTGTTCAGATATTTAAATGGGTTATTTGTATGTCAGTCCCCTCGCCGAAAGCGAGGGGACTTTTTATTGGCATAGTTGTTGAATTTATGAGTTGAAACAGGTATAAATGCAGCCACCAGCTTATCGCGGAGAGCAGCATCACAAATCGCGGAGAGAGTAATGAAACAGTGACCGCAAAAAATAAGTTGGTGTGCAACTGCCTGTTATAAGTTCACAAAAAAGAAATGCCATGAAGAAGTTTTTGTTTTTAGCTTCGGTGATATTGATAGCGGGTAGTATGAGTATTTCAGCACAACATAGGCCACCTGCGCCACCATTTCCGCCGTTGCCACCGCATCCAAGGCATTTGCCGCATCCGCCTTTGCCGCCAAGGCCACATTTTCACAGGCCACCGATGCCACCGCATCCGCCAAGGCCACACGGACACGCACATTATCGTAAGCATTATAAGCCTCACCACCGCCATTATCACCGATATAGCTACGTGAGGTATCCGGGAGCAGATTATAGCCTTAGTTAAATAGCCTGTAGTTAAATAGATACACACAATTTTTGCCAACCAATCTTGAACTAAAAACCACACAACATGAAAAAAGTATTGCTGATGATGCTGCTGATGGGCGGCGCAGTGCTGTCTACTTCCGCGCAAAGAGGATACGACAATGGCTATCGGGATCATGGCCGGGGGCACGGTCGCTGGAAACATGAGGATCGTTGCGATGACCGCTACGAACGCAGAAGAGATTGCCGCCGTGACTGGGATGATGATTGCTACCGTCCAAGAAGGAGAGTAGTATATGCTCAACCAGCCTATTATCCGGTGGTGCCAGTACCTGTTCCAGCACCGGTACGCTACTACCCATCCAGGCCCAGGGCTGTATTTCACGCAGGTGTTACGATCGTGAACTGATAACTGAAAATGGAATAAAAATGAATGCCTCCCATTATTTAATGGGGGGCATTTTTTATTGCGGTATGGGTTGGTTACTTTTGTTGATTGGTAATAAGACGCAAACATGGCATATAAAAATCTCAGACACTTTATAGATACGCTGGAGCAGGCAGGCGAACTGGTACGCATTAAAACCTATGTGGACCCAAAACTGGAAATAGCTGAAATCACAGACCGGGTGAGTAAATCGCCTGATGGCGGTAAAGCCCTGTTGTTTGAAAATACCGGCACCGATTTTCCGGTACTGATCAACTCCATGGGCAGCTATAAGCGTATGTGCCTGGCATTGGGCGTACAGGAGCTGGATGATGTAGCCGGTGAAATTGAAAATCTTTTTAAACTGTTATCCAAACCCAAAGAAAGTATACTGGATAAGCTGGCATTACTGCCAAAACTGGGTCAATTTGCCTCCTGGATGCCTAAAGTAGTGAGTGGTAAAGGTAGTTGCCAGGAAGTAGTGATGGCCAATCCTGATATGGGCAAATTGCCAGTGCTTACCTGCTGGCCTAAAGACGGCGGTCCTTTTGTGACCTTGCCTGTTATACATACTAAAGATCCGCTGACAGGCACGCGTAACGTAGGCATGTACCGGATGCAGGTATTTGAAAAAGATATGACCGGGATGCATTGGCATAAACATAAAGTATCTGCCAAACATTTCATGGAATATAAGAAGCTGAATAAACGTATGCCCGTTGCCGTAGTACTCGGCGGCGATCCGGTATACACTTATTCCGCCACCGCTCCATTACCTGAAAACGTGGATGAATACATGCTGGCAGGCTTTCTTCGCAAGAAAAAAGTGGAACTGGTAAAATGTATTACCCAACCTGAAATAGAAGTACCGGCGGATGCCGATTTTGTAATAGAAGGTTATGTGGAGCCGTCGGAAGACCTGATCTGGGAAGGACCGTTCGGCGACCATACCGGCTACTATTCGCTGGCCGACTGGTATCCTAAGTTCCATATCACTGCCATCACCCATCGTAAAGATGCCGTATATCCCTCTACGATAGTAGGTATTCCTCCGCAGGAAGATGCCTGGATCGGAAAAGCAACGGAACGTATTTTCCTGGCGCCCATTAAAATGACGCTGGTACCGGAAATCGTTGACATGGAAATGCCAGTGGAAGGGGTTTTCCATAATCTGGTGATTGCGCAAATCAAGAAAGATTACGCCGGTCAGGCGCAGAAAGTGATGAATGCCATGTGGGGAGCCGGACAAATGATGTTCAATAAAATCCTTGTGGTTACAGACGACGGCGTGAAGATCAACGACTATAAACAGCTGGCACAGCACGTCTTCCGTCATCTCAACCCGGCTACAGATATTTACCTGAGCCAGGGCCCTATGGATGTACTGGACCATTCCTGCTCTAAAATGGGCTTTGGTGGTAAGATGTGTATAGACGGTACCCGTAAATACGAAGAGGAAACGGATACTGCTTATCTGCAGGTAGCTACGCCATCGGCGATCGATACGGCCGCTATTATGCAGCAGTTCCCGGAAATCAAGGGTATCAACAGCCAGCTGCTGGCAATGGATATCTCCTGTATACTGGTATCAGTAGAAAAAAGCCGTCCTTTTCATGTGCGCGAGCTGAATGAACAACTTTACACACTACCCGCACTGGCAGGCGTAAAGATGATCCTCTATGTGGAGCATACCGTAGATGTAAGCGACCTGGCCTCCGCACTGTGGCGCTTCTGCAATAACCTGGACCCTAAACGGGATAGCTTTGTGATCAATAAACCATCCGCTACCCCCGGAAAGTATATCGGAGGTATAGGAATGGATGGTACCCTGAAAACCAGGCTGCTGGATGGTTTCGAGCGCGACTGGCCCAATATTATTGTGGCAGATGATGCTACCATCCGTAAAATAGACGCTAAATGGGGAGAGCTGGGCATCGGTCCCTTCCTGGCTTCGCCATCTCTCAAATACAAACAACAGATCTATGGAGAAGAAGCAGTGGTACAACAGTAAACACCTACTGCTGCTGCTATTGCTGGTGGCCGGTAGCTTTCGGGTAGCCGGCCAGGCTAACCCGGTTGATTTCCGTATCCTGGATAAGCTGGCCGGTACCTGGAGCATGAATACCCGCAAAAGCACCATCGTGGAAAGCTGGAGCAAGGTGAATGACTCTACCTGGACCGGCCAAACCTGGCGCATTGTAGGCGCCGACAGCGCCTTGCAGCAAACCATGCAATTGGTGAGACGGGACAATGAGATGTATTTCCTGCCGGTGTATCAGGGACATCAGCCCAAAACGCCGGTCCGCCTGCGCCTTCGGGTGTTGAAGCCCATAGGCTTTGTAGCAGAAGATCTTAATAACGACTTCCCTAAGAAAATTACTTACCGCTTTAAAGATGCCCGCCATCTGGAGGCCCGTGTAGAAGGCACCAGGGACGGGACTATTGAGGAGTATATTTTTCAATATATCATTTCCGACTAAGCATAAAGCGAAAAGCAGAAAGCAAAAAGCTATTGTGGCGATTGATTAAAGCGTATAGATAATTCGCTTTGATCAACCGCTACAATAGCTTTTGCTTTTTCAAAGTTTCCCGATTGCGTAAATCATTTTCCCGCTTTGAGACGGTTGCGCACATGAGGGAACCTACTTTTGCATCACACACGATACACAGCACCTAAATCAAAATATTCTCAATAAAGCAATAATTTGAGTTGGTCGTACAAGCAATGCCGCACCTGTTCACAGGAAGCGGCCTTTTTTTTTGAGCTGAAAGCATAAAGCAGAAAGCAAAAAGCTATTATAGCGATTGATCAGCGCGAATTATCTATACGCTTTACTCAGTCGCTACAATAGCTTTTTGCTTTCTGCTTTCGGCTTTCAGCTTTACTTATGTATTTCGGAAGTGAAGTTGAACTGGATATCCGGGTTATTGGTTCTTTCGGTATTTAAGTACCACTCAGATTGGGCCAGGTATACCAGGTGTCCGTCTTTGTCTTCTACGATGTTGGAAGATTTAAAGCGGATAAATTCTTCGATTTTATTTTTAGGGCCGGTGAGCCAGCAGGCTTTGTAGAATGGCAGTGTATTGAACTGACATGCTGCGCCGTATTCCTGCAGGAGGCGGTACTGGATTACTTCAAACTGGAGTTCTCCCACACAACCGATGATTTTGCGGTTGCCGCCGTGCTGGGTAAACAGCTGGGCTACGCCCTCATCTGTGAGCTGACGGATACCTTTTTCCAGCTGCTTGGTTTTCATCGGATCTTTGTTCACCAGTTCCTTGAACAGTTCAGGGGAGAAGCTGGGGATACCGGTGATGTAGAAATCTTCACCTTCTGTGAGTGTATCGCCGATTTTGAAGTTGCCGGTATCAAATAAACCTACCACGTCGCCGGGGAAAGCATCGTCAACGACGTTTTTTTCGCGGGCAAGGAAGCTGTAAGGGTTACTGAACCTAACGTCTTTGTCTAAACGAACATGGTGATAGAACTTGTTGCGTTCAAATTTGCCGGAGCAAACGCGGAGAAACGCAATACGGTCGCGGTGCCGGGGATCGAGGTTCGCGTGTATTTTGAAAACGAATCCACTGAATTTATCTTCACCTACTTCTATTTCGCGGGTAGTGGCGGTACGGTTGCGGGGTACCGGTGCAATGTCCACGAAGATATCGAGCAGGTCTTTCACGCCGAAGTTATTAACGGCGCTACCAAAGAATACCGGTGCCAGTTTGCCGGCGAGGTATTCTTCGCGGTTGAAGGTATCGTATACACCTTCAATCAGCTCCACATCGCTGCGTAGCTGGGCGGCGTCTTTTTCGTTGAAGTGTTCATCCACGTAGCTGCTGCTGAGGTCGGGCAGGGGCACGATATCATCGTCGGTGGCTTTCTTGTTGGGTTGGAAAGCGACGAGGTTTTTATCGTACAGGTTATATACCCCTTTGAAATCGCTACCCATGTTGATAGGCCAGCTGAGTGGTCTTACGCGGATATTGAGTTTCTCTTCCAGTTCGTCCAGGAGGTCGAAAGGATATTTACCGTCGCGGTCCATTTTATTCACGAAGATGATTACAGGTGTATCGCGCATGCGGCATACCTCCATCAGTCTTTCCGTTTGTTCTTCCACTCCTTTTACACAGTCGATTACCAGTACCACGCTGTCTACCGCGGTGAGGGTGCGGTAAGTGTCTTCCGCAAAGTCCTTGTGACCGGGGGTATCCAGGAGGTTAACGAGGATATCGCGGTATTCGAAGGTCATAACGGAGGTGGCCACGGAGATACCTCTCTGTCTTTCAATTTCCATGAAATCCGAGGTAGTGTGTTTTTTTATCTTATTGGACTTCACCGCACCAGCCGTTTGAATAGCACCGCCAAACAGGAGGAATTTCTCTGTCAGCGTAGTTTTACCGGCATCCGGGTGGGCGATGATAGCAAAGGATTTTCTTTTATTGATCTCGTTAGCGTACTTCATAAATATCCGAAAAATGGCAGCAAAGGTAACTAAATTTTTTGTCCGGCTATATTTCGTGTTTATTGGCACCGGTGGTGAGCATAAATCCGCTAAATTTGAAATATGATAGCGACCCTTAAAATATTATGGAATACTTTCAAAATGGCGATGATGGAGCTGCGGGTGAATAAGCTGCGTACGTTTTTGTCGCTGTTTGGAATCACCATAGGCATCTTCTGTATTATTGCGGTATTTACGTTGACCAGTAGTCTGGAGCACAATATCCGTAAGGATCTGGCGGATTTGGGAGATGACGTGATTTACCTGCAGAAGTGGCCCTGGGGAGGTAATGGAGAATACGCATGGTGGAAATATATGAATCGTCCGGAGCCGCAGTTTAAGGACCTGAAGCCCGTACAAGATAAGGTACATAGCGCCAGCTATGCTTCTTTTAATTTTGATGTGAATAACAAGAAGGTGGAGTATGGGAGCGATTATATGGATGGGGTGACTATGACGGCCGTGAGCAATGATTTTGACCAGATACAAACCTTGCAGATACTGGATGGACGTTTTTTTGCCAATACAGAAAGTAATAGTGGGGCTAATGTGGCTATTCTTGGATTTACCGTATGGGATGGGTTATTTGCTTCTCCTGAGTCTGCCCTTGGAAAGATTGTGAAGATTGCGGGCCGGGATGTGAAAATAATAGGGGTGTTAAAAAAGAAGGGCGAAAGTATGATTGGTGCAGGGAGCTATGATAACGCCATTATTTTACCGTATCGTTTTGCCCGTACTATTGTGGATGAGCGTCGTAATGCAGATCCGTACATATTGGTGAAAGCGAAGCCCGGCGTGAGCCTGGATCAGCTTAAAGATGAATTGAAAGGGGTGATGCGGGCCTCGCACCGGTTAAAGCCACGGGAGGAGGATGATTTCGCATTGAATGAAATCAGCTCTGCTAATGAGAGTTTGAGTTCGATGTTTGTTGCTATCAATGGAGGAGGACTCCTTATTGCGATATTTTCCTTGCTGGTGGGCAGCTTTGGTATTGCGAATATCATGTTTGTGACGGTAAAGGAGCGTACCAATATTATTGGTCTGAAAAAGGCCATTGGCGCGCCTAAGCGTATTATTTTAATGGAATTTTTGCTGGAGTCTATTACACTCTGCTTAATTGGAGGGATGCTGGGATTACTCATGGTGTATATTTTGACCACCGTTATCAGTGCTGTTAGTACGTTTGAGATGGTGATATCTATGGGCGCCTTTATTTTTGGGATGGTGGCTTCCGTAGGAGTAGGTGTGCTGGCAGGGTTTATTCCTGCGTATAGGGCCAGCAGGCTTGATCCGGTGGTAGCTATCCGGAGTAATTAGGCAGAAAGATATTGGGCAGCAGTGATGCTGTTGTACAGGCGGGGTTTTCCCGCCTTTTTTATTAATTTTGCGGCTTATGTCTGTTAAAATATTAGCGATAGAATCCTCTTGTGATGATACAGGGGCGGCAGTATTGGTAGATGGAAAGGTGTTATCCAATCATATTGCCAATCAGAAGGTACATGAACAATATGGGGGCGTGGTACCGGAACTGGCTTCCAGGGCGCACCAGGAGAACATTGTACCGGTAGTGGATATTGCCTTGCAAACGGCGGGTGTAAAGCGGGAGGAGCTGACAGCTATCGCCTTCACGCAATCGCCGGGATTAATAGGCTCGTTGCTGGTGGGCAGTTGCTTTGCCAAGTCTATGGCCATGGCGCTGGATATTCCGCTGATTGGTGTGCATCATATGCAGGCGCATGTACTGGCTAATTTCATTGACGACCCTAAGCCGGATTTCCCGTTTTTATGTTTAACGGTGTCTGGTGGCCATACCCAGATTGTTTTATGCGAAAGCCCGCTGTCGATGCGTGTAATTGGTGAAACACTGGACGATGCCGCCGGAGAAGCATTTGACAAAAGTGCCAAAATACTGGGATTGCCTTATCCGGGCGGTCCTTTGATCGATAAATATGCCCAATCCGGTAATCCGACGCGCTTTAAGTTTACAGAACCACGTATTCCGGACCTGAACTTCAGCTTCAGTGGCCTGAAAACGGGCATCCTCTATTTTCTGCAGGAAAATCAAAAGGAGAACCCCGACTTCATCCAGCAAAATTTACCGGATATCTGTGCTTCTATCCAGCAGCGGATTATTACGATCCTGTTGAATAAGGTGGTAAAGGCTGCGGAGGAAACAGGGATATGTGATATTGCTATTGCCGGCGGCGTAAGTGCCAACAGTGGCCTGCGCAAGGCGTTGCAGGAATACGGAGAAAAGTATCACTGGCGCACGTTTATTCCAAAGTTTGAATATTGTACCGATAATGCCGGCATGATCGCCATTACGGCGTATTATAAATACCTGGCAGGTGATTTTGCCTCGTTGGATGTGATCCCTACTGCCAGGGCCGCTTTTTAACTGTAGCAAAAGTAGCTGACTATTTTAGCTACATCTCCCAAAAAAATAAAAGTTATTCCGGCAAGCTGCTAAAAGGATAACAGCTTTGGGTAAAATGCTATTCTTTTCCTTGACTTAATCGATTTAGCTTTATCTGGTATATAACAGTCAATATCTATGAAGAAAGTCCTGATTGCTTTACTGGGTCTGACAATGACCTTTCAATTTGTGTTGGCACAAGACCAGGCTGCACAAACCGGGTGGAAGAACCAGAAGTATTCCATGTTTATTCACTGGGGCGCCATTTACTCTACCCTGGGAGGTGTTTGGGAAGGTAAACCGGTTACCAGAGGCTATAGCGAGCAAATACAGGCGCATGCCGGTATTTACAGTGATGTGTATGGAGATGTAGCGAAACAATTCCATCCGGAGCAATGGAATGCAGATTCGATTGTACTGCTGGCAAAGGCGGCGGGGATGAAGTCCGTGGTGATGACCTCGAAGCATCATGATGGTTTTTGTATGTTTCATTCTGCCTATACCGACTATAATGTGGTAGATGCTACCCCTTTTAAACGGGATGTGCTGAAAGAGTTATCGGATGCCTGTCAGCGTCATGGTCTGAAGTTCGGGATGTATTTTTCTTTGATCGATTGGCACTTTCCGCAGGCTTATCCTATTTCCAGTTCCAATAGTGATCCGATTACACCGGAGCATCATGAATATAATAAAAAGCAGGTAACAGAGCTGATGACCAATTATGGCCCGGTATCAGAGATATGGTTTGATATGGGATCACTGACAGCACCCCAGAGTCGTGATCTGGCAGATATTGTACATCGTTTACAGCCGGGATGTATGGTGAGTGGACGACTGGGAAATGATGCCGGAGATTTTTGTGTAATGGGAGATAACCAATACCCTGATTATAAAATTGCGTCGGCCTGGCAAACGCCTGCTTCCGTATATGATGAAACCTGGGGTTATCGTAGCTGGCAGCAGCATGGACCAGCAGCCGATAAAGCGCATGAAAAGCTGGAAGGCCTGATTAAAGTAGTGAGTAGGGGAGGAAATTATCTGCTGAACATCGGTCCCCGTGGAGATGGGTCAGTAGTAGATTTTGAGAGAGAGGTATTACTGCTCAATGGCGCCTGGCTCAAACTTAATGGGGAAGCCATTTACAGCGCATCGGCCAATCCATTTGATACTACTTTTGCCTGGGGAGAAGTGACAACGAAACCCGGCAAATTATACTTGCATCTGCTCAACACACCTGACAACGGCACTATTGAGTTGCCTGGACTGAACAGTAAAATCAGCCAGGTGGCCTTACTGAGCAGTGGGAAAAAATTGCCGGTAAAAATCAGTACGAAAGCAGGCGTTACAAAATTACAGCTGCCGGCTGATTTTCGTGTAGCCGATAAGGATATTGTTGTATTGGCGCTTACCTGCAAGGACGGCGTGGATATCACCCCGCAACATTTGCTGCGTCAGGCCACCCGTTTAACGAGAGACAATGCTACTCCACTGTTTAGCTTCTCCGGTGTGGATTATGAAAGTTATTACCGCAGCCAGGTGGGGAACTCCTGGGCATTTACCAGCACTCGTCCTGCACGATTGAAACTGATATATAGTGGGGCGGAAAAAGGCCGCAACATTCAGTTGACGTTGAACAACAACACGCAGGTAATACCGCTTACCAGTGGTACCGAAGTACCGCTGCACAATGATGTGGCTAATCTCCAGTGGGGGCCTATGTACAGCGCTGGTCCTTTCTGGTCAGGCATTAACGGAACACATGGTAGCGTAAAAGATATTGATCCGGCACAACCCTGGCCGAATAAGGACCATAAAGCCTGGACGCTGCAATCCGGCTGGCAGAATGATGCCGTGATTAAATTGCCGGGCGACAGGAGTGTGGCCAGGTATATCTTACAGGAAATTACTACTACACAGGCAGGCGACTACCTGATTGGCTTCACCAGTGGCGATGGCATTGCGGTGTATTTGAATGGAGAAGAACAGGTAGTGCATAATAATCCGGAGAGAGGCGGACAACAAAGTGAAGTGTTGTTATTGTCGCTGAAGGCGGGTAAAAATCAGCTGGTGGTGAAATATTACAGTCGCTTTGCCAAAGAGCTGGTGATGGGTATTAATCGCCAGGTGCCGCAGGTATTGTATGAACAAGTGTTGGATATTCCTGTTAAAGGTAATGGTAAAGTAGAAACCTGTGTAATCAGGGAAGCGAACCCGGTATCAGTGCATCGCAATTTGCGGATGCCTAACCTGGCGGTCGTGATGGAGTCAAAATAACGATGGCAAATACATTTTTTCAATTCAAACAGTTCACCGTTCACCAGGAGCATTGCGCCATGAAAGTGTGTACAGACGCCTGTATACAAGGAGCTTTCACGGCGCAATACCTGGCGCATAAAAAGGTGTCGGCTATATTGGATATTGGCGCCGGCACTGGTTTGCTTAGTTTGATGCTGGCACAGCAAATTGATGCTGCTATAACAGCGGTGGAGCTGGACCCGGCAGCCGCGAAGCAGGCGAGGGCCAATTTTGCAGCCTCGCCATGGGCGGATAGGTTAACCCTCACGGAAACGGATATACGTGAAATGACGCCGGCATTGCCCTATGATTTCATTATTACCAATCCGCCCTTTTATGAGCAGGCGCTGAAAAGTGGGCATGCGCAGAAAGATCAGGCGATGCATGCTACCAACCTGAGCTATCAGGAGTTGATCCGGGCTATTGACCGGCAACTGGCGCCCTCCGGAGAAGTTTCTGTACTCCTGCCATATACTGCATTTGAAAGTTTCCGGACCTTGGCTATAGCGGCTGGATATCAGCTCCGGGAGGTGTTACATATCCGGCAAAGTGTGAACCATGGCTTTTTTCGTACGGTGGGTATATTTAGTCGCGGCGCCGGAGATACCCTTGTAAAGGAGTTAGCTATTCATGATGCTAACCGGGTGTATACCAGTGCTTTTGTCGCTTTGTTGATGCCATACTACTTGTATCTGTAAGTATTTAGTATCTTAGTGTCCGCTATTTATCCTTATTTATGTACAGAAGAATTGTTTGTTTCTGCCTGTTACTGTTGTCAGCATTTTCGGTCACGGCTCAAAAGGAAGTTTACCGATGGTACTTTGGCTATAATGCCGGTATCAATTTTAATACAACACCCGCCTCTGTTCTCACTGATGGACAGACTTATACCCGCGAAGGGGTGGCCACTATTTGTGACGGCGCCACAGGTGATTTATTATTTTATACAGAAGGGTCCACCGTATGGAATGCAAAACATGAGGTGATGCCTGACGGCACCGGGTTGCTGGGAGATCCTTCCAGCTCGCAGTCGGCCGTAGTTGTGCCTTTCCCAGGACATCCAGGTCAGTATTATTTGTTTACAACGATGACGGGTAAGGGGTTTCGTTATAACCTGGTGGACATGGCATTGGACAATGGCAAGGGTAATATTGTTCCCGGAACAAAAAATGCGATGTTATTGGGCAATAGCCTGAGTACGGAAAAAATAGGGGCTACCCGACATTGTAATGGAAGGGATTTTTGGGTAGTGACCCATGCGGTGCGTAGTGCTGATTATTATGTATACCTGGTTACATCAGCGGGTGTTTCGGCGCCTACTGTGTATACAACCGGAACTGTTGTTCGTTCCGGAGGCTGGGAAGAAGCAGGGGTAATCAAGTTTACCGATGATGGCGGAACGATGGTCCACACCATAGCCGGCCTGCGGCAAGGGAAGATGGGTAAGGTAGATGTTTTAAAGTTTAATAATTCCACAGGCGTTATCAGTGCGCCACTTGCGATACTGGATGTGATTTTCCCTTTAGGATCGGAATTTTCCTCTGATGGAAAGCTCCTATATGTGGTGAGCTTGAATTACTCCGTATGGAGCAGGGTTTATCAATTTGACCTTACCGCGCCAGATGTGAATGCATCCCAGGTAGCTGTTGCCAGTGTTATCTCGCCGTTGCAGATAGGCGGTCTTCAAATGGGGCCGGACCGGCGTATATATGTGGGATATGTGAAGGGGGAGGACGACGGGTATCCTTATGTGGGTCTTATTCATCACCCGGAGGTGAAAGGGATGGGATGTAATTATGAACGTGACGGGATGAATGTAGATCCTACCGGAAGCGGATTACATCGTACCTCCGCCTGTTTCCCTACGTTTGTTAAGAGCTTTATGTATGTTCCTGCTGATTTTACGGTGTCCACTGTTTGTGAGGGAAAATCTACCTTTAAGCTGATTAATGAAACAGGTGTAACAAGTGTATTATGGGATTTTGGGGATGGCACCAGCTCTACAAATTTATCTCCCGAACATCTTTATACGAGTAAGAAAACTTATACGGTGAAAGTGATTGTTTCCGGGAATTGCATCACTAGTGAGCAAACCCGGGATGTAGTTATTGAAGGCCCCATAGCGGAGGCAGTTACCAAGTTTATTTGTGATGGAAGTACTTATATTTTGCCGGACGGAAAGAAGGTCAATGCTGAGGGTACTTACATTAGCACTATTAAAAGGGCAAGTAGCAGTTGTGATAGCGTAATTACCACCACTGTGAAGTTTATGCCCACTTATAATAAGAAGGAGGATGCCATGATTTGCATGGGGGAGGAATACCTGCTGCCAGATGGCCGTAAAGTGGCGACTAGTGGCATTTATGTGTCGTCTTTTAAAACTTATCAGGGCTGCGACAGTATTATTACTACTACGTTGAAGGTGGTACTACCTGTTGATTTCACGGTTGCTAATGTTTGTGAAGGTAAGCCCACTTTTAAGTTGGTAGATGAAGCGGGAATAACAGGTGTGTTGTGGGACTTCGGTGATGGTAGTACGTCTACAGCGATGTCTCCTGTGCATATTTACACCAGAGAGCAAATGTATACCGTGAAAGTGACGGTTACCGGACATTGCGGCAATGATGAGAGAATTCGTAAAGTGCTTATAGAAGCGAGTATTCAACCGTCAGTTACCAAATTCCTCTGCCAGGGAACATCTTATGTTTTACCTGACGGCAAGGTGGTGAATGCGGAAGGAATTTACATCAGTAATTTAAAAAGGGTGGTTAGCGGTTGTGATAGTGTGATAACGACTACCGTGAAATTTGCATCTGTTTATCATCTGAAGGAGCAGATTGTGATTTGTGATGGGCAGACCTATCAGCTGTCAGACGGCCGTAAAGTAAAAAGCAGCGGTACTTATGTAGCCAATATTAGAACATATCAGGGCTGCGATAGTATTACCACAACTGTATTGCAGGTAGCACCGCATTCCTATGCGGAGGTATATGATACGGTTTGTAACGGAAAAGACTACACGTTACCTGATGGGCGCATAGTGTATAATGCTGGTAGTTATACCAGTAAGCTGTTTACAAGATATGGCTGTGACAGCACTATTGTTACTTATCTGAGTGTAAAAGACAGGCCACAGGTAACTATGGTGCCTGAAATTTGTTTGTTTAACTGGAAGCCGGTAACGGTTACTGTGCCACCAGGATACCAGTATTTGTGGGGAAATGGCGCTACTACCAATACACAACAGATCCGCTACCCAGGGACTTATCATGTCAACGTTGGTAATGAATGTGGTACCACCGTTTTGCAAACGGTGGCGAAGGAGTGTGGGGTGGATTTGTATGTGCCTAATGCCTTCACGCCTAATGGTGACGGAAAGAATGACTTATTTCGTTTACGGACACCGCATGGGCAGGTGTTGCTGGAGTTCAGGGTATTTGACCGTTGGGGAGTAGAAATATATACTTCCACTGGCATTATGCAGGGATGGGATGGTACTTATAAAGGCGCGCCGCAGCCGGTGGGCAGTTATGTATATTTTATCCGTTATAAAAATATAGAGGGAGAAGAGAAAATGCTGAAAGGGGCAGTTCATTTGCTCCGGTAAATTTTCAGGAGGCGCCTTTTGCATAATCTTCGAGGTAGGCAAAAGGCGCTGTCAGCGATCCTTTGCTGGCAATGGTAGCATTTTGTATCATGGTGCTGCCTTGGTTTAATAATTCTTCAAATACATATTTCATCAGCTGATCTCCGAAATACTGGGAAGCATCTCTGGGTAATTCATTGGGCAAATTGCTGACACACATCATGTCTACCGTATCCGGCAGATAAGGGGCCGTTTGTTGCATCGTATCTTTGGTAACGCCATAAACGGGGTTTTCAATGGTGCTATCGCCCAGATTACAGGGAATAGATCCGTTGGTATCATCTGTGATATCGGCGATCACCTGTATGCGGAAATTGTCTTTTTTGAGATCATCGGCATGGAAGAGGGGAGGGATGTTGTGGTCCCAATAGATGCCGTTCATCAGGATATCGCTGGCGGTGACATAAGGCAGGAAGCGGCATTCGTAGTTTTCGGGATGTGCGTGGAAGTCGGCCCTGCTATATGTTTTATCTTCTTTTTTCAGGTATAGTTCTCCCGCTTTTAGTTGTGTATATACGGGATAAGCGTAGCTGTTAATCAGGTATTCTTCCGGCGGGAGGTATTTGATGCCTAGCAGGCCCATAATTTCCAACGCTCCTGCGGCAACGCGTCCGGAGCCGGTGATAACGATTTTCATCGGCGGTAATTTGATCCCGAAATAGTGTCCGATCAGTTCCTGAAAATCATGGCAGGTATGTACTCTTTTGAAGTGGAAGCTTTTTGTTTTTTCGCCGAAAGCCATCAATCCGTTGTGGGCGCCTACAATGCCGGCGAAGAAGCCGAAGCCCAGAATGCGTTGTCCGTCGGGGTGTACGAGGCATTCATAATCTATTAGCGTGATATTTTTTTGCAGGATGGTTTGCAGCATCCGTTGGTTATGTGGTTGCTTTTTTTTCGTGTGGCTGAAGAAGAGATAGGTTTTATCGGCTATCAGCTGGTCTACCGGCACTTCTTTGATACCCAGCAGGACGGTGCATCCGGAGAGATCTTCCTGGAGGGTGATGCCTGCTTTTTTATATTCTTCATCAGAGAAGCAGCGACGGGGAGATGGCTGTACGTATAGCCGTACCTGTGGGAAGTGGTGCATGATCCACTGGCATTGCTTAGGAGTAAAGGCCACGCGGTTATCGTGTGGATGTTTTTCTTCCCGGATGAGTCCTATGTGTATCGTGTTTTGCATGTCTGAATTTACGGTATTTTGCGCAATGGAATAACGAAGGGGGAAATTTTTTTGAGAAGAGAAGGGGAGAGATGGATGCTTTGTGATTGTTGGTGGTGGCTGGTTTTCGGGGGAGCGGCTGATGCGGTGTTGCTGTTGTGTGGAATGTTTTTTAGTATGAAATCAAAAATTTTCTTGGAGAATAAAAAAGAGTTCCTATATTTGCATCCCGCAATTGACGCGGAGAGTTCTTATAAAATGATTGCCCAGATGGCGGAATTGGTAGACGCGCTAGACTCAAAATCTTGTTTTCGAAAGGGAGTGCAGGTTCGATTCCTGTTCTGGGCACTGTTCAAAGCCCGTAAATGCTTATATTTGTAGCGTTTACGGGCTTTTTCTATTTTCGCAACTGTCGCATATTAACCCTTTTTTTCACCTTTTCACACCGTTTGCGGCGAACAAACGGCGAACACATTGGCGAACAGTTATGAATATCACAATTTCTTCCAAACTCTCCAGAGACAAGAAAAAAACATGGTATTATTTTGAATGGGGCAAGGGTGCCGGCCAGCGGAAAACAACTGGTATTTACACATGGACCAATGCTACTGATTCAATTCAGAAGAATTTCAATAAGGAGGCCAAAAGAATTTTAGAGGTAAGGCGCTCGCAGTTAGTATTGGAGCTGCAATCACTGAGTAGTGGATATACCCCTATCCATAAGATTAAACACAATTTCTTAGATTTTTATGAAGAATTTGTAAATGATAATAAGCGTCCCGGCAATAAAAGCCTAAGCTGCTCCTTTTCGTCGCTTAAAAAATTTATTGGCAAAGATCACATTAGCGCAACTGATATCACAGAGAATTTTTGTGAACGCTTCCGGGCTTACTTACTTGACAACCTCGAAGGCGAAACCCCTGGTGACTACTTTATGCGTTTCAAACGGGTTATCAAAGCTGCGACAAAACAGGGGTACTTTAGGGTTAATCCGGCTGAAGACGTAAAGGTAAAGGTTCATCCCAGTAAGCAGAAAGATATCTTGGAGGCCAAAGAGTATATTCAATTAATGAAAACGCCGTGCAGTAATCAAGAAGTAAGAAGGGCGGCAATTTTCAGTTTGTATACCGGTCTGAGATGGTGTGATATTGAGCCTCTTGGGTGGGCAGATGTATTGGAAGATTCCGTAATTCTCAGCGCACAGACAAAGACGGGCGTACGTGTTGAGGTGCCATTGCACCCAATTGCAAAAAAAGTCGTTGAGAATCGAATGGTTGGCAAGGTATTCGATTTGCCAACACAGGACGGGGCAAATAAGACGCTTAAGGAATGGGTTAAACGAGCAGGTATTAATAAGCACATTACATGGCACTCACTTAGGCACTCTATGTCAGTATTACTTCAGGATGCGGGGGTTGATATTGCTACCGTGGCAGGCCTACTAGGACATACAACTACAAAGTATGTTCACAAGACCTACCAGCGGTATAGAAAAAATTCAGGCCAGGAAGCTATCAAGAAGTTACCGTCATAATTTTATTTTTTGGTTAGCCGGTGACGTTTTGCCGGCTAACATTCGATCCAAAT
Organism: Chitinophaga sp. 05T412; assembly: GCF_056396465.1. Lineage (NCBI taxonomy): Bacteria > Pseudomonadati > Bacteroidota > Chitinophagia > Chitinophagales > Chitinophagaceae > Chitinophaga > Chitinophaga sp. 05T412. The sequence goes on from NZ_JBFTLN010000004.1 coordinate 229,382, forward strand.
CCTCTTTACTGAAATATCCTGATGCACTTTTATAAACGCCGTACTCCTCACACTTTCTGGCTAATGCAGTGCGGCCAAGGTTTGTGTAGATAAGGGCCTCTTCGGGCTTTAAAAAGGGTTTGAAGCATATGGCTATTGCCTTCATCTGTATAATTTCATTATTACTCATATCTCTTCACATTTTCTCCCTCACGGGTGGTTATCGTATCATTCCATTTTTTCGCATACGGTTATATTGATTGGCCGTCATGCTTGTTAGGTGCCATTTTTTGCACTCGTGGCACAGATATGACCGGATAGGTCTAACCCCTTTCCAGTCTGGCTGGGCATGATCGAGTGAACGGTCAGCTGCAGCTTTGTTGTTGTAACTGGTTTTATTGCACATATCTCTTTCACTTTCCGGATACCGGAGCCGGCGCGGTTTAAAATTTTAATTCTACTTCATGCCACCCGTAGCAATTAGTATCCGACAGGTCTACTGAAATCAAATCGTCAATTATTCTTGCTTTTGATTGTTCGATCTGCGTCTGAATTACTTTCAAATGAGTGATAAAATCTTTAACGGTTAAGATATCCCCGATCTTAATTTTTACTTCCATAATCATTTCCTGGTATCGCTTCCGGTAGCGTTTAGTTTTTGCAATTGCTTTTTTAGTTGTTCAATCTCCTGCTTTAACTTATTTCGTTCATAACAGGGGACACACCTCAGTTTATCCACCAATGGGGCAGGGATTACTTTTAGATTTGTATTACCGCATATCGGGCATTTTCTTTTACCGAACATCTTTCCCGGCCTCATTACCGGTGGTTTTGTTTATGTAATTAAACAATAGAAGCGTGTTCTTTCTTGAAACTATGCCTTTCATGCCGTGATTGCATAGGTTGTCATAAACGGCGGTTATGATGTCATTTGCCTCTTTCAGCAGCGCGTCCTTCTCTGCTACTCCCTGCAAAAGAATAATTGCATTATGTGATTTATGGGCAAAATTTGACATAAGATTTACAACATGGTCGGTACTCCACATTTCATTTTCAGGAACATCATCTCCGTCAAAATGCTCGTTTTCAATGAATGTGAGCGCGTCCATTTCTTCCGGTGTGAGCTTCTTACTGTTCTCCATCTGAATTAATTTTTATCCTTTTCAATAAAGGCTGAGAATTGAATTGGCTATTACTTAAAGATTCAATAGCGCGATGATAATATTCGGCCTGTGATTTATCATATTCTAATGCGGCAATTATATCCAAAGCCTCCCATAATAGCTTGCCTAGGAATATTTCGTTTTCAGTCATTTGAGTGCGTTTTTAAGTTTGTCAATGTCTATTTCGAGCGGTTGACTGGTGATTATAAAATGTGTGTTTTGCAGATCATGCAGATATGAAATATTATTCCTGAAATAATTTCCTCTGCATAAGCACAGAACTACTAGGCCTCCTCCTAATTTCCCACATGAGTAAAAATATGTATGACCATGCCTGTTTTCATCAAGCTGAAGGGACATTTCTATTCCATCAATATTCATTTCATTATCTGCCTTCTTAAATCCGCACGCTTCCAGCACAGCAGCAGACAATGGAATAGGATCACATTCTGATCTTCCAAAACGTGCTCCCACATTTGAAAATTCATCATTTCTTATTTTAATTATGAGGCCCTCTATCTCTATTACCTCAGATACCTGAAATTCAACAAAAATATAGTTGCCTAACATAAGTTCATTCGGTTCAGTCATCCTATTTGTTTTGTGGCTCGCGCCGGTTATTTATTTGATGTAAAATGTCTATCCATGAATCATTACCTAGATCAATCATTCTTTGCGAAAATTCTTTTGCTAATTGATGAGGAGTTAATTGTCGTACAACTTGTATTATACTGCCTGAATGGAAAAATCTCATTAAATCATCAATTGTTGAATCAATATCCATAACTTATTGTTCTACGACCTCGCAGTCTGATTTTAACACATATCTACAATCAGGGAGCAAAAGCCAGTATCCAGCATATTCCCCTCGTGTCTTGAATATTTTTTCTATTGAATTTTTCCACCACATAACAGGTGATGAACATTTAACTATCCTTACTTTCATGGCTGCGTGTTTGGAGGTGAAGGAAATTCGCAATAGTGAGACACATTGTTAAGCGGCTGCTCTATGGTTCGATGGTACCATTTACCTTCAAAATAGAATCCGGAATAAACCTTTCCAGCATTTACAACTATCACTATTCTAGGACATTCAGGGAGAGCTACTTTTATTGGTATCCACTTTTGCGCGTTCGCCTCTGCCCCGGCGATATAGGAAGTCTCTGCAACGCCATAGCCAAATTCCGATTTTGAATAGTGCTTATCTGCATATTCTAGTGCCGCCTGTTTGATCTCTGCTTCTGTCATGATCTTTGGTACCCACTACAGGGCCGTTTCAATTTTAACAATACTATCCGGTGTGTGGTAGAATACCCCGAGCCGGGCAAAGGTTCCATCTGGTAATGTAACCCAGCAGATTGGGAGGGTGCCGCCTGATGACCCTGCGCCGTCTTCCAGCAACTCCATTAGTTTCTCCTTCAGGATTTCTCCGGTCACTTCTTCGATTTCAGAAAATTCATTGTGTTTCATATTGTTTATTACCCTTCCGGGTCGGTTTAGTACATGATTGTTTGTCCAATTAACACCTGTACTGATTTAAGGCGTAATCTTTTGATGTCTTTCCAGGCAACTGATTTCGTCCCTCCACCCATAGTGTAATAGGCAACCAGTTCCCTCCGGGTGTTAAATATTTCCCTAACCAACTTTCCGGATGCCTTGTCTCTTAGGCACCATGCCCAGTATGAATGATCTTTTGCCATTGTTATTCATTTGCGGCTTACACTTGGTTAAATAAACATCCCCAATTCCTTTATGAGCCGGCTATCGGCTATATGCAGATAATCCGGATTGAGTTCAAAGCCGATAAAGTTTCTACCGGTCTTCCGCGCAACGAGTGCAGTGGTGCCTGCCCCCATGTATGGGTCCAGTACGGTTCCTCCTTCGGGACAACCAGCGAGAATACAGGTATACGGTAATTCCTCTGGGAAGGTGGCAAAATGCGCTTCTTTGAAAGGTTTTGTAGCCACTGTCCAAACCGATCGCTTATTGGCACCCTGAAATTCCTGTTCTTCTTTGGTACATTTGTAACCTCTTTCCCGGCCAGATTTGTGAATTGCACCATGGCTTCCGTTGCCTGTATCCCATCCATCCGGCGTTTTCCATTGTTTTGGCTTTCTTACTTTTATATCCCGCGCCCAATTTTCTGATTGTATTAGCCCTGCCCCATCTCCATAGCCTTTGCTTTTTATACCGAAAGTGGTATATGTTTTTTCCTTGTAGGGCGTGGCAATAGCGGCGGCATTGTAATAATACTTTTCCGACTTGGTAAGCAAGAAAATATACTCATGGCTTTTAGTGCAACGATCTTTGCAGGACTCAGGCATCGGGTTCGGTTTACTCCAGATAATATCCTGCCGGAGGTACCAGCCATCAGCGCGGAGGGCGAAAGCCAGCATCCATGGAATACCTACGAGGTCTTTCCGTTTTAGGTCACCTGTTACTTTGTTTTGTTGGATGGTGCAGGAGGGGTTATATAGTACCCCATCCTTAACGGTACTCCTTTTCCGTGCATGTGTAGCGTAACTATCCCCGATGTTAACCCACAGCGTGCCATCATCTCGCAGCACTCTCCGAACCTCCCGGAATACTTCCACCTGCCGGGCAATAAATGCTTCTGGTGTTTCTTCCAGACCATGCTGACCATCTACACCATAGTCACGGAGTCCCCAGTAAGGAGGGGAGGTGACACAACAGTGCACGGAACCATTTGGCAGCTGCAGCATACCGGTTAGGCAGTCCTGATTATATATTTTGTTCAGTTCCATTACGCTATTTTTAGTGCCTGTGCCTTGACCATACCCTCGTACATCGCTTCGATATTTACCTTTGCCTGGTTGACCTCCACTGCATTTCCTATGAAGCGCTTCCTGTCACCCTGAGTTCCTTTTAGCATATAGCTGTCGCCAAAGCCTTGGATGCGGAGCAGTTCGGGGATCTTCAGCATCCGCATTTTAATATCGACGATACCATAAATAGCCATGAAATGCCTGATCTTCACATCTATAACAGATCTGCCAATTACAAACTTATATTCTGGCTGGCCCTGTGATGCGATAACCATGTACATCGGCGCCTTATCTTGCCTTGCAACAATAACAGGTGATGGCTGATCAACACCAGTAGGAAAACCACCCCATGAAGGATTTACCAAGTATGACCATTTTCTATTTGCTGTTACTGTTGGTGATGGTGCGTCCAAACTGGTGGGCCTATTATCATAGTTAGTGCCCATTAGGAAAGCCGCCTCAGTTTTGATAAGGGCATGCTTATCATTCGTAAGGATCGTACCGGCTGGATGGTTTATTGATTGATGATTATCTGTACCAGTGTATTGCTTATCAATCCAGTATTTTGGCTGTATTAGAGATATTCGATCTTTTGTCGGTAGTGTAGATGCTGGCTCCTCGATGCTGTTTAATTGCCCACCGCTGCTATAATATTTAGCTAAGAAGGATGAATTAACTATACCTAACCTACTTTGACACGCGATTGTAGGCGCCGGGTCATCAATGGAAGGAGGGATATGAACCCCCTTTTTGCTCATTGAATTATACTTCAAAAGAAAGGTCGGCTGTACAAGTGTTTGTCCTCCAAAACAGGTAACAGATCCTGCTGGTCCGTCAACAGATATTACTTTCCCAGCCGGCCGACCCGAAAAATATTTAGCGATAAACGCGTCCTTTCCGCCAGCTACATATTTAATAAGTCCAGCATGTATCCGTTCCAGCGTTTTCTCTGATAATGGCTTCTTCCTTGTGAATATACTTTCGCCTTCATCATTAAAATCTAACACATCTTTCACTGCTTTCCATGGCTCTTGTGAGCCAAACATACCAATCCTTGGTTTTTTACTGTGTGTTTGTTCTGGCCAGCTAATCGGATATTCAGGTTTTGCAAACTGAGCAAAGTATCTTTTCCGGGAAGTATATGCGCCGTAATCTGCAGCGTTTTGAATCCGATAATCAAAATTATAGCCATAAGCCTGTACATTGTTTACCCATTTTATATAGTCTTGGCCAGCCTTTTTACTGATCGGCTTCCCAGCTTTGTCCAGTGGCCCCCAGCTCATAAACTCTTCTACATTTTCAATCCAGAGGTAGTCAGGATTGATTGCTTCAAGATATCTGAAAATATGTTCTGCGAGTGTTCTGCTGTCAGCATCGCGCGGTAAACCACCTTTAGCTTTGGAGAAATTCGTACACTCAAGTGATGCCCACAACGCTATAATACAATCCGGTTCGATTAACCGCTTCATGGTCACTAAAGTGTGTAAATGGGATAAATCCAGCGTTCTTATATCTTCGGTATAATGCAAAACCTCAGGATGGTTGCTTTCATGACTGGCGATTGCTAACGGATCATGGTTTACACAAGCCAATACTTCGGCCATTTGATTTCCTTTATACCTGGCCCTATGAATCCCACTTGTTACACCGCCAGCACCACAGAATAAATCAATAAAATATATCTTTCTCATTTGCACTTTGTTTTATACGTTTCAATAATTCCGATTAATACAAACCGATCCCACTTTACAGATAACCGACAGGTGCCTTCTATTTCTTCCAATAACTCAGGCCCAATTTTCTGGAGAAGGTTTTTCCGGTAGTCGATCAGGTTGCCATGTAGATGCTGGTTGCAGGCAATGCACTGGCCATGTACATTATCCTCGTTAAACCTGACAGCGGTGTAATGCCCTGCCGCCATATAGTGGCCGGCATTCATCTGGTCCATCTTCTTAGTTTTCTGGCAAGAGATGCAGACAAACCATGTATCTGTACTATCCCGTTTTCTTATGAAGGCGTTGAAATGCTTCTCGGCCAGTTTCAGTAATTGCGCCGGAGTCTTCCCCTCGTATTTCTTGATCACTTTCGCACTTATCTCCATCGTCTATTTCAGGTATTATTGTGATGTAATGTTCTTTCGTAGTTAACTGGTGGTTAATTGTCCAGCGCCTGACAATGATCTTCGCATGTTCAGGTGTTTGGTAGTCTTCCTCCTTAGTCTGGCCATGGTTATAGTAGAGGATTAATTTACCTGGCATGATGCCTCGATATCAACTGTGAGCAATTCATCAATTGTCCGGTTGAAGAACTCCGCGAGCGGAACAAGCAGATTGTAACCAGGTGCGCCGTTGCCCATTTCCCATTGTTGGTATCTGTTGTGGCTGATTCCAATCTCACGGGCAACTGATGGCCGGGATAATCCCTGTTGCTCCCGAAGGAAGGTTATGTTTCGTATGAATGTTTCGCGTGGTGTCATTTCCTGCGATCCTCCCCGGTCATAACTATCATATTGAACATTTCCCGTAGTCGGCTACGTACCCTGGTACCGTAAGATTGTTCTATTTCCTCCGGCGTCAGGTTGGTCGTGGCATGAGTGAAATACCAAGGCACGCTTGTATTGTCGTATCGATTAAGCAGAATGTCGGCCATGACATTCGCTTGGTTGCCATAGTTCTTCTTCGATTCCTCGGTACCCAGATCATCAAAACAAAATCCTATTTCAGTCTGGTAGAAAGTATCCCGTGAATTAACCGTGAACCGTTGGCCACTGTATTCCGAAAGCACATCAGCGCCCATTTCGGCATACTTTGAGGCAATATGCCGGCAGCTTACAACCGTATAGCACCTGCGTTTATTCTTATTGAACGCCTTCATGAGCGTAGTCTTACCGGTACCAACCCCACCGCATAACATCAATCCCTTTTGTAGGCTCCATGGATTTTTATCTTTAGGGCCGCATTTTTCGAATAATTCATTGCCTGTGAAGTAGTAGCTCAGGGCGGTAACTATCTTGTCGTTTTGGGCATCCGCTGTGAACGGGATGGCTATATCTCGCGATCTGTTAATGACAAATGTTCTTAAGTCTTCATGATCCCAAGGTCTGCGGATCTCATGCTCAACGTATTCGTTGTAGCTCGCCTGTTGCTCTTTTTCAATGGCGATAACCTTTTTAATCTTCGCCGCTTCAATAGCATCTTTGATTTCCTGTTCGGTAAGCTCAATGTTACTAGAAGTCGCCATACTCTTTATTTCCTGAGATAATTGCTCCTGTAGGCTTACCACCTTTCCGATTCTCTCCATCTTTCTTTTCTTTTTCGTGGTAATTGGTTATGAAATTATTTGCTCTGCTGGCCCATCTAACTATCCTGCTGCCGTTATCTATCCATCCCACGCCGTCCCATTTATTCCAAAACTTCTCCGCCATATCTTCGGTACCACCGGCGCCCCGGAAGTAACGTTTTACTTCCTCAATGGGTGGTCCAGTGGAGGAGGGGGGCGGCGCAACTGGGGGAGGTGGATTTTCCGAGCCCGGTGTATAGTTTTCCTGATTTTCAGATTCTAAACTTTCAGGAGTATCTTGCGCGGGCGCATTCCCCCTCCCCTCCATATCCACCTCCATATCCACCTCCACCTCCTGCGACGTGGCCCCATCGTGTTCACAGTGTGTCCCCGGTGTGGTCTCTTTGTGGTTGTTTAAATCGGCCACCAGTAGTCGTTTTACAAATTCTGTTGATATCGAGTAACGAGCGTAACGCTGATCAATCTTTTGATGGTCACGAAAAGTGCGGATAACGTAATAGCCTTCTTTTTTAAATTCAAAGGGTATCAACATCCGGGCTTTTACCAGCGCATCTAACCAGGTTTTCAGCTCGTTTACTCTCAAATCTTCATCGTAAGGATAAATTCGGCTTTTGATATAAACAGGGTTTGACTTAATCACTCCCTGATCATCCGCAAAATTGAACAGTCCAAGGAAAGTGAGCCGGCAATCACGTTTTAACCTACCAAGCTTTTCGTCTTCCCATAATTCGGGCTTTACTGTTCTAATCTTTGCCATGCTCTATAATTGTTACGGGATGCTGTTCTGAATATCCGGCCGGTGCCCAGGTAGAGAGCTGGTAGTAATGTTCTGATTTGCCATATCCATGGTGACCTATGGACGTTTCCGGCAATATTTCCAGTCTGTTTGCTTTCTTCAGGTTGGACATTGCTCTCCGGATTGATTGTACCTGAGTCCTCTCAGGTATCTTTCTCCTGGCTACCAGGTGATAGTGCACATCCGAGGATAGAAACTTCTCTCCCGGGTGCTGATTGAAAAATGCCTGAACTGCATTCTCCTGCGTGACCGCCTCCCGCTCTTCGTCTTGAAGCGCCTCTCCTGTCAAGTTCGTTGTGTTGTAATAAGTCATACCCTCTGTTTTTTTTCTGGTTAATCAATTGCACTGGGTAGTATTATGGGCCGGGGCATAGTCCGGCCCTGGTGTTATTGATTGATGACTACGAATTGTGTGCAGTGCTTCAGTTGTTCAGTGAATATTTCATCTTGCCTCGCCTCTATGAGTTCGGCCAGCTCAACACTCTCAAACCAGAATTTTGCACCTCCATCAGTAACATCGAGGCATATTTCTACCCGGAATGTTTCCTTTTGTTGTCCTTTGAAAATTGGGATGAAGAGTATGAAGTCTTCGGGCAACCCGGTAGTAACCTTCTTAGTAACAAGGTTTGTTTTGTTGCCCCTCTGATCGCTGTTTTGTGTTAGTTCGAGATGTGCCTGTACATTGAAAGACTGGTAAGAGTCTAACACTGTTTGGTGTTTATCTGGATTTTCAAAGAATCTTCGGTTAAACCGGATGAATTTTACCAGTTGTTCCCGGTTGTAAGTCTGAGGCTCGTTAATGGTGAACTTTTTCAGTTCGTCAGACAATTCCAGTGTACCGGTGATAGTAGCGCCATAGTAGTTTTCCGGGTCCAGTTGCATTTTTATACTGCGCTCTTTCTTATTAACCACTACTACGATCTTTGTCTTGTCTACCTCCTGTGTACCGAACCCTCCATTGTCTTCGTCTCTTTTTACCAGGAAATTAGCCACGGTATTAATATCTCCAGAAATGGAAATCGACTGAGGAGGTTTAATTTCAAGTGCTGAACCCGTACGAATTTCAAGCTCCTGTGTGCCGTTTTCAATTTTAACGTTTAGTTCTTTCATTTTTACTGTGCTTTTGATAGTGGGATTGTTAATTGTCTTTCGTCAGGGCGCATACGGCGGGAAGAAATTAATTCTCCAGTTTCATCGTAAACGTAAACCTGTCGCTCCTCGTGATTTAACATTGTGAAAAGCATTCCGAACATTGTGGCCTGTTTATGCTTTAGTTCAGACAGGATTGATTTGTTTGCCTTAATCATGGGATCTACAGCTGCCTTGTATGTCGATTTTGCCTCAGCCAGATCATCGGCTTTTTTTGAAATCTCAATGCAGTTGTTGGAATGTCTTTCCCGGCGTAATGCTACCTGTTCCTCAGTTAAAGGTTTCTGGTAGGTTGTTTCCTCTACTGAGTCTGCCGAATCTCTCAGTATCCTCTTGCGCTCGTCTGGCGGCTTGTCTTGGAAGAGAAAATGATCCATTTGTTTTATGTTTATTGATGATTAATTTTTTCTTTCCCGGTACCTGGCATTGAACTGCCGGCGACCCTTGAACGGTGTTGTTCCAGTTACCTTAAACCGCTGGTCGAAGTCATCAGCAACATAAGGGACAAGCTTGTTTGGTGTTCTGGAATCCTCCACATCGTAGAATCTCCTCCCGTGCTGCAGGTATTCCTCTACTGGCTTAAGGGTTCTGGTAACTTTGTTTTCTGTGATGGTGAATGTCTGACCGATCATGCCGCAGTTAATTTTGAAGGTGAAATGATTTTGTCAAATTCAGCAAGATATTCACGGGCCTTGGCGATCTTTTTGTACATCCGGTCTATTTCGGCATCGTTCCTTTCCACTGGAAACTGGATTACTCTTTCTTTGAGCGGGATATCATTATAGATACAAAGCTTCCTGAGTTCTTCGCATGCCTCTATAAAATCCGGATTCTCAGTGGTGCCAGCGTTCATCTTGTACATTAACTTCCGTTCTTCATCCAGTATTATTGATTCAGGAGTATTGACAAGACAATAAGCAAGCGTAGCGGATTTAGCTCCAGTAAGTGCCATGTATCCCATTAGCTGCCAGTAGTACAGCTTATTCATTGGCTTCGCGATATTTCGGAAAAAGGTGAAAATATCCCAAGGCGATTTCACATCAACAACATGGTCAGCATTGAAGATTGAACAGCCTTTGTATAGATCTGGCGTCCCTGTTAAGAAATCGTTTTTAATATTTTCTTCGTTTTTCTTGTAGAAATCACTACGTACCCGGCTAAACAATGTAATACTGTCCTCTTCTACCGATAGGCCCTTTTCTATATACTTGCTGGATATGTCAGTATTACGACCATACTTTTTGGAAACATAAATATCAACCAGGTGAGTAATTGCTGATTCTGATAAATCGCCACGATCTTTGGCTGCTTTTTCTCTTGGCTCAACCATCAGGTGCCCAACTGAGTGGCACCTGAATAACAAATTTGAAAAGTCCATCAGCTTAAAGATTTAAGTTTAGCCTCATAGATGTCCATCTGATTTGGCTGGACGTATTGTTTTAGGTTCTCCAAGACATCAATTGTAGTTGCATCCTGAATTAATAGTGCGATACGCTCCGCCTCAATTTCTTGCGGGGTTTTCTTATCTGGTTTAGCGCCCTTGAAAGCCATTTCAATTGTTGTATCACCATCTTTTATAGCAGTACCAATGCCTATAAGAACTACAAGATCATCAGAGGTAATGTGATTTATAGCGGCCTTTCCGATTGCGCTAAGTATCTCTTTTTCTGTAACATTGAAGGTGTCTTTCAGTCCATCAACAACCTGCTTGCGCCTTGATATTAGCTTCGCTTCGTCGGAAACATCTCCAGTGATGGCCTGTTTGGCAGCATTGTAGACTTTATCTACAATTGGCCGGGGAATAACAGAGAGGACCGCGTTACGCAAGGCTATTGAGTTTGCCGCATTGCCCGTTACTGTTATCATGTCATCGGAAAATCTACCCGTCTTACCCATGATAGAGCGCTTCACCTGGGCCTTTATGGCTAAGTTGTTTTCAAGGTCAAAGCATACCGCCTCGGATGTTACCTGCCGATTATCGATAGAAACAACCTTTGCCTCAATACGTAGGTTGCCCCATACCTGAGCAAGTATTTTAGCCATGTGAACTGAAGGGCCGGTGATTGGCTTACCTCCTCGTGGTACTGAGTAGGTGCAGGTTTTGGCTGTTTCCTGATCTATGGTAACAATGGCGATGGCGTTTTCCAATGATCTTTTAATATTTCGTGGATAGGCTTTAGCTGTTGATATTTGCATATCAATGGCTGCCTTGTCCTGCTGATAGACTATCTGCGGAGATATTTCTTCAATTACTTCAGCGGGTTGATTTTCCATGATTACTTAATTAGAATGTTTGATGAAATGATTTGCTGGCAGAACTCCCGGCGCTTGATCTCAATCTCCAAGCATGCCATATATCCCATTTGCCGGTGAGATATCTGCTGAAACGCATTGCGGTATCTTACCCAAACCAAGTCGCCCTCCTCCTTGATGATGATGTTCCGTCGTAAGAAGGTTTTAACCTGGTCTTTTGGAATGCCGGTGATATACTCCTGACCATCTTCATCTATCCAGTGGAAGGAGATGGCGCCGGTATGAGTTATATGTTTTGAGATGATGTGCATGGCCTGAACTTTAGGCCGGTTTTACCCGGCCGATTAATCAATCAATCACCTTTTCCATTAACTTGGAATAGGGGTTATAGCTGTTCTGGATCCAGAACTCATAGTTGCCTGACGGTAATTCATGGGAATTGTGGTCAGCCTTCTGGATCTCTTCTTTTTTTGTCCATGAAGCATCTGTGAAATTCGACTCATGAACATGCTGCAATCTGGCGCCATCAGACCCAACGGCACAGATGATACGACCACCAACTTCGAACATTTCCACATCGCCGGTGAGAACGTGCATGTGTCCCGAATGCTCACCTAATGCAATAGGCTTGTTTTTTACTTTCTTTGCGCCAGGCGGGATGCTCTCGATCATTGAGAATTGTACATCGCCCTGATGGCCGCGGAGTGTGTTTTGTTGTTTCATTTTATTTGATTTATGACCTTAAGTCGAATGAATAATCCTTTGCTTCGAATGGAGAGAGGGAAGCAATAGCTTCCAGTGCATTAGTGTGGTGCGGCTCTACTCCTTGGAGATACTGAGAGCCGGTGGACGGGCAAATCATCTTAACCCAGGCGAAAGGCTGGTTGTCTATTTCCGAAAATTGTTCTGCGGTTTTTAGAAGGGAGACGTTTTCAAGATCACCATTCCGGTGTGAGATGGTACAAGTATCTACTTCAACAGCACCCAGTAAATCCATCATTCGTTTTTGTCCAAGCACTTCGTAAATGCCGCCTTTAATCTCGCTGTTTGTCTCCTGCAGGAACATCTCACGGGTTATCTCTCCTGCAGTTGCTTTTTCCCATATCCATGAAGGTAACGCGCGCCCATTTATGTTATACTGGTGCCACCCATCCTTAAATTCTACTGATGGACCATTTGGATTATGAAGGCGTCCCTCATTGTTCCGAATAATCTTAGTCGGCATGTCGGAAACAATACATAGGCCGTCGAATTGAATCATTTCGAAAACGCCAGAAAGGAGTAGTTCCTTGAAAGCGTTGAAATCTTTTTCACGGTCTGAATGGATCAATTGAAGCTGAAGGAAATAATCCATATAAGCTACCCATCCATAATCTCCGGCATTGCCATACCATGATGTTGTATGGTACTGTAGTTTGTTGTCCCCGATGTTGTCCCCGATGTTGTCCCCGATGTTGTCCCCGATGTTGTCCCCGATGTTGTCCCAGATGTTGTCCCAGATGTTGTCCCTGATGTTGGCCCCGATGTTGTCCCCGATGTTGTCCCCGATGTTGTCCCCGATGTTGTCCCTGATGTTGTCCCAGATGTTGTCCCTGATGTTGGCCCCGATGTTGTCCCTGATGTTGGCCCCGATGTTGGCCCTGATGTTGGCCCCGATGTTGTCCCTGATGTTGTCCCAGATGTTGTCCCAGATGTTGGCCCCGATGTTGGCCCCGATGTTGTCCCAGATGTTGTCCCTGATGTTGTCCCAGATGTTGTCCCCGATGTTGTCCCTGATGTTGGCCCCGATGTTGGCCCCGATGTTGGCCCCGATTTCCTTAAAAAATTTTAAAAAGAAATTTGCAGCCACCTGGCATCCATATGGACTATCCATGAATATGATAATGGGCTTCTCTTTGCCGCAATAGGAGTATAGCCATTCTATACCTTTGCGGGCCTTATCTTTATCAAGCCTATTCTTGCATGATAAAATGTAGTTCAGCCAATAATCCCTCATTTCAGGAATCTTCGCTTCTTGTGCTGGTGTTAATGTTTCAAGTTTTGCCATATATTTATGTTGAATAGTTGTTTAATTTTCCGTTTTACTCTATTCTTGCCCGGGCCGCCATGCTCGGGCTTTATTTTAGAACTTGGTAGGCCATATAAATCGACCATATTGTGACGGCGATGAAAATGAGTTGTATTCCTTGTCCTACTTTGTATTGCTGTTTCATGATTCGGGTTTGAAAAACCGGGCGGACAAAATATAAACATCGATTACTAGCCGCCCGGTCCCTGTGTGTTTTGGATTTGAATGCGAGAAACAAAAACCTATTTCATATCCTTAATTTTTCGTGATCACCGCGCTTCGGCTCACAGTCCCGTATACTGCCGTAGGTGATTAATCGGGTGTCTTAGAACATCGGGGCAGATGGGTTGAATCAGTAGCCTTTCGCTAATTCGCCCATCCCCCTGGAGCCTCAGAGCGGAATCGAACCGCTAACCTTTCGCTTACAAGGCGAATGCTCTGCCAGTTGAGCTACTGAGGCGCATAACCGGAATATTATCTACCGGTTATACCTCTGAATTTAGTTTGTGTTTGCGCCTCCACTTATGCCGCAGGACTGCTTTCTCGTGTATCATTATGAAAAGAACTTCGAAGGAAAAGCAGGGCCGGGATCAGCCCCGCGTGTCTTAAATCTAAACTGTCAACTGCTCGTCTGCATTCAATTTTTTTGTCAGATAGTTCAGTGCGTCTTCTTCCCTATCCCAAACGTATGGAGCAAACTTATTCTCCCCTTTGTAGTAAATTGCCCAGTGCTTTTCTCCATGTATGCGGGCTGTAATACGGAAGGAATAGCCAAGCTTCTGAATTGATTTTAATCGTTCCTTATATTCTGCCTCATCTTCAACCCATATGTCAATCCTATTGCCCTTTCGAGGGAAAACGCGTCCATCTTCCAGCGTCATGTTTTTACGAGTTGCAGCAACTATCTTTCTTCCTCTGCACATCTGCCCGATAAGCTCTGAGCCTGCCCCAAAATTATTTGCTGGTATTGAAGTGCGTCTCATGGCTTGTCGTTTGTCGTTTGTGATTCAGCTTCCTGTAGCTGGTCCTTTCCTGGTACCTGTCCACTCCGTCCAGATCCTTCGCTCTTCCCACGAGTAAACCCCATATCACAGAAACAAGTAGAATCACGGCAAGATTCGCAGGCAAAGTGTTTAGGAGGGTGTTTATGTCGTACATAATCATTATTTACAAGGATGATAAAAATTGCGATTAGCGTAAAGATGATCGCTATGGCTCCGATTATGATGCCCAGCTGGACGGGTGTCATGATGCGGCGTTTAGGGCGGTGATCAATGCGTCAGCGTACACAACAGAATCATATGCTATTTCATCTGCCGCAATTAAGTCATGATAGCCAATGGATGAAATAAGGCCCTGCATGGCACGCGCTGCTAGTTCTGCGCGGATGTTTATCCCTCCACATGGAGTAACTCCACTATGATCGCCTGCTGGATGATATGGCGCTTTGTTTTCGGCATTCATGGTACAAGGATTAAAGCGTGAAGAGATTGGACTGTATCCATGGTAGTATGGTATTCCTGAAGGCGTTCCTTTGCTATGTTCTCCAACATTTCAATCCTGCCTATTTGGATCTGCTGATATTGTTTTGTGACAGGAATATCTCCTGATACCAGATCCTCTTGCGCCTCCTTAAGTTGCCTGAGTGTATCTTCATATATGGAGTATGATGCAGCTGCTTCAAGGAGCATAGAAGAAATCTTTGGGCGTTCCATAGCTCAGTTTTTACCGGTGAATAATAGTGCAGCACCTACTGCACCGTTTAAGAGAATACCCACCATGGCATACGCGATATTTTGCGTCAGAACAGAAGCCAATATCCAGGCTCCGGTGTCGAGCACCATGTGAGGTAGAGTGAATTGAACAGTATAGTTTTTCATTTTATCTACTTTTTAAAGTATTTATTAGAAACAGAGATCAGGTAATTAGCCACATCGAGATCATTGCAGGAAACAGCGCCGTTACTTTCGATTTTTCCGATTAATTCCGGTTGAGCCTTATCGTTAAATAATATCAGCTGAATAATGCCTGAATATTTAACAGCAACGAGATCTTCATATTCCCCCTCATTTATTTTGTCAATGATTTGGCTTTGTATCTGATGCAGAGTATCCATTTCCATGGTGGTAAGTATTTAAGGGTTAGTAATTGCTGGTTGTAGAATACATTTCATCTCTCACACAGTCCATCTGATACTTAATCTCGTCTTTACGCTCCAACAGCTCCTCCATTTCTGTTTCATCCTGGCAGTTGTCGATCAGGGTGTATACTGTGTCCAGCTCTTCCCGAAGGCCTGTTAATGCTGATTGTAAGTATCCGAGTGACATGATTTTGAGATTTAAGTACATAGCTCCGCCAGTACCCATTCCGGGGTTCAGTCAAAGTGTATGTGTGGTGAATTATCTTTTAAAAGGTTTGCCAGTTCTTTGTTCTATCAGAACGATACCAGCCTCAATTACTTTGTTTGAAAGAATTGCCGGCTTTTTCTTCAGCGTCTTATAAACAGTATCCTCACTTAAGCCGGACAATTCAGCTATGCGCACCCTGTCCCCCTGCTCTAATACTTTACGTAGCTTACGCACCAATCTCTCCTTTCTCAATTTTTCTGCATTGCGTGTTTCTACGTATTCCATTTTTGTGTTACTTTTACTGGTTATGATACCGTTTTGGTATCCTACTTTTGCGTTGATATGTCAAAACTAATCAATAGTAATCAAACGACAAACTATTTTGATAAGTATTGATAAATATTTTTTGTATTAATATTATAACGTTTGATAAACAGAATGTTAACCAATAAAGAAGCATCGGATAAATTTGTGATTACAGTTAAAAAGCTGGAGCAGGAAGGTATTATCAAAAATCGCAGGCAACTGGCTACGGACTTGGATTGGAAGGAGACTCTATTAAGTAATGCTATGAATGGACATAGACCTGTACCGCGTGAAAAGATTCAAGAACTAATCAAAAAATATCAACTTGAAGATTTTTATGAAACTAGTCCCGGCAGCAGTGTGGTAATGGAGGATAATACAGGATACAATGTAAAAGGAACATCAATAAAAATAAAGCTTTCCGAAATAATCAAATAATGGCCAAGATCAAAGAAATTGAAATTGAAGTAAGTTCCCCAGAGAAACAATTGCTTATTGGTCAGATTAGAATGGAGGCCAAGATCAATGTACTGACTGACCTGGTAGCCTCCATGTTACTTAATGGTAGAACTGATTTGCCCAAAGAGGAGTTTTTTAAAAAACTTGATGATTCCATAAAAGCCCATGTAGTACTTCTTCTTGAGAAATTACAAGGTAAGGAGACTGGGACTGAAGAACATTCTGTTTTTTAATGGTTTTTGGCTTTGCCTTAATCTTCTTCTTCTTTTTTTTCATAAACGCGCTCTTTAAGGTATGAGGAATTGGGGCCAGGTGCTATGTACTGAATCTATACTTCCACTGCGCAACATAAATGCGCAGAAACATGTATAATTAACAAGATAATTTGGTAGCATGGCGGTTTCTGGTTTAAAATCAAATAGGTCTAATAATATATTGGCACAAACAGATAGTATTTTCGGAGAAAAATATCATTGCATAATAAATACACATCATGTGCAGGAAACGTACTATATATGTTGGTCATTATTTATGTTATAATTTGATGCAATGGTAGGCTGCTTAATCCCTAAAAGTCGGTCCCAAAAAATAATACTTCGTGAATAACAATTGAATAACAATTGATTAACTATTTTTTAGATTCAGATAATTTATAAACCTCAGAACCACTATGAAGAAACTATTATTGTTAGTCCTGATTATTCTCTCGTCCTGTGGCAAAAGAAATGACAATAAGCCCAATAGTGATTGCGGGGTCATTGTAATGTTCTCTAGAAGAACTGATGGAGGAATAGAAGAATCTTTTAGGTATAAGGGATGTGGTTTAGATTTTTCAAACTATATAAAAAATAATAATTTTAGTACGCCAATGCCTGATTTTGGCATATTCTATAAGTATGATGAACGACCAAAAACAACCTACTTGATTGTAACGCTTAATAGTGGAGGAAATCTGTATATCAGATACGATAGCGGGAAGGTGCCAGACTCCACAATCAATAAGTACAATGTATCCTACAGAACTTCAGTTCAAACAATTTCCGGTATTGAAAGATTTGGCCTATAGTATTAATAATTATGATGATGAGATACGTTATTTTTTTCATATTGATCGTTGCCTCTATTACTGCTTTTGGACAACAATCATCTGATTCAATTAAAACCACCTTCGGCATTTATGATCGGCGGACAGGTAGTTATACAATAAATTCTGGTTATGTTTTTAAGGAAGGAGAAGATGTAATTATAGGCAATGGGAGTGATATAGGAGGATCATACAAGTATATCAATATGGGTAATCCTATTTCGGGAGAGCTACACTTAAAAGGGGCTTGGGCCGGTTCAAAATTCAAAATACGCGAAATATTTCTAAATGGAGATAAAAAAAGAGGCTATGTTGCGGCCTGCAAGATAGATGGCGGGATTGCCATTAGATATTTTTGCGCCATTGATCCGGCTATCCAGTCCGGAGAGATAATAATACCGGATAAGTTTCTCAAAAAGGGAACTGACCCCGCTCCGAGTAGCGTAGCTGACGAGCTGCTAAAGCTTAAGAAGCTTATGGATGATGGTTTATTGACTCGGGAAGAGTTTGATGCTCAAAAGAAAAAACTTTTGTCTCAGTGATGTGGAATATAAAGCAAACATATAAGCCCGCAGGGTATCTAACAGTTGGTCCAGATATCGAGAATACAGAGGCAGCTGTATATACCAACTCCTATGGCCAGGTAGAAGGAAAGATAACCAAGATATCCGGCATAGTAGGAGATGGACTTATTCCGTTATTCCCTCCAGGTGAGCAGAATGCCACCTTTCCGCCTCCGTTCTTAGGCGTTGGCATGAATGCTTCGGCAACGTATACTTGCCTGCGAATAACAGCCCCAAACGACCGGGCAAAGCTAATGATCAATGATGAGGTAATCTTCCGATTTGAAAGCGGAGACGCTCTTCAGGCAAAATTCCTCGTGAAGGGCCATAAAGAGGGAGACCGGAAATCTAATGTCCTCATTATAACCAGCCACCAACTCCTGCAGATTATCGAGACGCCTCTCCTGGAGGTCGAATTGATCGATAACCGTACCGGCAGGAACTCGTTCTACTACTTTGGAGGTGAGCCTACTGGGTATTACGGGAACGCGAAGGATGGCCAGGAGTTATTTCGAATCATGGCCCGAAGGATTGCCGGAACAAAAGTTATGATAGCTAAACCTGAATGACATATGATAAATAATGAAGCTGCAAACGAGATAATAAAGGTCTGCATTAGTTCAAACGGACCTCATACCGATACTGACTTCGAAGGAAAGTTAAAGTTGCCGGCAAAGGTAATATTTGAAATTTTTCAAGAGATAAAAGATGAAATGCCAACCTGGGTAGATTTTCAAGCTTTCGGTTATGGAACATCCGGCCATATTCGCCTTTTGCCTCAATTCCGAACACGGGCCAGTAGTTTTATTGAGGCTGGCGGATTCGGGGATCCTATTGCAAAAGCCAAACACCTTCAATAAATGTACGGAATTACTGAAGATCTGTTACTGAATCACATAAGCATGATAGATGAGCCATGTGATCTAAAAAGGATGCTATTATTTTGGGATGATACCATGGAGCGTAACCTGGTAGTGCCCTACTTGATAGCAACGGTCAATACACATGTAAACACTGGGCGTCTCATAAAGACTATAATAGGCCAGAAGGAGTATTATAAAATTAGTCAAAAGGGGCTTGATTACTTAGAAGCTAACAGGGAGGGTGTAAGGAGAGATAAAGAGTCAGAAGAACTGACACTTACGAAGCTTAGATACGATGTAAAGAATAGCAAGAGAATATATAGTACGTACTGGTTTACCTTCGCCGCCGCTATAATCGGGCTTATCGTAGCCTGCATCTCATTATATTTAAATTTTAAAAGGCCGAAGTGATTATAGCCTGGATTCTGGCTATTTTTTATTTTCATTTCTATAGATAAAATCTATATCTTTGTTCAAAGCATTCCATAATAACTATATGGCTGCTATGAAATGAAGGGAAAGAAAAGTGAAAATATTAAACCCTCACACGGCTTAACAGCCAAACAGCTCATGTTTTGTGAGCTTTTCCTCATTTATAGAGACGGCAAGAGATCCGCTATAGAGGCCGGTTTCTCCCCTAAGACAGCCGAACAAGCCGCCTCCCGGTTGTTAAGAAATGTTAAGGTCAAGGCCCATTTAGATTCCAAAACAGAAAAAGTATTCGATAAGCTCGAAATCACCCATGAAAGGGTGATGAGAGAGTATGCGCGTCTTGCCTTCTCCGATATCCGGCAATACTTCAATGAGGATGGGGCGCTGAAGCCTCTGCATGAACTTTCCGATGATGCCGCAGCGGCGCTTTCGTCTGTTGAGACTGATGAGCTGTCTGAATATATTGACGGCGTAAAGGTGAAGCTTGGAGAAACGCGTAAAATAAAGGTTTGGGACAAGCGTGGTGCCCTTGATAGTATTTGTAAGATAAAAGGCTGGAATGCTCCCGAAGAGGTAAAACATACTGGTAAGATTCGTATTGGATACGGCAAAGAGGAGGATTAGCATATGGAATTTGAATATGATTTGGAATTTAATCCGAAACTATTCAATCCGCTGCACTGGCACCTTCAGCCGGCGCTCCGGGACCCTAAAATACGGTACATATACATCGAGGGTGGATCCAGCGCGGCAAAGACTGGGGAAATATGTAACACACTTCTTAAGGACCAGCTGGAAAATGATTATAGTTCTTTGATATTTCGCCGCTTCCATGTTGATATCCGGGATTCCGTATACAGTTCATTTGAGCTAGCACGTACAAGGTTGGAGCTTACCGACTACTACACCATGCAACAGGATCTGTTCAAGTCAACAATGAATGATGCCAGGTTAAGATTTCGCGGCCTTGATAACGAGGAGAATGTCAAGGGTATTGAAAAGTTCAATGTCGTTTATAATAATGAGTGGAACCAATTCACTGAAACTCAGTGGGGGCAACAGAGAAAGCGTTTACGCGGTCGCCCGAATCAGAAGTTTATCTGTGACTGGAACCCCGTAAGTGCTAATCTATGGATTTATAAGAACTGGCTTGACCTGGAGGAGTGGATTGACCTGCCATTGACAATTGACGCACCAACCAAGTGGAATGCACTCAATCCGGACTATTCTTTCAAGAAAATAAATAAACGAGGTGACAGTATCTGGATAAAGGTCACCTATCGTGATAATTTCTGGGTTGTTGGGCATCCATCTGGCAAGGGTGGTTACCTGGACGAACACACATTGGCCGATTTTGACCGCGATCGCATAAATAAGCCTAACCTATATCGGGTGTACGCAAACGGCGAAAGAGGTATCATACGGACCGGCGGAGAGTTCTGGAAGCAGTTCAATGAAATCAAGCACGTTAGGGCGCTGAAGATTGAAAAAAGCACATTACATATTTCATTAGATGAAAACGTAAACCCGTATGTAACCGTCGCCTGCTGGCAGATTATTGCAAAAGAGTTGCGCCAGGTATGGGAGATACCATGCAGAACACCAACCAACAACGCGGTAAAAGCGGCCATGGCATTGGCTGCATGGCTTGGACATATTAATTATCAAGACGTTGTTTTTATCTATGGAGACCCTTCGGCATCAGCCAGATCAACGGTGGATGAGAATAACGCATCATTTTACGATAAATTCATTGAAGTTCTACGGAAGGCCGGATACACGGTCATTAGCCGCGTAGCTAAATCGGCCCCTGAGGTGGCGCTAAGTGCCGCTTTCATTAATGACATATACGAGAATGAGCTGAATGGATACAGTATAGTTATAGCAGATACCTGTAAGGTTAGTATCGATGATTATTGCATGGCCAAAGAGGATAAGGACGGGAAGATGTTAAAGGCAAAGACAAAAGACAAAGATACCGGTGTTACATATGAGCCAGTTGGTCATTATTCTGATCAGAAACGATATTTCATTACAACGATCCTTGCCAGTGAGTTTACACTGTACAAGGCCAGAGAGAAAAAGTATTTCGCATATTAAACATACATAGCATGAACTGCAGTATTGATTATATAGCCAATGTGGTAAAGAATAATCCAAGCAAAGACAGGATTATGAAGGGGCGGGCAATGGCTGATAAGCTCATGCTGCATCTTTATGGTGTTGGTATGGAGGCTGCTTTAACCCAGTGTGAATATTTCGAGAACAGGGATATCTATTCAGTGCGCCGGCAATATGCTGTGTCTAATAAGGATCTTTTCGGGAGAGTGCTCCAACAGGAGGATATGGTTTTCTCTGCAAAGGGAGGATCATCATATTTCAATCTACCTGAAGCTGAAGAGCGGCAGATGAATGCTATTTTGGATGAGGTCAGGTATGGCGAATCCCTTCGCAAGTGGATGCGCAATTTTGGGTTACCAGCATGGAGGGCTGACCCCATGAGCGTTATTTTCATTGAAGTTGAAAAGCTCGATATTAATTCTAATACAGCGCCCAGGGCATACCCAACATACAAGAGTATTTATAGCATTTATGATTATCTGACCACTGGCCGTAGATTAGAATACATCTGCTTCAATCTCACAGCAGGCCAGGCTCTTGAATTTGGAATCAATGATCCTGATCTGAAGGAATATGCCGCATCGGCCGAAACAAAGTATTATCGCTTTGTTGACGATGCCAAAGATATGTTTGTTAAGTGGACAGGGGACCAGGTATTAATCATCGGCCAGCCTATTGAAAACCCATGGGGGACTACTCCGGGATTTATTACAAGCAACATGATGATGTTTAATGACCCTCAGCTATTCCTTTCGCCGTTATATCTCACTGTTGAATTAGCTGATTCATTTCTTACCGATAGATCTATACGCGATCTGCAAAAACGCTACCATGGTTTTTCAAAAGCCGTTGAACCATTATTAACCTGTTCGAATTGCGCCGGTACTGGCTTAATCGCCGCCAAAGCATGCCCTGATTGCTTGTCTGAACCAAATGCGATTCAGGGGACAGGATATAAGATGAAAACAAAAGTGAGCGACGTGGCTCGCTTCCCGATGACTCTTTTCGAGAATGGTAATTTCGATTTCCACAAAATATTTGGTTATGTCACTCCTGATATACAGGGGTGGGAAAAGCAAGATGCAAGCCTATATGACTTAGAGAATCTTATCAATATGACTTACTGGGGAACCGGTCACGCCCAAACGCCAACCGGTCCTAATACAAAGCCTGGCCAGGCACAGCCAGACAGCGCAACAAAGACCCTTGACGACCGGCAGCCCCGGTACTCTCGTTTGAACACGACCGCCGAATGGCTGGAAAAGAGCGAAATGCTTATTGCTGATTTCATTGGAAAATACTGGTTTGTCAACTTCAAGAAATCGGCTATCGCCGCTGGCAGGTACTACATATTCGAAACGCCCAATGAATTGATGTCTGAATATCAGGACATGAGGACAAAAGGAGCGCCAGAGGCGAGCCTTTATGAGGCGCTTGAGAAGTACTACCATTCTGTATATCAAAACAGCCCTATTGAGCTGGCAGTACGTATAAAACTGCTTTATGTTGAGCCGTTCCCTCACCTAAAGATTGGAGAGGCAAAGAATATAGTTACAGATCAATTGGATTTCAATTGTAAGCTGTATTTCGGAGAGTGGTATAGCACCATGAAGGATATTGAAATAGTAATCAATTCAACTGACGTACTGCGCACCAGGTTGCGGGCGTATGTTCAGGCAAAAAACATCCCAGCGCCACAACCACCTGCGCCAGTTGGAGCAAATTAATAAGTCACTAACCAAACCTAATATATGTTACCATTTTTGAAAATAGTAATCACATTGGCCGGTGAGCCGGCGGGTGGTGAAAGGGCTTACCCAGAAGATGATAAGGAGGTGGAATGCATGATCCAGCCAACACATATAGCCGCCTATCATCCTGGTTATTATTGGGGATCATTCATCTATCTAAACAACGGACAAGTATTATGTGCCAAGATAGAATGCGACGTGCTGGAGCTGAAGATAAAAGAATACTGGAGTCAGGTAACCGCATTCACGAAGGCTAAAAGCTCAATCATTTCCTAATCCTAAATCAAATAAAATGCATCACAAAACAAAAGAGAAGCTTGTTAAATTGAAAGAATCCGGCCTAACCGCCGATGAATTACGCGAACAGATGAGGATAGACAATGTGCCATCTGAAGAAGCGGAATCGCTTATAGCAGAATTATATTCTGGTGCTGGTGTGCCTCCAGGCACTGAGCAGCCGGGAAGCCAAGGCTCTGACGGAGAAGAAAGCGAAGAGATTGTAAAGTTTGACTACGAAAACCTGATCGACGATAATTTCAAGGCATACAGGGCGCACGTGGCCACTCTTCCGCTACATCAAATGACGGATTATCATGTCTACAAAGTGGAACAGGTGATCAAAGAGTTGTATCCAGGCTTACCTGATACCCCTAAGTACTTAGCTGGCATCCGCATTACGAACAATAAGCCACTACATGCGACACGGGTCGCTCCTCATGTAGCTAACGAATTGAATGCACAGCTGCCTAATACTGGCCGGTATTATCTCCTGAAACAATAATCATTCACACTAACCTTAAGAAATTATGCCATTAACAGCAGAAGACAGAGAAAAACTGAAGGGCTTCGGCCTTGATGTTGAGAAGTTGGAAGCAGCCGTTAAAGCTGACACCGAAACTAGCATTGAAATATCTGACGATGTAGTAGTAATGAAAAAAACAGAGCTTACTACACGTGATGAAAATAACAAGACCCTGGGCAAGAAGGAAGGCGAAACAGAAGGAGAGAAGAAAGGTAAGGAGCTTGCCGCT
The DNA here is from genome assembly GCF_056396465.1 of Chitinophaga sp. 05T412. NCBI lineage: Bacteria > Pseudomonadati > Bacteroidota > Chitinophagia > Chitinophagales > Chitinophagaceae > Chitinophaga > Chitinophaga sp. 05T412. Next base: position 253,834 of record NZ_JBFTLN010000004.1, read on the forward strand.
AAGGATCTGAAACGCAAATTCGGTATCGAGGATGAATCCAAGGATTTGGCCAAAGTTGTTGAGCTTGTGAATGCAAAAGTCGCCACCGGTGATGTCGGACTGAAGCAACAAAACGATTTATTAATCCAGGATAAAGAAAAGTTGCAGGCTGAACTGGATAAAGAAAAGGGCGTGTCAGCTGCTGCTGCATTTGACAGTAAATTAATAACCTATTTCCCTGCAAACCGTGATACTGGACTGAAAGATGGCGAACGCCTGATCTTGATGAAGCAAGAGCTCACATTTGAGCAGGTAGACGGAAAGACAATCACGAAGCGCAATGGCGAGGTGGTACGCGATCCGAAAACACAGGATCCACTCCCTCCGGATAGGGTTGTTCCTGATTACTTCACAGAACGTAAATGGGCATCAGTAGTTGGTCCAGGCGGTCGAGGTGGCGGAGATAACAACCCAGGTGGCGGCACTGGTTTGAAGAAGCTTTCACAGGTACAGGAGCAATGGCAAAAGGATAATCCAACCGGAAATCTGGTTTCTCCTGAGTTTCAATCTCATCTTGAAACAGTGATGAAAGAAGTTCCGGATTTCGATGTGTACAACTAATACTTTCCTGTTTATTCACCGAGCGGAGTGTTTGCATTTCGCGTTTAAATAGTATCATATGCAACCTATTCAATTTCCGGAATCAAACTTTGTATTTACGAAGCCGGCAAACATGACTGATGATGAGTGCAGTGATTTGCATGTATGGAAAGGTGAAGTGCCTATAGGAGAAGGTGGCAGACCCTTTCGAACTATCATATCCAAGTGGAAAATGTCTCCTGAAGAATTACAGGAGGCTATAAAGTCAGGGGGAGAGGTTTATCTTTCCATTACTGGAGAGGGTATGCCGCCGGTATCTGTATTTGTTGGCAATCCATTTACTGAGCAATAGTAGTCACCAGCCCCGTTAATTCGGGGCTTAATCCTGTTTTATGAACAACGTGCAATTTGCTGAATTATGGGATAAAGAAGTTGAATACAGGTATAAGTGGGTTGAACAGCAAGAAGAGAAAATTATACTACGTATTTTAAGCACGCACTTGGATCGCCCCGCCGTGAAGGAAGATGCGCGGCTTATTACGGCGGTCTTTTTGGCCGGTAATGATGATGTGTATGATATCTTTATAGACAGTCATAACATGGGGCGCATGGAGCGATATGGCATCCTTACGCCATCTTACGGCATTAAGTTTACACCAACAGCAGCATATGAAGCATTGTTGCCTTTTCGATCAACGCCTCGCGGTAATTATTCCAGTAACATTTAATCCTGTTTTATGAGCGATATTCGAATAGATCATTTAATTGATCTTCCAGCATTAAGAAAAGAATACGAAAGCCTAACCGATGAATTACGAAATGTCGGGGAGGTATTAAAGCTTAAGGCGTACGTGTACGAAGGCAAAGGTCATTATTTAGGTGCGCAATTGGTTTTGCTTGCACAGAACAAAGCTCAGGCTGAAGCCATGGCAAAGCAGGAGTTTGAAAAGAATGGCTTGCAGGTGCGGGATACAGATAGGATAAAAGAACTGCCTATCCGGGAGCCTGGCGTACTGTTCTTTAACAACGGAGATTACTGATTTATGAGCTAACTATTCATGGTAATGGACTGGGCCCCTTCATTGGGGCTTTTTTATTTCCTCTATAATTAATTTTGTTACTATAGATTTTATCTATACATTTGTTATTAGAAATAGCTCCCCGCTATTTTAATCAGGTGGTACCTGATTCTTGCCTGGGATGGTATCCCAAAACTCCGGAGTGGTACTCCAAGCCTCACACAACATTCTTTCACAACTAATTATAGCACCATGGCTAATTACGCTACGAGCGTACTTGCTAAGGGTCAGGCTATTGTTACCCAGCGTAACCAAGCCCCTGAGCAGCGCCGTAAGATACCTACCGTAATGGAGTTGGCACTGAAGAACCAGGAGTACAGCATACCTAATGCGCCTGAACTCCGCAAATCAGACCTTCGCCCAGTAGAAATCTACTACCAAACAAAAGTTGCCCAACAGAGCACAACTACAAAAGCATATAACCACACTGGTGGTTTTGGCGATTCAGGTAAGACTGAATTAGTGTATATCACTCACGTTGAAACACTCAGTCTGCCGCGTAAAATCGCACAGAACAACATCCTGACTTATCAGACGATGTTCAATAACCTGTATGAAGAAAAGTGGCGCAATATCCGTAACCGGCATGATACGTCTGCGCTGGCCTTCTTGTTGGCAAACCGTATGCAGTTAGCTGCCGCAGTGGTTAATCCGCAAATCGCTTCAGCTAATCCGGGAACCTGGAATGACACTCTTTTCGCGCTGGAAATCGACCAGACCAAGAAGTCTCGATTCATTCAGATGGTGAAATCGTTCATGGCGGCCCGTTATTTCACCGGCGACTACGACATCGTTTCTGATCTGCAGTCAGCTGCTGAATTTGAGTTCCAGATGAACCAGGGCGCAGGTAACCAGGCAAACACTTCTTTCCAGTTTGGAAATGCCGCAATCGCAACCACACAGGATGCTATATCCACTGACTATGCACTCGGTGCTGTATTGGCTATGCCACGCAGATCATTTGCCGGCATGTACTGGAATGACGCTCTGAATAAAAGCGGCAGCGTTAATAGCGGCGAAAACGAAGTCGGTGTTATGGGTACCCAAAAGGATCCATTCGGCAGCGGTGCGGTAGCTGATATTTCCTTCTATACCAAAAGGGCTGACACCTCCGGAAACGGTACAGGTGGATCTCCTCAAGACGTAGTTGATCAGTACGAAATCGCCCTGACCATCGCCTATGCGCTTCCTCCGCTGTCATTGACTGGCGACTCTGTTGTTCACCTGATTGGTCAAGCATCTTAATCTAATCACCTAAAAAGCAAAAGCAATGAAAAAGATTCTTTTTCTCTTAATGCTGGTGATTGGATTCATTTCCATGGCATCAGCTCAAAAAGCAACCCTCATGCCTCTTGTGGCAGGGGATACAGTCGTAAACGCGGGCACGGTAACAAAGACATTTTCTGCGTCTGCCGGATATTCAGCAATGGGCGTGCAACCTGTTGTTACAAAGATATCAGGCACGGTTGCGGGCACTCTATTTCTTTACCAGAGTCTCAATGGTACTGACTTCGTAAAGACTACCGACTCTCTGAGTCTTACCAATGTAGCAACAAACACAGTTGTCTGGTCGAAAATAACAACACCTGGCGTCTATTATCGAGTTATCGCCACTGGAGTGGGCACCATGTCCGCCGTGGTAAGATTGAATTACGTTTTACGCAAACACGACTAAGATGTACCGGCGCGATGAAGTCATAGCGGCATTATTTGGCAGGGTAGGGTTTAGGCAACCCACCCAGCCAGAGTATGCAATAGTGGATACGGATAATCTGAAAGCAACATCAAAGCGATATTATGACGGCTTCCATGCTGAAGTAACGATTCAGAACTTGAAAGATGGAGCTAATCCGGATGTCTCAATTTCGGATGCTGACTTCAATGACTCGTTAAAGAATCTTCAAGAAGACTGTATCGCATCTGTTCTTGATGGCGTGTTTGCGGAACCAGAAGTAATTGAGCAGCAAACAGAGTTCTTAACTACAGACTGGAAACAGGTGCTTATTCCTAATGCCGGCCGATTTGTCGGAAGGCAAATAAAGATTGGCCCCGATCCCAGGAAGTCTGTCCGCATCAATGCTGTAACGCTTTACTTCAATGGCATAGCAACCTTCCCTCTATACTTATTCAGCAGCGTAAAGAAGGTGCCGATTAAGCAAATAGAGGTAACGACTGAAGCCGATAGCCAGGTGATAGTTGCTCCTGATGACTGGGCCCTCAATTATCTGGATGGAAACATAAAGGGCGGTATTTACTACCTCGGATACTTTCAAGATGATTTGGGTGCCGTACAGGCTTATGATGAACAACCCACACAATGGTTTTGCGGCAAGGTTTACGGATCAAACATTATCGAAGCAATAAAGGTTGCAGGACAAACTGATTTTATCCGGTATAATCCCTACATCACTTCGCGCACTCATGGGTTGAATATAGAATTTTCATCTGTTGTTGATTTTACGGAAGTTATTGTAAAGAACCCACAGGCTTTTGATAAAGCAATTGGCCTTCAGATGGCTGCAATGGTAGTTGAAAAACTCATTCACAGCACAAGGTCAAACTATATACAGCGCATCGGAGAAGCCGGTGCCGCTAGGCTATACAATGACCTGAATCTTGATATGCAAACGCCTGACCTGCCATATTCATCTGGATTAAAAAACCAGTTGCGCCGGGAGCTGAAACGGTTAAAGGAGAATTTCTTTCCGAAACAAAAGGCAACATCAAACACACTTCAACCTTCATCATGCTATATACCAAGACTGCACCGATAGGGATAGATATCCCTATTCAGAAGCTGCAGGTATATCTGCATGAAAAGCTAAATGCTCTTTGGAATCTGCCAGCGGCTCAATATCAGGCCTATGGTAGGTGTTACCGAAATCAAAAGGATAACGGGTATGTAGCAGAAGGTTATCGAGGGAAGAATGAATACATCGATCTATATCTCGATGACCGATATCAAGCGCTTTCTTTTTTCGGAGTAGGAGAGAAGATAGAATACAAGATCGGCAACTCGGCAGATGTGCATCTTGTCTATTTCGTAAACGTCCAGGCAATAAAAAGCCTACTACATAGAGGGGATGAAGAGGTCCGTAAAGATGTACAGAACCTGGTGGAAAGCGGAATATATGGCTTTACGTTCTCTGGTATTAGGCTAGGAATAGATAATGTACTGGAAGAATACCCGGGATCGGTAAGGGACAAGGGGCTGAAGTTCCGGGATATGCACCCGTTTCACTGCTTCCGTCTTGACTTCTCAATTAATTACAACATTAATCGCTGTTAAAAAAATATTAAACAATGGCAACATTAAATGAAATGATCTGCGCCGTGAACCTGAAAAATACAGGTTTTGGGGAATGTGTGATTGATCCAGCGGAGATTTTTGGTTCAATACGCGTGCCGAAGGGCAAGGTTTTCACTTTGGCTGAATTAGCCGATCTGCGGAATACACTGGATGCGGCCTCTATGGCCCCGTCAAAGGCAGATAGAATCTTCCCGATTCACAACTATCTCAATACCACTGATAATAGTGAAGATGTCGTTTTCGAAACCATTGGCGCAACACAGTTCCCAATCAGAGACGGTCATTACCGGTTAACATTTCAGTATAGAGATGGCGCACTATGCCTGAGCAATTCTTTGCAAACGCATAATTTCCAATCTTCATACTGGATACACTATGATAAAAACTTCATGCTACTCGGCTGGAGAAAGTTAGATGCAACCGGTCTTACTTATGGCCTTGCGGGTATCCCTTCAGTATTCCATGCCCATAAATGGAAAGTAGCAACACCGACTACTGCGGCCAATTATTCCGTGTACTTCGATTTCGATCCAGTGTACTTCAATAAGTATCTCGGATTTTATCAGGCCGATTTCCCGCTCTCTGAAATTGTGGGCCTCCGTAACGTAAATCTGGTACAATCTGGTGCATCTGCTGCAGGTGTTGTTAAGTTATTGGCAAAAACAGGTTGTGATGGAGCAAACATGTATGACCAGTATAGTACCCAGCTTGGCGCGGGTGCTGTATGGGCGGCTATTAATGCCACTACCGGTGCAACAATAACAATCACCTCGGCCGCTATCGATGCAAATATCAAGGGGTTTACAATCACACTGTCATCCGCTGACCCTGATTATCCTGCAACTACTGGCGGTTTGGTTACCATTAATTTGGTCGATCCGGTCGCGCTGGATACGGCTGGCGTAAGTGGTTTTGAAGGTATTCCTATCACTGTCCTAAGAGGATAATATGCAGATCCCAGTTACGAAAATAGACTTTCACAAATCAGTACATCAGGGCTGGACCCTGGAGCAATTTCTGAGAAGGTATTCTCCCGTTTATCCTGATGCTGATTTGGAAGCATATGCAAAAGAATTAGGGTTAGTGACTGAGCCGGCTGCAGAAGATAATCCAGCGCCGGCCACTACCCTTGTCATTGTACCATCCATATCAGCAAAGACCAATACAGAGGGCGACGAGTAGTCGCCCTTACTTAAAGCCATGGCTACCATCACTCAGCTCATGAACCGCATTGACAATCTTAATCTGAACAAGATTGCGGCAGAGAGCATGCGTGAGACAAAGAAGGATTTTGTAGAGTGGCAACAGGAGCAACTGGATCAAGGCAAAAAGAAAACCGGAGGCAGTATAACGCCATTCTATAAGCCTGCGACGATCAGGATTAAGAAAGAGAAGGGGCAACCAATAGATCGGGTCACGCTAAAGGATACCGGCTTCTTTTATAACTCTATTTTTTTAGTTGTAAAAGAATCGCAGAAAGCATTTGCTGCTGTCAGTTCAGATGTAAAATCTAAGTGGCTCCTCAGTAGGTATGGTGAAAATATTCTCGGTTTAGGTGGCGTCTATAAAGCCGGATATGTTTCTGATGTGCGCCCAGTGTATATGAGAAAGATTTCAGACGTAATAAAATTATCGGTCAGTTCATGAAATATACCTGTACAAATCTTCCGCTTTCAATCTTCATAGCATGTGTATGCGATGAAGATTATTCCGCGCTTAATGAAGATAAGGCGCAGGCGGCGATAGAATGGCAAGTGTTATATCAAGAATATTTGCAATTGTCCGGTGGGCAGCGTGAAAACGAAGCTTTCCAGTTGCAGATTGAGATTAACAGGGTATTCTACCGGCAATATGTACTGACTGAAATAGTTGGAATACTTCGGAAGTATGTTATCCAGGAGGCCATTGAAATACTTTCAAAAGAAGGCTATAAGGTGACTTATGATGAAGACGATATTCCCGGCTATCACAAACAGCTCGACAAAATTATAGCTCGTTGTAAGACTATGGAAATAGATATCAGCGAAAAAAGATTTCGATTGGAGCAATTAGAGAAGTTGGGAGAGAAGGGGCAGAAAGTTGATCGGTTTTACTTCGACAAGAACCTTGCTGTGTTATCGAAATATAGTGCTTATCCAATTGATGAAAGTAAAACTACTGTATCCCGCTATATAGCAATATGTAACCTACTAAAAGAGGAGTCCGAAAAAGTGCAGCATGGCAGACGACAAAATAAATAGTGTCATTGATGAGGCGAAGATTCAAAAACAGTTCGATAAACTGTTTAATCTCCTTGTGCAGGCCATTGGCGCTATAAAGGAGGTTAATAATGCCGCAAAGGGCATGAACTTTGGCAGTGGCTTCAAAGAAGCTGCCGAAGCTCTTAAGAATGCCAGAAGCTTCACTGATCAATACAAACAGGCAAAAGCAGAGGCGACTCGCCAAGAATCACTCCTTACTCAAGAATTAATAAAATCAAAAACGGCGCTTGCTGCATTTACCCTCGCGCAAAAACAAGCTGCTGCCGAAGCAAAAGCAGCTAAAGCTGCTATCGTTGGTGAAGCGGGCAGCATCCTCGATCTACGGAACAAGCTAAAAGATATGACTGCTCAGTGGGACAAGCTGGGGCCAGCTGCGCGAAAATCAAATCAGCAATTATTATCCTCGATAAAATCGGTACGTGATGAATTAGGCAAATTAGAGGCCGATACAGGCAGAAGTCAACGAAACGTAGGCAACTATCCAAAGCAGATTGTTGGGGGCGCTACGAGTCTCGCATCTACATTAGGCATCACATTGGGAGCTGCTGCTGTAGCAAGTAGCAACTACGATGTCTCCGACCAACTTGGGGATCTTCAGAGGATCATGGGCTTAACCGCAGATGAATCGGACCGGTTATATGATAGTCTGAAGAAATTAGACACCCGCACCTCTGTATCGGGACTCCTTAATATAGCCAATATTGCCGCCAAAGCAGGCGTCGCTAAAGAAGATATAGTAGGCGTTACCCAGGCCATTGATAAATTAGTGGTTGTTCTTGGTAAAGAGCTAGGCGACGCGGACAAGGTGACCGAAAGCCTCGTAAAGATATCCAATATCTTCTCCAAAGACGGCAAGGTTACTGGCGAGTCATTAACTGCCATTGGTAATGGTATTCTGCAGCTTGCAAACGCTGGTGTCGCTACCGGACCCTTCATCGTTGACTACACACAACGCCTTGCGGGGTTGGCTAAAACTGCAAATCTAACATTGGCCTCTGCGCTTGGTCTTGGAGCCGGTTTTGAAGAGCTGGGGCAAAGCTCTGAAGTAGCAGGAACTGCAACAGTGCAGATCCTGCTGAAGATGTCACAAGATGTTCCAAAGTTTGCCAAAATAGCCGGTAAGAGTATAGAAGATTTTACAAAAACCCTCCGCGAAAAACCAGCTGAAGCATTAATCCAGGTCGCTGAGGCATTGGCGAAGAATAAAACAGGCCTCGACCAATTGGGGCCAGCATTCGCCGAAGCAGAGACAAAAGGCGTTCGTGTAATGTCAACATTCATGACACTTGGTGGCAGCGCTGACTTTTTCAGAGGAAAAATTGCATTGGCCGGTAAGGCTCTTGGAGAATCATCAAGTATCAATGAGCAATTCGAAATTAAAAACAATACCCTTGCAGGTAGTATTGACAAGCTAAAGAATGCTATAGTAAGCCTTACAACAGATCCAAATTCAAATCTTGGTAAATTCTTCAAATCCTTAATTGATGCCGGTACGGGTGCTATAAAAATTGTTGATAAGCTATTAGAGAGGATGAATGGATTCAGTAATCAGGAGCTGACCCCTGAAGGTTTAGCAGGATTATCAAAAGCTAAAACATATGGTGGTCTTTCCCAGGGGCGGGTGTTGGATACTGAAAGATTTAATCAGGGCCTTTCGGAGGCTATTGCCCGTGCAAAACAAGCAAACGACCAGTATATTAAAGACTTTGGCCAAAGCACAGGTAAAGAACAGCAAATTTTCCTAGAAGCCATTGAAGGAGATTATGCTCAGGCGAAAACCGTGATTGATAAATTCCGTGCGGAACGGAAAACGGATACGGCTGAAGGGATAGCGGCCAATCTTAATTACATCCAGTTGGCTGATAAGCTCGTAAGGGCGCGGCAAACCTTATTGAATGCAAATAAACCAACTAATAGTGGGGGTGACAGTGGTGATATTCTTACCAAGAAGGAACAAAAACAACAAGATAAAGATGCGCTGCTACAACTAAAAGCAGAAACAGATCGCGCAAAGATCCGTTCTCAGGCTGAAATTGATTCCCAAAAAGATATTGCAGACAATGACAAAAATACATTGGCGGAGCGTCTTGCTGCCGCGGAGAAGTATTACAGTCTCAGGAATAGACAAGTTGAGAATGTTGCAAATGCGGAAAAGAAAGCGCTGGATGAGCAGATCAGCCAGGGTAAAGCAGTAAACGAGCAGAAACTGCTTGTTGATGATCAATATACTGCGGAGAAGGTAAAAAATATGAAGGATCTAGGGAAAATGACTTCCGGCATCCTAAAAGATAATGCTACAGATGAATTAAAAGCCATTACTGATGCACTGAGCTTCCAGCAGATTGCTATTGAGAAGAGACAACTTGAAGAAACGTCCCAGCTAAATAAACTTCATTCCGCGGGCCTTATCACAACCGAACAATACGAGGCTGAGAAGTTACGAATTGAAAATAGTTATGCAATTGAAAGCTTAAAGGCTCAGATTGAGGCCACCCAGAAGATTCTTGATATAAAAAAACTACAAGGAGCTGATATTACATCAGAACAACTAAAACTCAATGAGCTATCTAATAAATTATATGATGCTGATTTAAAATACTATCAATCTGTTGAAGAGCAAAAGACCGCAAAAACAAAAGAGGAGGCAGAAAAAAGAGCAACAATAGAGAAGCAGAAACAAGAGCTGCTTAAGGAGATCTTTAAGGCGTCGTATGATCTGTTGGTCACGTTGGCAGAAGCCGACTACACAAGGCAGAAAAATCAAGTTCAAGAAGAGATTGATCAGATAGATATTAAAAAGCAGGCCGAAATTGATGCCGTAAATAATACAACACAAGCCGCTGAAGGAAAGGCCGCTCAAATAAAGATCATTGAAGCAAAGGCGCAGGCCCAGAGAGAGGCTCTGGATAGGCGCCAGCGTCAAATAGACCAACAGAAGGCGCAATTTGATAAGATAAAGGCAATTTTTGAGATAGGCGTTCAAACTGCGGTGAATATTGTAAAGGTTGCACCAAATCCTATTCTTATGGCACTAGCCGCGGCATTAGGTGCTATACAGATTGGAATTGTAGCCGCAAAGCCAATTCCCAAATATGCGAAGGGGACCAAAGATCACCAAGGCGGCCCCCTTGTCGCGGGCGATGGTGGCCGGAGCGAGGTTATCGTTACGCCTGATGGCCAAATCATAAAAACTCCTGCAACAGATACGATGTATGACATGCCAGAACATACGCGCGTATTTCCTTCCATGGAAGATTTCTTCAAGTACGCCTCATTAGCCGCATTCCAACCATTGCCGCCTGTTGATTCATTTGGTGGTGCAGTAATGGCAAAGGAGATAATAAATGGATTAGGAGAGTACATATCCAATCTGAATGATACTGTAAAAAGCAAGCCAGTAGCCAATATTACAAACTATACAAAAGACGGAATTACCAGGATTAATGAAGAAAATAATTCGTTCACCAAGTATGTAAATAAATACATGACGTGAGACTAAAAGAGTGGTTATACTTTCTGACCGATGATATCGGTAATAGTTATGCAATTAGCAATAACAACGTTATCGCTGTGCCTACTCCTTCGCCATTGGGTAATACGCCTGATGGATGGCGCGATCAAATGATTAATGTCAAGAAAAGTACTACTTATTTTGGGACCACCCGCGAGTTTACCATTCCTCTTCGTTTTGTGAGAACCGGTGCGCGGATACTGCGTACAATTGTTTATACGCAGGGATTTGAGAAAAATGTATACCTGATAATTCTAAAGCTGGACCCGCATGATCAGGTTCATAAGAATTGGTATAAAGGAGAGATCGATTTTAGCCAAATGACAGATGAGCTCGACTTCTTTGACATCACGGTTGCAGAGGGTGGGCTGCCTAAGTACTTAAAGGCCAACGAGGCCATTACCTATGAGATCCCTTTGAATAGTGATTCAGAGACATTGGAATTAGATGGCATTGCCTTAAAGCAGTCCACCACATCGCTTATAACTGGATGGACAGAGCAGACTGGATTCGATATTATGGGAGCGCATTTACCCGAATCAAGTATTCTTGGTAATGAAGGAGAAGATATACCAACTTCCGTCAATGCTACGTCTTATGTTAATTTGAAAGACAAAGACAATACAGATAACCCCAGTATTTACGCAACTGGAAATTCATTTTTTAAAGGTACAACTAGTAGTGATATAACGTTCTCATGTGATTTTAGATTCAAGTCAGCATATTATCAAACGCCTGTAGGTGGTGGTACGCAGCCTCTTCCTCCGTGGGAGCCGATGGAAATAAGGGTTGATCTCAGGGTATTTAGGGGAGGAGTTATAAATCAAACCATAAATATATATCACAGTAATGATATAGGCCTTTATTATAACGCTCCACTGCTAACGAAAAATCTTGTATTACATGAGGTAAAAGGAGACTTCACCATGCATGTTGAGCCAGATGATCAGGTCTTTTTATATTTGTATGCTACACCTTGGAGGACTTCGCCGGGAAGCATTTTTGGTGGTGGCGAGTTCGTTACATTTTGGTATAACGATGCTGATGATCTAAACTTTCAGCCTGGCACTGTATCAGTGCGATTTTATTTCCGGTATAAACCAACCAAGGCCCGCGCATTACGTTCAGATAAATTATTTAAACAACTTGTAGAGAAGCTTTCTGAAGGTCACAATACTGGTGCCGCAGACTACTTATCGCCAACAGGTGCGGGCACATCAGGCAATCCATTCCGTACCATTCTGATTACCTCTGGTGATGCCATTCGTCAATTAGACAACTCTGTAATAAAAACCAGCTTCAAAGATTATTTCAAATCGATGAATACCCCTAAAAATATCGGAATTGGCTATCAAGGGGATAAAATGATTTTGGATAAGAAACGGGCTTTTTTCACGGGCGATATAGTGTACAATTTAGGTTTTCCAAAATCACGCCCCAAGGTGACCCTCGCTGAGGATTATGTTTTCAGCTCCATGAAGATAGGATATCCAGACAGCGACTATGATGATATCAATGGCAGAAGTGAGTTCAATAATACTTTTGAGTGGAACCTGCCAGTTAAAAGGGTCGTAAAAGAGCTGGATTTACAGAGTATATATCGCGCGGATGGTTACGGCATTGAATTTACGCGTATAAATCTGGTAGGCAAAACAACAACCGACAATAAGAGCGATAATGACGTCTTCATGATTGACGCGGCAGGTGTTATAAATGAAAATGGACAAATTGTATGGACCCCATTCCGGCCTATTTTCTATTCAACAACTGGGCTACTAAGTGCAGGTTCAGTCATTAATCTAGGCATTACGCCTAAGCGCTGTTTAAATAATCATGATGATTTCCTGCATTCATTTTTGTTCAAGCTGGATGATCAGAAAATTACATATCAGACCACAGAAAAGAACTCCGCAGTGTCTACAACAGATATCCTGGGTAGGACCGTTTCGGAAAAAGCAGATGTATTTGTAAGTAGCCTTAATCAGGGATATTTCCAACCATTCTACCTGGAGGTAACAATACAGGTTCCGATAAACATGATCGAATTGATAGCCATGTCCCGCGCCGGCCGATTTCAATTTGAATGGGATGGGGTTCCGTATCGTGGAGTGTTGATTGATGGCGGTATAAAGCCCGTGACCAAGGAAGAGGTTACGCTAAAACTATTGGCCTCTTCTGATTGTGACCTTACAAAACTAATAGCATGAGTGATAATGTAGTTTACATACCGAAGAGTGGGCCGCTAAGATTTGTAAGGCTTAATCCTCCTGCAGTGGCGGGAAAGAACTTTATGCACTTTGATGAAGACTGGTTCATCAATACCATTTCCCCGTACGATGAGAAAGTCACATACTATCAGAAGTGGCAGCAGACAGACACAATAGCAGTGCAACTGAAAGCAACTTTTGCTCCGGTTCAAATACAATTGATCACCTGTGACCAAACAGTAGTCAAAACGGTCATAGGAGAGAAGAAGACAACAGATATAGTAGGTCAGCTTTGGAGCATTTATGAGACCAGTGTCCAATTGGCGGACGTTCCTGAAGGCATATACTATGCCCTACTTTCTGTTGGATATGATGATTTTGTACAGCAATTCATAAGTGAACCAATTGAGGTGAGATTGAAGCATGAAAACACCATGCTGTTTCAGTACACACATGCTACTAATCAATATGGAATCATATTCGACACCGGGTATAAGCCAAGCTTTCGTTGTGAAGCAACTGTCAATGAATTTCTGCCTGGCGCAGACGAAACAGTCTATGTGGATCAGATTTATGATACTACATTGCTTTCATCGACACCATTTCGGAATTTCAAACTGACAATAGGGGATGTTTACGGAGTGCCGGATTGGGTCGTTGATATGTTGAATCGGATTTATGCCTGTGATACAGTTATTGCTGATAAAAAGCAATATGCGCGGCCAGAAGGAACTAAGATGGAGAAGGCGACACGGGCGGGATATCCCTTACTGCTTTGGCAAATGGATCTCCGGGAATCGCAGAATGATTATGAGAATAATTACGACGCTGATTTCGACGCAAAGAGCATGGTGGCATACAATATTCAGACTGATGCATTTGGAACATTTAACAATCAAGTGCCAAACAATACTGTTCAAATAATTCAAGTGGGATAAGATGGAAATACCTGTAACTATACAGTTCGACGAGACGCCGGTGAATTATATCATTGTTCGGGCCTTTCCTACCAGGGATAGGGCTACAATGGATGCCCAAATGGTATTTGGTCCGCCGCACCTGAATCCAAGAGCATTCGATTTAACAGTACCAACTCCTGAGCCTCATATTGTAATAGTTTATGATTCTCTTGATGGGGTGGCACTTGGGATTATTCGGAGTAGCTTTTTTGCAACACCCAAGTTTTTCAATGGCATCTTTATTGACGACTTGGTAATTACTGTCAACGGTGGCACAGTAGACGGAGATGGGGGAGCCATTGATCCGGTGGCCGATACACGCGTAGCCGCTATACCCTCCATAGCTAATTATACAATTGCACGAATTTATCGGAATGCGGATGGGAGATATATCAGAAAGACCCGGGATCCAGAATGGATTCCTCGAGGAGATGGCGGGTTCAATCTGCAACTCAACGCCCCTGTTTTTTATGACCAAGAATCGCTAACAATAGAGTTTGCTCCATACTATGATACAAATGTGGGCGCTGAGATCTTCGATCTAACACAGATGCTTCTTGACCACATAAACGATACAGATAACCCTCATTCGGTCACAAAAGATCAGGTGGGATTGAGTAATATCCCAAATGCTATATCCAATAGAATAGACCTAAATGACCCAAATGTCTTAGCGACTTCTAAGGCGGTGAATGATCTGCGTCTTACAATTGAGAATGTTATCATTTTTAGGGGGAAGATATTCGTTGGCGATGTTTCAGATGATAAGATAATGGCCGTTCCGCACAATCAGAATATTACAACAGAATATGTGATAGCTGGGTCTTTAGTTAGTACTGGTTCGAACTGGAATCAAGATAATGATGTGCTGTGGATGACGCGCAGGCTTGATGCGAATAGCTTTGATCTGCTACTAAAAGAAGTATCTGGTAATTTTCAGAGTCTATGGTTCTATTACGTGATAGTAAAACTATAGATAAAATCTATATTGTTAAAAATAGTATAGTACATTTGTTATATGAAGATTTTGAGAAAGGCCTTCCGGAATAACTATCTGGCGGCTTTAATTATTACGCTAGTAGCATTTAATGCAAATGCGCAGCAATTAAGGAAAATCGATGGGCCAGGGCAGATTCATCAACGATTAAAGGCCACAGATTTTTTTGGCCTGCCATTAAAAAGATCAATCCCTACCGCGACTAATACCGATAGCCTAGGGGCTTTGATGTATGATACTGTTGTCAAAAAGATACAAGTGCTCACCGATACGGGATGGGCGGCGATTAGTGCAGGCACACTAAGGGCTCTTGACTCTGCCAGGTGGTCACATGATACTATTTTCTTCCGCCTTACAACCGGCGGTGAGCTACCAATTAAAATTACAGGCCTCCCCCAGGCCAATATCAATAACCTGCCTGATTCTCTTGTAACAAAACTATCTTGGAGCTCCCGCCTATCCCCATTGATGACACAGCCTAACCTGCCTATTCAGCCAACGGATTCAATACCCCAGGCATTCGGGAAGCTACAAGCGCAGATTAACGCTTACAGTTCAGGGCAATTCATTGAAGTCAACCCTGCGGTATCACAGCCGGGAGTAAACGCGAAAGTGACTGGCACTTTAAACATGACCACCACTTCCGGCAATGGGTATGGACTGAACATTGAAAGACCGGATTATATCAGCTATGATGCAGCACTTGGTTATCGCAGGGGAGGTTCAGTTGTAGGATGGGCCGGTACCGGAAATAGGAACAATGACGATTATTCGATACAGTTCACCACCTCCCGCGTCAGGGTGATCACTGCTGATAGCGTGGGTACTCAATTCATTGGCGCTTCACGGTATGGCGGATTCCGGATGTACATGGCTACAAAGAATAACCGGATATTACTGGGTGATAGTTTGCTGGCATCCTTCAACGCACAAGCAAAAATTGACATTCAGGCATCAGAGGATACCAGCCTTTATGCATTGCACAAGATGGTAACAGATATCAATCTATCAGTAGGTGATAGTAGTCATTTGGTGGCAAATACGAAATATGTTAAGGACCAGGTAGCGGGATATAACGCAAAATATGTGCAGTTAAACCCATCATCTACTCAGACGGGGGCTGCATTAAACCTTACTGGTAATGTAACGCTGAACCGGGCAAATACATCTACCACCGCCGCCTACTCCATTGTAACCGGCGCAACTCAAACCGGATATTTTGGTGCGGCAAGTATTGGGAGTAATGCCCTGGTGGTAACCGCCAGTAATGGCCCATTGGCCTTATATGCTCCAGATTCTACAAGCTTAAATATTACCTCCTATGGGGCTGTGACTCCAGGGAATACTTTTATAAAAGCCAGAAGCGGTAAAACCGTATTCGGCGATAGTGTCGCAAGTAATGTTTTCGGGAGATATCCCATTGATGTAATTGGCATTCAGGATACATCGATTCGCACACTGAATAGAATTGTGCAGGATTATAATCTTTCCCTGGCAGACAATAGCAAAACGGTAGTTACCTCTAACTGGGTTGTATCTCAGGCGTATCTTAAATCAGCTAATGCTACATGGCAGGCGTCCACTACAGCGGGCAATACTACAACAAATATTATTAAGGTCACCGGATCTACTGGCTCTCTATCAGGTACTAATGGCGGCTTGGAAATGTTCTGGGATGGAACATCTTCTGTGTTGCAATCTTATGATCGCGTAGGCGCGGCATTAAAACCCATGAAGCTATCAGCATCGGCGGTTAATGTTGCCGCTGGAGTGCAATTTCCGATCAGGACAGTGGTCGCTACTACAACGGCCACGATTAGCGATTACACAATACTCGTCAACAACTCCGGCGCGGCAACCATTAACCTTCCAGCATCGGCAACAGCTACTGGTACGGTGCTAAATATTAAGAAGCTGAGCGCAGTAAGTAATGATGTTACTATAACTCCTGCCTCTGGTACCATAGACGGCGCCGCAACGAAGGTGTTAACATTAACCAATTCCAGTGTGACAATTCAGTGTAACGGAACAAACTGGTATATCACCGCCTCAAACGCAAATGCTACAACACTATGAGAATACGAATCCTAATTGCAATAATGGTGCTTTCCTGCGGGATGGCGGAGGCGCAGATCTACAAGTCTTATATTCAGTACTTCACCACTGGCTCTTACCGCAACACGGAAGGTGATCTTCTCGTGAAAACTAACGGGCAGCTGTACACAGTTTGGACAAAATTTCATAACAACTTGGACGATGCGGCTATCGCCGATCTCGCGGCCAAAGTATCTGCCGATTCCGGAAAAAACTGGATCGACCTGGGCGTGATCCAACAGAATATAGGAACGCAGACCACCACATCTGTCTCCCTCATTCGCATGTCCAGTAGTGTGGTTCACCTGTATTTTTGCGTAAAAAACAGCAATACGGACCTACGCATTTATCGGAAAATAAGCTCAGATGATTGCGTTACCTGGGGAGCTGCTTCGCAGGTACTGAATGGTACCGGATATATGCCGGCTCTCAATGGCACTATGCGGAAACTGGCATCTGGCAGGCTTATTATCTCTGTGTATTTTTCGGCGAACGTGGGTGTGATTCCGCCCAACTATTGCTACGCGTTCTGCTGGTATTCCGATGATTCCGGGACCACCTGGACGCGTTCAACACCGAATCTTACCAGAGCTACCAATATCGGCTACACAGAGCCTAATTTGATCGAAACATCTGCTGGCAATCTCCTGATGACTATTAGGAATAATTCCGGTTTTCAGCATTTCAGTACCAGCACCGACAACGGGACCACCTGGGCAACGCCGGTAGCCAGCGCACTTACCACCACGGACAGTCCGGCGAAACTGATTAAGCTATCAACGGGAAAGTGGATAGCTATCCATAACCCAACTGGTACAGGGATGACAGATCCACGTAACGTCCTGAGGATATCCGGAAGCACTGACAGCGGCGTTACCTGGCAGAAGATCATGGACTTGGAGGGCTATACGATCGGGTACAACTTCAGCTATTCCAGCATGGTCGAATACAATGGTAATCTACTACTTACCTACTGGGAGGCCAACAGTGCTGCCGGGAAGCTTTCGCAAAAATTCGCATCAATTCCAATTTCACAACTATAAGGCATGAAAGAGAAAACACTTGCTTTTATTTCGGGGAGCGCTTGGGCAGCATTAGCGGCAACAGGAAAGGAAATATTCATCACGCTCATATTGGGCTGTATCGGCGGCTTCGCTGGGATGGCAGGAAAAGAATTATATAACTACTTCAAACGTTCAACATGGCTGAAACGAAAATAGGATTATCTCAGGTTGATAGGCCAGCGCCTTTATGGTATCGCCGGCTGTCAAATGCAATTATTTTCATCGTCCCAGCAATTGGGCAATTAATTACCACATGGGGGTTGCCTGAATCGGCAACCGCTCGATGGTTATCTGTTCTCACATTCGTTCCCGCTGTAGTCAAGTTCATTGGTGTACTGTTGGGCAACGGACAAAATTATAGTGATGCGAAGCCTGATATTAATAAGTAGCACAGTTTTATTTTTCAGCTGCTCGACAGTACGAAAGACAACCGACTCACACCAGGTGGAAAGCCGGCAAACAGATAATAGCACCATCAATTCCGGATATACGCGGGAAACTGTGATCACTGAAGCCAGCTCCAGTCAGGTATCAGTACCTGCGGATAGTCTTTCCGCCATAGGCTACGTACCGGTTGGAGATACTGGTACCATAGTTAGCGAATCGGACGGTATGGAGGTTGCCACTACATCTATTCCGGTGAAAGATTCAGCAGGTAAGACGATTGGCAATACGATACACACGAAAGCCAAAACAAATCCGAAGACTGTAGTGGCACCCGTGGATAAGACAACGCATATAAAAGAAGCCGGTAACAGCAACGAACATAAAGACATTACCACAACGGTCAAACAGAAGAGTAAGACCACGCTTAAAACGTCCTGGCGGCCCTCTGCTGGAGTACAGATCGTTATCAGCCTGGCTGTTATTGTTGGGCTCCTGTTTGTTGTTTACAAATTCATAAAGCGATGAGTAGAATAATTGACGTATCCCGCAATAACGGTGTTATTGATTGGAAGAAAGTAGCCGGCAGTGGTGTAACAGACGTTATCATCCGGTTGTCCATGGGTTACAATACCATGGACAAGATGGCCACCTTAAACGCAAAAGGCGCCGCAGCTGCCGGCATTGCTGTCAGCTATTACCATTTCGCATATCCAGACAGGAAAACCGGTGGTACCTTAGTTGATGATGCTGTAAATGAGGCAAAGTATTTTACAGGATTATTCATGAGCGGTACCATACCAGCTCCTAAATGGATAGCGGTAGACCTGGAGAACTGGGAGGGACAACGAGATAGCCCATTAGTGCCCAATGAATATTATCAATGGCTACAGGTATTTCTTCGTGAGGTGATGACCCGCAGCATGAAGGCGCCAGTCATCTACAGTTATGGACCATACCTGAATAGCAGGTTACCTGCAGGACACACTCTTGGTGTGTTCCCGCTTTGGATAGCGCATTATACCAAGGCGCCAGCACCCACTCTTCCTAATGGATGGGATAGATATTTCCTTTGGCAGAAGGATAGTAAGGGGGTTATGTCGGGTATACCTACTGCAACAGATCTTAATATACTTTATCAGGGGTAACGCAAATACACTGCGCATTGCTCCCGGTAATTCGTTGAAAATAATCAGCCTATGAGTGTATAATCCCACAAATGTTCGGTACAAAGTAAAATCCGCCTGAGGTTTGGCGGATTTTTTATTTAGGCATGGTACCCTGGTATGGCTGATTGTGTATATTGAAAAAACAATTCATGAAGAACGTTACACTTCCTTTTTTCACAGAAGAAGTAATGCTTGAGGCCGGGGATATGGTGCTGGTAGAGTTATCAAATGGCGCCTTAGTACGTATAGCGATAAACGGTGACAAAATTAAAGTGCAATCAATTTCAGGTCCCGGTGATGAAGGAAAAAACAGAACTGCTGTAATGAGGTTGTGTTGTCTTTTTCCTGATATTTTTCTCATTTTTATTGATAGATGTGCGCCGCTCCTTTCCAGGAGTGGCTTTTTCAAAAAAAACTTGGTGGTGTCAAGTTTGACACCTAACTTTATATAACAAGCTGGCGGCAACAGGGTAAATACGGCGATAAAACATATGTCTAAGTATATTACAATCGTTAAGTATCGCAACTACTATTCTGAAGATCGCACAGTGGCAATTCGTGGCCGCCATGGCAAAAAGAAGATAGCAGGGTTGTGTGACCTTCGTAATTTTCGCTTGGAAAGTGTTAACCCTATACGTCAGGATTGGCCAGTAGCTTCCCATTACACATGGGAGTTTGCAAACGCTAAAAACATTCAAGATATATTATGAGTGAAAGAATAGATTCCCGTGTCTTGTTAGAGGCACGGGAACGTATCGCAACCTTCTTTACAGAACGCCGTCTGGAATTAGGCCTAACACAGGCCGATTTGGCTGAAAGGACAGGTTTGGGGCTGTCTACTATCAAACGTTTTGAGGCAGCCAATTTCTGGCCAGTACTTAAGCAGTATATTATAATCTGCGAAGCGCTACACCTTTTCCCCCTGGTAGCCACCTACGAAGGCGATAATGAGTTTTCGAGAATGATGCGCGACAACTGGAAGCCTGATACCGGTAAGGATATGACAATTGAAGAGGCGCTTGAAATGAAGAAAAACCGATTTAATCCAGATCATCATAACTAGACCAATCCCTGTTTCTTAAACTCCCTGAGTTGGGCTTCAAGCTGGTTCATTCTAACCGATCGCTCATCTCGATGGATTACAAGAAACTCAGATACAATTATCTGACTCTGTGGCGCCAAGCGCTCTACAGAACGACGCATATCATCATCAGGAATTATACAGATATCTGGTTTGATTTTATCAAAAACGTCCTTGCGAGTGAGGCTTACAGGGAATATTGCAAAACCGCGAATCTTCAGGACTCTGACAATTGTTTTCCGTATTTGTGCCCAGCTCCTGACCTGATCGGCCTCACTCACAATCAATAGCACCCTGATCCCCCTTATCTCTACGCCCATATATTTTTCCTTCATTTCTTCACCTTTTTCAGGTCATAAATCGGCTCATCACTATTGCCATAGCTGAATAGGGCGCCGCTTTCAGACTGAACATATACGATGAAAACTTTCCCTGTTGTGCTGGTACACCGGTATTGCCGGGGATTGTTGACCGGCTCTCTTTCCACCAGAATAATACTTTCACGGTTCACCTGCTCAGCCAGGCGCTTAGCGCGGACAGAATCGCTCATGGTACCAGTTTTTCGATGAGACAATAGGCGTTTGGATGGGAGTATAGCCAGAGGCACATGGCTACAATAATGATCAGTAGGATTCGATAAGCTGCTCTCATGGTGCGGATTTTGAGGTAAAAAATGAGAGTTGCGGGCATAAAAAATGCGCGGAACTCTTGCGATGCCGGCCGGGAGCCCGTAGGAGAGCGGAGACACGACAAAGAAGAGCCCGCGCAATAACGCGAGCCTACCTTCTTCGATTCGGTGTCTCTTGAAATTTCCTACGTTTCCCGACACGAATAGAATAAAGCAGCTTCTAAGAAGTTAATTTTAGGGCTGCAAAGATAGCTAAGATAGGGAAAATTTTATTTCCATGGGCTATTACCCATGGAAATTTATAATGGAATAAGGCACATTGAGAGGAATAGATTATAGATGATTTTTGATTCAAAAGAGATTTTAGAAAAATTCGGTGAAAACCTACGCGCAGAAAGAAAGAAGGCAGGGTTAAGCCAAGAAAAACTGGCAGCTCGTTGTGGGGTTGATCAGAAAGAAATTAGTGAAATTGAACGTGGCTTATACAATCCGGGAGTGTTGGTCATTGTTGACCTGGCAAGAGGTTTAGAGATTTCACCAGCGGTCTTTTTCAATGATATTAAATAGTTACTATGGATGCTTTCATTATCCAGTTAGAAAAGTTCAAATATGCTGTTCGCCCCAGTCAACATGGCCAGAGAATGATCTATGTTGTCAATATCAATGGTTCTGACATTGATTTTTCAGTGACTGAAAATGGCGATATCCTCCCAATATCCATTCCTGCAGAAAAAATCCATATTCTTATTGGCCGCGCAATAGAAAGCCATTTTTGTTAATCGCCCATTAACATCATTTTGCTAAATATATTAGTAGGTTTGCCTTGCTGCCAACCCGGTGCTTCATCACCTTAAATAAATGAAGCATGTATTACGAGATCACAATTACAGCGGAGATTAATGAGCAACTCCATTATCTAAAATTCACAGCTGCCAAGCTCAATAGAAATTGTATGTTCTACGGATTGAAAGACTCGCCAATTGCGGCAGCTGCTTTGGGATTGCCAGAGACAGTTAGTTTTAATATTTGCGACGCAGACGAAGAGCGTAAGATTGTCGTTGACGATCGCGTTACTGACCAGAAAGCCAAAGATATTTGCCGCTACCTTGCCAGTTTAATTTTGTTAAAGGAGGATGCAATCTCTATGGTACCGCAACCAGATAATTATAACCTGCAGATAAAAAGTTCAATACCCACAGCAGATAGCATCCTGAACAAAAAGCCATGAAGTGCGTAAGTATAGAACCGGTGATTAATGGTATAAGGTATTACCTTCTCTTCGAAATAACAGAGCAGAAGGGCGAAAGGTGGAGCATAACATACTATACACTTGACCAGGATCGGCAGGCAAATCTGCTGTCAGATTTTCTGCCGGATAAGGTACAAATAGCAAACAGGGAAAAATGGAATAAGGTTTATCATACTATTGCCAATGAAACGTTTATCGATCCCAGAGTACACACAATAGAGGGGCGGGTACTATGTCAGATATTCTACATGCATATCCTGGAAGCAATTAGTAGACAGCCGGAGCCGGCGCGTAAACCGGGATGGGGTGACAGATTTAAAGATAAAACGGCCGGGATTCCACCAATTATTCCGGAATCGAACCGGCACTAAATCATGGGAGTGTAATTTTTATTGGCGAAATAATGGCGAACATGTTGTGTATTAAGTTGAAAATCAATTTAATACGATTCCTGTTCTGGGCACATTGGTAATCAATAAGTTTAAAGGCTGCATTTTATGCGGCCTTTTTTATTTTTCAAAATTTGCCAGTAAAAAAAAGTGCATAAAGCAAAGAACTAATTAAGTCTGTTAAATTATAACTTACTACGGACATACTTCTCTTCATTTTTTATACCTTACTTTATCAAGGTTCACTTCTGTTTTTGAAGAAACAGGTAATCGCAACCACCTCATAGATGTCTGTAATATTTTTTTTGCAGAACATAAAGCTTAGAAATCCGGCTCCATGCTTTAAATGAAGTTCTACGCAGTTCTATATTGAAGAGTAAAGCTTAAAAGACAAATTAATAAGGCCGACCTGGAAAGGCCAGCCGGATGGATTGTTCAATATTTAAGCGGGAAATTATAAGAATGACGTAAATGTTATTCGTTACTAGCCTGTTCATTGATGTTTCCTTCAGCAATTTCTGTTAAAGCTATATCGGTCGCCTTTTCATTATCAAGAGTACCTTGTAGTAACTTAACGACCGAAGTATGTCCCATATTCCGGGCGAAGGTTCTCAGCGTACCATAAGTAGCGATTTCATAATGCTCTACTTTCTGGGCCGCTAGAATCAAACCTGCATCCCGGATCATGGAATCGCTTTCTGTATCGGCAATGATTTCGTCTGCTTCTGCTAACAGGCCCTCCATGGCATCACATTTTTTCGCCATAGGTTTTTCTCCCAATTCGGAAAAAACCTTTTCTAATGTTTCCACGTGTTGCTGAGTTTCTTTGGCGTGTTTTTCAAAAGCTGCTTTCAGTTCAGTACTGGTTGAAGATTTTGCCATCTTTGGCAATGCTTTGACCAGGTGTTTTTCTGCCCAATAAATATCTTTAATCTCATCGATGAAGAATTTATGGAACTCGGGGTTTTGAATTTTTCCGGATTTCTCGGTCTTTGTTACAGGCTTTGTAGGA
This sequence comes from Chitinophaga sp. 05T412, assembly GCF_056396465.1. NCBI lineage: Bacteria > Pseudomonadati > Bacteroidota > Chitinophagia > Chitinophagales > Chitinophagaceae > Chitinophaga > Chitinophaga sp. 05T412. The sequence goes on from NZ_JBFTLN010000004.1 coordinate 277,807, forward strand.
CCTTTAGTTGCAGTTGCCATAAGATAAATTTTTAATTGTTTTTAGTCATGTTTATGAAATCTACCAAAGGGCATGCCCTATTGAAATACAAGTAAAACCCCGGTAGTTATCAACCTCTACAACTCTTCCATGTATATTATTTTCTACAAACTGAGCTTTAACAACATTATTTTATAAGGTTGTGTTCTTCAACTGTAAGTGGAAATAAGAATATGTTACGATAAGGAAGATGCAGTAGTTCTATTAATAAAAGAACCATGTACACGTATAGTGTCTCTATGACGTTCAAAAGGATCACCGCTATCATTGTAACGCTGGATGCTTTGCGCTCACGAAATGCTCCTCTTAGGCGGTCAGAGCATTTAAACATCTTGTTTTTACCGCAATCCTTTGTAACTTGTGAGTATTCACGATATGTGGCGTTAAAAGGTTATATTAACATCCTCAATGCAGGAATAAATTCTATCAAACACAACAGTTTGTAATTGCAGTGCGTTTTTCATCCTTGATAGTCAGTTATTTGGTTAATACAGTAAAGGATTGATGTAGGTAAGTATGAGAAGCTAAAGGATGCGTGGGAAATAAGATTCAAGTAATCATTTATTTCTATGAAATAAAAGTTGCATATGATTTACCCGGAATTACAAGCTCAAAATATATTGTTAGCTGACGATGATCTTGATGACTGCCTCCTTTTTAAAGAAGTTTTAGAAGAATTATCACTATCCACTGTACTGGGAGACCATGAAAACCGTACCGTAGGATTCCCTGTTTTTCAAATCTTCGGGGAATGGGTAATAATCTGGCGACACGGGGCATTGTCTGGTGAAATGCGGTATCAAAACAAGCAATGTGAATTTTGTCCGGATGACGTTGCAATAGAATCTCCATCAGGTTGATTTCGTTTGGAAGATGATCCGGATCAAAAGGAATGATCTGTTTTAATGTGTTTATCAGCGCCGGTGTAATAACAGTAGGAGCAGTATGCTGCATACCGTGAACTATTCTATGAGCAATGGCGATTATTTTCTCCATATCTATTTGCCTGTCTATCCACTGCAGGAGATAATTAACTGCAGAAGGATAGTCATGAATAGTCGTAAGGGGAATTATATCAGGATGTTTGCTGTTCGCTTGCAGGAACTTGAAGCTGCTATCAGGTCTTCCAATATTGTCAATTCGACCGGATGAAATTTTTTCCGACTGACCGGCTTGTGAGAAGAGGGCGAATTTGATGCTGGACGAGCCACCATTAATGATTAACAGCATAATAAGGTATTGAATGGTAAATTCCGTTCCAAAGCTCCGGATTTAGCAGTTGTATTACTATGACGGTCGTCAGGTAATTTTTTGACTGCAGTCAGTACTTAAATGCTGTGGAGAGCGCGTAATTATCTGAAATCTGAATCTAAAGCAGCTTATCAAAGGCTAATGACTGTTTCTTGCATACTTCTTTAAAAAGTAATTGTGCATCCTTTTTTTTGCCTAGGGCGATGCCCGGATTCAATGTGGTAGCGGTACCACAGGCAACTCCAAATTGAACAGCCTCCATTATTTCCCTGCCAGGGGATAAGCTAGCCAACATACTGTCGCCTGCGCCAATGGCGCTCACGCGACATACTCCAGGTGTGGGAATCTTTGCAGTTATATCAGAGGTTATTAACATTGCCCCTGTTTCTTCCATATATACAACTACCACTTCACAACGTTTGGTGCTGATGATTCGTCTTGCCACATCGACTATTTCCCCGGCATTAAGGGTGGTTACACCTGCAATATCGGCTAATTCCTGAATATTCAGCTTTATCAGATATACTCCTTCCCGATAGCTTGAGCATCACCACCTAGTTTCACAATGGCTCTGGCTACTTTAATACCACCTCCACCAGGCTCAAAAACAGGTTGGCTGCGTTGTAATTTCCGCTTAGGGACCAATCCTGTTATTGTAGTGCCTTTTTCAATCGCTGGGTTCAATGTAATAGTGAGAATTCTGAACATGATTACTGTATTTAATAATGTGATATAAACCAACCTTTCACCAAATTCTTGATGGTGCTTTACTTTGGTCAATTGTAACAGATCAAAAATACAAGTAGTCCCAGGTGATTAAAATGATCGCTGTTAGTTATTATACCGATCGGCATCAGGTATTTCAAATCATGACCTGTGGGCCGGCTGCTTTATTATGGCATTGACAGATTTTTTCAGAATTATCCTGCCTTATGGCATTGCCAAAAATGAAAATGATCATTGGATGGTATTCAACCGTGAAAATTTGAGGTAGAAGCCTTGTTTATGATGTGATTATTATACCTTTAAATGTCATTTAATGAGTTATCAGCGCTAAAAGCTCAATCGGTGGTTAAAGGTATTCCTGTAAAAAATAAAATCAGTCCTGAGAAATATATAAAAGCAGCCCCTTTTAGAAAGGAGGTAAGAAAAACAGCCCCTCATAAGCATAATCAATATTTTGAAATCATCTTTATCACCAAAGGTAAAGGGGCACATTGGATTGATGGTGTACGTTATGAGGTAAAGCCTCCTATACTATTCTTCGTCACACAAGACCAGGTGCATAATTGGGATTTGAAAAGTGAGCCTGATGGGTTTGTGATTATTCTAAAGAAAGATTTTGTCGAAAGAAGCCTGGATCTTCAGTTAAGAATGTTACTGACGCGGATTAGTACACTGCCCTGCATATCAATTGTGGAAAACCCTACGATCAGTCAACTGTTTGAATTATTAACAATAGAAAACCAGGTGGATACGGAAAGCAGCTTTTATATTACTGAAGGTTTGCTTAAAGCATTACTGGCTAAAATACATGACATGGCGAGTCTTGAAATAAGCAGACTCCCGGGGACACCAAATTTATACCAGTCCTTCCTTGATCTGTTGGGTAAGGGTAAAACGATTAAAAACAAAGTGTCCTATTATGCAGAGAGATTGAATACTACTCCTCAAAATATCAATGCTGCGTGCCGTAAAGCCGTGAATAAGCCTGCAGCCGAAGTCCTTTCGGACTTTATTATGAACGAAGCTAAACGGCTATTACTGTATACTGATAAAACCGTATCTGAAATTTCTTTCACATTGAATTTCTCCGATCCATCTTATTTCGTAAAATACTTTAAACGGCTTTACGGAGATACCCCACAATCTTTTCGATCTATTAAATAGAAAATACCAAACTATTTTCAAAAATACCATATATCGCCGTTCTTGTTGTTTACCTTTAGACGAAAGAAATAAGTATGAAAACCGCTATACTATAGGAGTCATTCGAGGGTTTGAGGCTTTGGGTTAATAGAATCTGTTGTATAGAAAATATGCCAACCACTGTCTGAAAACTGGTATTGTTGGAAGGTTTTTTCCGGTATGTGATCGTGTTGTTTCAGCCAGACCGTTGATGGTGTTGTATCGAGCGTATTATATTTCTCAATATTGAAATCTGCGTCAGGTGCAGCTTTAGTTTTTTTCCTATTCTATAATAAAATTGCCTTGCGGCATATCATGAAAGATTTGTATCGTTTACATTTTCGGGTAACAGTGTGCCTGGCTGTCTGCTGTTCCTTATTGATAGTATCTCAAAGCAGTAGTGGTCAACAGCGCGTCCTTTCCATTAAAGACGCACTAAGCCTTGTGCAAACACAACAGCCACAACTGAAAGGTTATAAGGAACAAGCCACCGCAGCTGGTTATAATATTAAAATCGCTAAAAACACACTTTTGCCCGAAGTAACAGCCGGCTATCAGGCCGGTTATGCTACTTACAACAATATTACCGGCATGAGTTATCCCGGTTTAATCTTGCCCATCAGTGGACCACCCTCTGCCGGAAATACTTATGATCCTGTTCCTGGTACAGCATTAACAGCCATGGTGAAATGGAATCCGCTTACATTCGGTCAGCGGCAGGCATCCACAGATAAAGCGGCAGCACAATACAAACTGGCTAACAGTTATTATAATGATGCCCTTTTCCGTCAGCAGTATACAGTAATTGCCACCTACCTGGATGCTGTGTACTTACAGCAGCTCACACATAGTTACGAGGCTAATATTGAACGGATAAAAGGAGGACTGCAGCAATCCCTGGTATATGCCCAGCAGGGGTTGAGACCTGGTATTGACACTACGCAGTTTCAATCCGCACTGGCGCAGGCAGCAACTGATCTGCTCACCATTCAAAAACAATATCATGCCCAAATTTCCGAATTAACAAGGTTAACCGGTTTGCCAGACCAATCTGATAATGTACAATTGTCAGACACCGGGTTGATTAATCAGCAGCCTCCTGTTGCAGAGATCTCCGGCATACTGACAAACCATCCGATTTATCAATATTACCAGACGAGGAAAGAAGTAAGTGAGGCCGCATTGAAAGAAGTACAAAGGGCGTGGCGTCCAAGACTGGACCTATGGGCCAATGCGTATGCCCGTGGCTCAGGTATTGCGGCAGATGGTACTGTAAATAAGGCGGACGGCTGGTCACTATCTCATAAAAATTATGGTGCAGGTTTACAGGTAAGTTTTCCCATTCTACAGTTCTCACAAGTGAATCTGCAAAAAAGGCAATATCATTCTCTTGTGAAAGCTGATGAAGAACAACTGAGCCAGATATCTCTAAACCTTCAAAAGCAGCAGGAAACTGCACAATATAATTATCGTCAGAATATCCTGATTCTGCGGCAGTCGTTGGTGCAATCACAGGCAGCGCGATATGCTTTTGACGGACTAAAACTCAGCTATCAAAGTGGGCTGATTGATTTTACCAGATTAATACAGGGACAATACGACCTGCTTAGGGCAGAAGTAGGTGAAGCAGGTGCATATTTGCAGGCATGGCATGCCTTGCTTGACATTGCAGTGTCAAATGGCAGATTGGAGGAATTCACAGACAAAATGAAATAACGATATATCTTTTTATGAAGCTAATTATTTCGGCATTGCGGCATCCTGTCACTATTTTGGTATCCGTAATTGCTATACTCTTTTTTTCGTACCTGTCTATCAGAAATACTAAAATAGACATCTTTCCCCGTCTTGGTTTGCCAGTAGTTTATGTAGCACAACCATACGGAGGTTTATCTCCCGAACAGATGGAGGGCTTTGTAACGTCCTATTATGAGTATCACTTCCTTTATATCACCGGTGTTAAATATGTGGAATCTAAAAGCATACAGGGAGCTGCTATCATCAAAATAGAATTTAACGAAGGTACAGATATGAGTCAGGCAATGGCGGAAGTAGTGGGATATGTAAACCGATCCCGCGCCTTTATGCCTCCCGGAACAGTACCCCCATTTGTCACCCGCTTTGATGCCGGCAGTGTTCCCGTGGGGCAATTGGTGTTTAGTTCTGAAAGCCGTTCATTAAGTGAGATATCTGATCTGGCGTTGTTCAAAGTGCGCCCGATGTTTTCAACGTTGCCAGGCGTGTCAGCACCCCCACCATTTGGAGGTAATCAAAAAACGGTGTTGATCACCGTAGATCCGGATAAGATGAGAGGGTATAATCTCTCACCGGATCAGGTAGTACAAACATTAGTGAAGTTCAATACTATTTCACCTGCCGGTAACATACGCATTGGCGACACTACCTATATCACGCCGCAGAACAGCGTCATTGAAACATTGCAGGATTTACAGAATGCACCCTTACAGCTAGGTGCAGGACCGGCTGTGTATATAAAAGATATTGCCAACGTAAGTATGGGCGCTGACGTTACTACCAGCTACGCATTGGTAAACGGTAAGCGGTCTGTTTATATTCCTGTTACCAAACGTGCAGATGCCTCTACCTGGGATGTGGTACAAAGAGTGAAAGCAGGGTTGCCGGATATGCAGGCTGCCATCCCCTCAGATATTAAGGTAACTTACGAATTTGACCAGTCGGGATACGTGATTAACTCCCTGAAAAGCCTGTTGTTTGAAGGTGGGCTGGGCGCCATTCTCACCGGTTTGATGGTATTATTATTTTTGGGAGATCGCCGCAGTTCACTCATTGTTATACTGACTATTCCTCTCGCATTACTTACTTCTGCCACTTTACTTTATCTGACCGGGCAGACTATCAATATTATGACCTTGGGTGGATTGGCATTATCAGTAGGGATATTAGTAGATGAGGCTACCGTAACGATTGAAAATATTCATCGGCATATGGAAGCGGGCAAGGGGAAGGCGAGGGCTATTGCAGATGCTACGAAAGAAATAGCAGGCCCTAAATTGCTTATTCTGTTAAGTATTCTCGCAGTATTTGTTCCTGCGATGTTCATGAATGGTGTACCCAAAGCCTTGTTTATGCCATTATCACTGGCCGTTGGATTTGCCATGATAGCCTCCTTCCTGTTATCACAAACCTTTGTCCCGGTAGTATCAAACTGGTGGCTTAAAGAACATTTAAACGAAAAGGAACTAAAGCAACAGGAAGGTTTTTTCCACTGGATAAAACAACGATATACCGCTGCCGGACAACGTATACAATCCAGTTTTGGCCTGGTGGCTACACTATTTTTGATAGTGTCCCTGGCGATGGTCACTTTATTATTCATTTTTACCGGTACTGAACTTTTCCCGCAAACAGACAGCGGACAAACGCAGATACGTTTACGCTTACCCGTTGGGAGCCGCTTTGAGCGGACAGAGGACGCTACCCGAAAACTGTTATTACTGTCAGATAGTATTGTGGGAAAAGGAAATACAGAAATTAGTTCTGCATTTATTGGTACGCAGCCATCCAGCTATCCGGTAAACTATATTCATTTATGGACGGGGGGACCGCAGGAATCCGTTACCCGGATAAAACTAAAAAAGGGAGTGATCCCTATCGAAACGTTCCGGGAGAAATTACGAGTTGCTGTTAAGCAGGAGATGCCTGGGGTTAAAATATCTTTTGAACCGGGAGATATCGTTGAACAGGTACTGAATTTAGGAAGTACAAATCCGGTAGAAATAGCTGTGGTAAACCGTAATCTGGCTGATGGAAGGAAAACGGCCCAGCAGTTAATGCAAAAATTGGCCGCGATTCCCGCTTTACGTGATCTTCAGATTGGAACACCGCTGGACTATCCTGCTATCCGGCTGGACATAGACCGGATAAAGGCCGGTCAGTTGGGTATCAGCAGTGAGCAGATAGCCCGGTCTGTTGTTGCTGCTACCTCTTCGAGCCGCTTTACGTCTCCCAGCTATTGGTTGGATAAGGCTACAGGTACCGCTTATCAGGTACAGGTGCAATATCCTGAATACAAAATGAACAGCACCGCACAGTTAGAAGCTATTCCCATATCTGGTGCGGTTGGAAATACTCACTACCTTAATGAGGTAGCTTCCTGGAAGCGTACAACCGTATCCGGTGAATATGACAGACTGAATCAGCAACGTTATGTTACCATCACGGCCAATGTCCATAAACAGGATCCTGGCAGTGTATTCAAAAAAGTAAATGAGGCGATTACCAGCATGGGCAAGCTTCCCAATGGCGCTAAGATACTGTTGCGCGGACAGCCAGAGTTATTGCAGCAAACGCTTACCAGCTTACAGTTTGGGTTGTTGGTTGCCGTGATCGTTATATTCCTGGTGATGGCTGTTTATTTTCAATCTTTCCGTATTGCACTCGCTACGTTGTCCATTATACCAGCAGTAGTAACAGGCTCATTACTTTTCCTCTTCATATCAGGTGGGTCTTTAAATATCCAGTCTTACATGGGCACTATTATGGCGGTAGGTGTAGCCATCGCCAATGCGGTACTTTTTATTACCAATGCAGAACATTACAGGAGAGGGGGGGACAATTCATCATATATGCTGGCCGCAGAAAATCGCCTGCGTCCTATTCTAATGACCAGTGTTGCTATGATTGCCGGTATGATCCCTATGGCGCTGGGCTTATCAGAAGGCGGTGATCAAACGGCCCCTTTAGGCATTGCTGTTATAGGCGGCCTTTTATTCTCCGCTATCAGCGTTTTGTTTTTCCTTCCTCATATCTATCAATTAATCGCGGGAAGAAAGCCATATAAATATGTATCCCTTGATCCTGATGATATAAACAGTGCTAATTATGACAAATAATATAAACAACAAGTTCAATTATATGCGATCAGTCGCTTCCATAAGTTTAGTTGCTATACTGGCGTCTTGCGGTAGTCCCAAAGGGCCGGAAGTAGCCAATGCGAATAATGCGCAGGATACGGTACCGGTATTCCTTTTACAGCAGGACACTGTAAAGAAAACGGTGGAGTTGCCGGCAGAGCTGATACCCTATGAAAATGCAGAACTATTTGCCAAAGTGCAGGGCTTTGTCAGGGAAATGAAAGTGGATCTGGGCGACAAGGTGAAAAAGGGGCAAACCCTTGCTATAATAGAAGCCCCCGAAATAAACAGCCGGGTTGCGGAATCAGTTGCCAGTTTGCAATCAGCCAAAGCTAAATGGGCTTCCAGTAAAGATAATTATGAAAGATTATATAGGGCATCACAGGCGAATACACCAGGCATAGTCGCACCTGTTGATCTGGAGCGTAGCCGTAACCAGATGTTGGCAGATAGTGCTACTTATCTGGCTGCCAGCAGAGCGGCGCAAACCAATAAAGATGTTTCCGGGTATTTATACATTACTGCCCCTTTTGACGGAGTAATTACCGCCAGAAAAGCAGATCCCGGTTCACTGGTGGGCACCAACGCCATGCTGCTAACTGTGCAGAATAACCGGATACTGCGTTTACGGGCTGCGATGCCTGAAATGTATGTAGCTGCGGGTAGTGCATCAAAAGATATTGATTTTAGAGTAGATGCTTATCCTACACAGCGGTTTAAAGCAGTTCTTACCCGTAAATCTGAAACAATAGACCCGGCAACACGAACAGAGCTTTGGGAATTTCAGGTAGATAATAGTAACCATCTCCTTAAAGCCGGTGCCTTTGCCTATGTAAAAATTGGAATTGAACGTGCCACCCCGTCATTCATTCTTCCTACTTCAGCTATTGCTACTACGCAGGAACGAAAATTTGTTATCAGAGTAAAAGATGGTAAGGCTGAGTGGATCAATATCAGGCAAGGAATCAACAACGATAGTGGAGTGGAAATTTTCGGAGACCTGGAAAAAGGGGATACGTTACTGGTGAAAGCTACCGATGAGCGTAAGCCGGGTACCAGCGCGTACTGGCAGATGAAAAAATAGGTTTTCATCTGTTTTGCAGTTTAAAGTCCGCTTAAAAACGGTATATAATTGCAACTATTTTTTCCCGCCTTGCTTTTCGTTCAGCATTTTAAGGCCCGATCACTTCTTTAGACTCAAGAAGTGAGATTTTCTTTTGAGTCCAATCGTCGCCAAGCTCAATTGCAATGGCGTCTTGCTTTTTTGCCAAGAATCTCCCGGATGCGTTTAAGGTCTGTATCTTCCCAGGCTGCGATGTTATAGATGGTGGGGGTAAGCATAATGAAACTCTCCCGGTCACCCGCCCACCAGTTTTCAATAAACAAGCTAAGCACATGGTCCATGCCTTTGTCGTCCACGCTGTACATGCGCATTGCTCCTTTCGCAATGAATCCCATGTACTTCCATACTTCTCCTTCCTGTAAAAAGTATTGCTTTTTTCTGATCCTTCTTGGCACAAAAATGTCCTTGATAAGCCCGATTTCCTGATCGCTAGGTGGCGTGGAGGCATGGGCATTAATATATGATATAAGTGTTTCGTGCATATTTTCCAGCTGTTCACACGAGATACGTCTTTGTCCCTGTATGAAAGTATGAGGTCTGGCCAGCGTGTTTCATGACCTGTCCTTTATCCCGAAACCTTAATCTATTTATCTATTCTCTATCCAGGAAACCAACAGCTTCCGTTCCGCGAAGAACCATTGATCATTTTGTTTTACAAAAGTGTCGTGGTAACGTATAGCAGCTACCATTAGTTTTTGTACGCCGTTGTCTGTTGTTAAGTGATGTGCCATGCAATAAGTGGTGCCGATAGCGCTGTTGCCATTCAGCTTTATAGTGCTTTGCCCGTTAAAATGCATGGTAGCGTTGTAGTTGTTCAGGTTATCAAACGCAGGAAATAGATCAGCTCTGCTGCTAATAATCTGTGAAGGGGTATCGGACTTCGGATCAAAGTATACTTCAAACCTGGTATCTTCCGTGAATAATGCCATTTGTCCCTGTGCGTTTCTGGTATCAGCGCAGTAGGCGTAGCTGTCTACTAAGTCACGAATGGATTGGCGATCTTCCGCTTCCTGAATTTTTTGTTCGTAATTCATGGTGATTACTTTTTGATGATTAAGCTTTCAGTGGGTGTTACACCGTACTTCTTTTTGAAGCACGTATAGAAGTGTGATAGATTTTCAAAACCCAGGTCAAGATAAATGTCGGAGGCCTTTTTGTTTTTTTGATGAATGAGGTAGTAGGCCTCTTCAAGACGTTTTTCCTTCATCCATTTTCCGGGAGGAGTATTAAATACGGTTACAAAATCCCTTTTGAAAGCAGTCAGACTTCTTCCTGTGAATTTAGCAAAATTCGTCATTGGTGCGTTATAATGGAAATTTTTGAGCATGAATACTTCCAGATCGATTTTATAAAGCTCATTGAAATCAAATAGGAAATCCTGCAAGTCCGGGCGGGCGATCAACAACAGTTCAATAGCTTCCCATCAGGAACAGAAGAATTGTTCATTGGCGCGATTATATGGACTCGTTGGCGGTAATGACGGCTATGAGTTAACATCTTGTCGTGAAAATCAGCGTAACAATAGGCCCCTTCGATACCACTGATTCTTAATCTATATTAATCCTAATTCTTAATCTAGATTATTGGGTGATGGCTGGTAGGTAAACGATTTTTGTTGTACGATTGAGGATACTGGAAAGCCACAAATCTAACAAGCTCCAGCCTGGTCGTTTCTTACCTGGTGAACAGGAATATTTTCTGATCATTTAATCACTAAACTTAAAAAAATGAGCAAGATTACAGTAAAAGACGGTACCGAAATCTATTACAAAGATTGGGGAACAGGGCAACCCCTTGTTTTCCACCATGGATGGCCATTATCGGGCGACGATTGGGATGGTCAGATGATTTATTTCCTGAACCAGGGATTCAGGGTCATTGCGTTTGATCGCCGGGGACATGGACGCTCCAGTCAAACTGCTGTAGGGCACGACATGGATACCTATGCAGCTGATGTAGCGGAACTGGTCCATGCACTGGATTTAAAAAACGCGGTGCATATTGGTCATTCAACAGGTGGAGGAGAGGTAATACGTTACGTCGCTAAATATGGAAAAGGGCGTGTGGCCAAAGCGGTGCTTGTCAGCGCTGTGACACCAATCATGGTGCAGAACGACAATAATCCGGAGGGTGTTCCATTGACTGTTTTCGATGAAATACGAGCCAATACAGCTACCAACAGGCAGCAGTATTTTCAGGATTTCACGATTCCGTTCTATGGCTATAACCGCGAGGGGGCAAAGAAGTCTCAGGGGATTATGGACAATTGGTGGCGTCAGGGAATGATGGGTGCGATAAAGGCACATTATGACTGCATCAAGGCATTTTCTGAAACAGATTTTACGGAGGACCTTAAGAGCGTTGAGATTCCTGTGCTCGTGATGCACGGTGAAGATGATCAGATTGTTCCTTATACTATTACCGGTGTAAAGGCGGCAGCGCTGTTGAAAAATGGCCGGCTGATTACTTACCCGGGATTTCCCCATGGTATGCCAACAACAGAAGCAGCTACGATCAATAAAGACTTATTAGCTTTCATCAGAGAGTAGCTATCATCAGTATTCTCATTAAAGCAAGCGGCCCGGGATTATCCCGGGCCGCTTGCTTTAATGAGAATACTTAATGTAGGTTAATGCTATTTCTTAAACTGGTTCATAGGGCCCAAAAGTAAATTCACGGAGCTTTGGGGTATGGTACAATTAAGTATTAAGGGGAGATCAGGTTATCGTTTCCTTTTTTGTAGCGTGTTCCTGACTTTGCTGAGAAATTCCGGCGATACACCCAGGTAACGGGCGATTTGATTTTGGGGTACGCGTTGCACCACCTGTGGATATTTTTAAAGGAAAGCCAGGTATCGTTGCTCTGCTGTTTGTGAAACAAGACTGTGAAGGCGTTTTTGGAAGGAGAATAGAGAGCGTTGTATCAACAGGCGAAACAAAGCTTCAAACTTTGGTAGATACCAATCCCGCTATTTCAGGTTTGATCACTTCGTTGAAAAGCATTGTTGCTAAATGGTTATAAGCTTTACTGTTCGGAAATATCAGCCCTGGCAACCACGGGAAGAATAAACCAAAATCTGGCTCCTTTGCCGGGAGCACTAATGACTTCTATCGAGGATTGATGCAGATCTAGAATTTTCTTTACGATGGCCAGACCAATGCCCATTCCTTTTTTTGATAATTCACCGTTGCGAAGCTGTTTATATCGGTCGAATATATAAGCCTGGTCTTCCGGAGCGATACCAATACCTGTGTCTATGACCTTTACCTGTACCCCTTCGCCCGCTTGCTTCAACTCGATGGTGATACTGCCAGCATCGGGGGTGAATTTAAAGGCATTATCGATCAGGTTTTGTACCACTCTTTCGGTCAGGGCAATATCTGCAAATACAAGGGGAAGTGCCTCCTCAGTATCAAGACTCAGGCTGATATGCCTTTCCCTCGCTTTGAGTTGATAGGCGACTAGTATATCGGAGATCAGCTCACTGATTAGGAATGGCTCTTTTTCGGCGTTCACCTGGTTAGCTTCCAGCTTTGCATATTGAAATAATTGCTCGACCAGCACAGATAATTTTTTTGAGCTCTCCAAAACAACCGAGAGATACTTGTTTTTTTCATCTGAAGAAAGGCTATCATCCTTTATTAACAGGGTTTCCGAAAAACCCTGCATGATAGACAATGGTGTCCGCAGATCATGGGAAACATTGGCAATAAGTTCCTGCCGGAATTTATCGGTGGCGGTAATCTTATCGAAGTTCCCGACGATCACGTCGGCCATTTCGTTGAATGTTGAGGTAAGTATGCCCAGGTCTCCTTTCGCATTTCCCTCAATTCTTGCCGTGTAATCTCCCTCTTTAAACCTTTTTACTACTACCACAATCTGCTGGATACTGTTCGTGATCAGCAAAAAGGTGATGATACCCACGATAAAAGCTATCAGCAGCGCTGAAAGGAAAATATACATCCCCAGGTGATAGTACAAATCACTATTGAGGGTCTTTAATATCTGTTGTTGTTTCTCACTAGCCAATACGGCATAGACATAGCCGCTCAGTTTTCCATTTTCATATAACGGTGCAGCCGAGAATATTCCAGGCTCGTCTGGCTGCTTGGGGTTATCTCCCAGCGGACGTTCTCCCTTTTTTACAGCGAGCCATTCTTTTACTTTTGAGATATCTACCTGGTGTCTCCGGACGGATTTGTCCGGAACTACGTAGTCTGTAATTTTTCCGGTTGTATCGAGGAGGTAAACCTCTACGCTTGGATTGGCCACCATGATGGAGTGGATAATGTCGTGGGTTACCGTGGTATCTGGTTTTCCATCTTTCAAAGGATGTGTGAAAGAAGCCAGGTGTGAAGCTACATTGCCGTATAATTCCTGGTGCGCCATGGTATAATAAGATCTTGAGAGCTTTGATGCAATCATCATAAATACGCCACCTAATATGACCAGCAGTATTGAAAATACGGCAGCTATTTTCCAGAATAACAGATTGCCTCTGATCGTTTTAACAGGCATAATGTTGTTTTATAGTTGTTCGTTAAAGCGATAACCTATTCCCCAGGTAGTCAGAATAAATTTCGGATTGGAGATATCTTCCTCTATTTTTCCCCGAAGCCGGTTAATGTGGGAGTTTACGGTGTGTTCGTATCCCCCAAAATCATAGCCCCATACGAGGGTCAGCAATCGTTGCCTACTATAGCTCTTGCCCGGATTTGCAGCCAACAACGTGATGAGGTCAAATTCTTTCGGCGACAAATCAATCCTGTTGTCATTCAGGGTAACTTTTCTTTTATCAATATCAATTTCCAGCCCTCCGATTTTGATTAAAGAAGAAGCCAGTACCGCTTCCTGGATTTGTATGCTTTCTTCCTGCCTTCGGAAAATCACTTTCACTCTGGCTATAAATTCCCGTACACTAAAAGGCTTGGTCAGGTAATCATCTGCACCGGTTTCTAATCCCAGCACTTTATCGATCTCTTCTGACTTGGCAGACAGGATGAGTATAGGCGTTTGACGATCGTCTTGTCTGACCCTGCGGCATATCTCCATGCCATTCAGGCCGGGCAGCATAAGATCCAGTATAATGAGATGGAAAGATTGTTCTTTTGCCATGGTAAGGCCGGTTTGCCCATTGATAGCGGAAACTACTTCGCAGCTGAGATCCTTTAGGTGGATCGTCAGCAATTCTACAATATTAGGATCATCTTCTATCAGAAGTACTTTATGCATATGGAGCGGTTATAATTACGTATTCAAAATTCAACAAAAAAATCAGATTAATTGCACTGTGATACTTTTGTTATAATTCTGCAATCTCTTTGGGATACTGGTTATGTTCCTTTGTTCTATCAAAAATAAAAGACCATGAATTGGAACACACCCAAACTGTTAGTCGTGCTGACTTCAATGATTACGCTTGCATCCTGCGACAAAAATGATAATGGCACGGTGTTACAACCTAATACCATCAGTATTGAAAACGTACTGGATAGCAGGCCCCTGGTAGAGTCGGGGACATTTAAAGGTACGGGAACTCCACCAGTTATTTTTCCCGGACAGTCCGTGTCTTTTTCTTTTTCGGCCGCAAAAAAGCAGTCGCTTACGTTTGCGTCCATGTATGGATGGAGCAATGACTTGTTTTTTGCGCCCGCTAATCCGGGAATTAAGCTCTATAATGATGATGGCACACCTATAACAGGTGATGTATCAGATCAAATAAAATTATGGGATAATGGTACACGGGTAAATCAGGCGCCAGGTATGAGTGTAACGCATCCCGGAACTGCAGAAGCCACTGTGAAGAATATAAAAGAAGTTAATGGTACTGATGACTATGGGAATACCTATCTGCCAGCCTCCCGGCTCATGAAAGTATCACTGGCTTATATCGGTAATTCCCAATTCACCATTACCATCATGAATAATTCAGGTGGTACTGCCAATGAAACCCCTTTCAGCCCGGGCGTTTGGGCTATATCCTATGTTGCCGGTGATAATTTGCTATTGCCAGCACCTGTATATGCTGCCAATAAACCTACGGCAAACGGGCTTACCAATATTGCGGAAATGGGAGATAATGGCCCTTTGAGTACTTATCTGACGAGTATGACAGGCATTTTTACTCCATTGTCCCCGGTACTGGTAGTGGTATATAACGGAGCAGAAAATCCTTTTTATAAAACAGGTGAAAATGATCGGGGAGAAGGTCTGAAAGAGCTCGCTCAGAAGGGAAATGCGGATGTTTTAGCAGGAGCGTTGAAAAGTAAGGCAGGTGTGAAAAGTGTGTACGTACTTAAAGCTGATAATACCACTGTATTACTTCCGAAGATAAATGGGGCCAGCGGTGGTAAAGTAATGCAACAACTGGCCGTTGCGAAGGGCGATAAAATTGCCATAGCCACTATGTATGGCTTTTCCAATGACTGGTTTTTTGCCACAAAAGGTAGCGATATCGATGCTATGCAGAAAGGAGATGTGTCATCTCTAATAGGGTTATTTGATGACGGTACCGCTGTGAACCAGTTTCCTGGTGCAGGTATCACCCAATTCAATCTTGCAGGTACGCCACTTACGGAGAGCAAACCAATTATGGCGGTACCCAATCCCAATGGATTTACTACACTACCCGATATTAGTAAAATTATAAAGGTTACGCTGCAATAGACGTTAAAGTCTGTTTCGGAAGCGAAGTGCAGGTTCGATACTTATTACTACTAAACAAAAACGGTTCACGAAAGTGAACCGTTTTTGTTTAGTAGTTTGCACCTACTTATTGTTGTAAGGTGTTGAATCCTTCATTTATTTCTTCTTAACATAAATATATTTTATGTTATACAAGGCTACCACATCATCTTTACTTTTCATTTCGCCGGGCCCTCTAAAAAAATGTGGGGTATCATTAAAATACTGCGTATCATCCACTATACCATCATTATGGCCATTATCTGCATAGAAATATGGTGGCGTTGATTTTTGGAAATTGTAAAAGCACATGTAATGCTCAATAGTGTCCTTTTTATTTATACCATATAGCTGCCAAAAATCAGCATATCTATTCCATTGATAGATGGTGTCATTGCTTGTACGGAAGTTAAAATTGTTTTTCTCATATTCACGGGGCAATTCATTAATGGAGTCCTTAAATACAATCAGTTTGTCGTAGTAGCCGCTTCGGAGTTTTATAGCGTTCCAAAATGAGTCGGGTACTGAAGCTCCCGTAATATCAGTTCCTCCGCCGGGCGATCCTTTATATACTTTAAAATTAATTACCTCTTTTTTCAAAAATTCATACGTTATTTTTTCATCCACAGGTTTAGGAGGGGGTGGGGGATTGCTGTTTCCGTTATTCTTAGAACAAGAGTTTGATAATATTAAAGCAGCGGATGCCATGCACAGAAGAAAAACCTTTTTCATATATCAGATTTATAAGAAATACTTGATTACGCTCAATACCAGTATATAGTTCATTTGTTTCGCGTTGTTAACCAGGGTATGACCGGGACAAGGAAGGCATTAAAATGTTGCCGATCGCATTAGGTGTAACAAACGTAAATTGGAGGCAAGATAACGATCATTATTTGAAATAGACAAGAAAAAAATCAGTTGGAAAGTTGATTTTGTACCGGAGCTAAGAGGGAAATTAATAGTTTGGGAGGCTAATAAAGTAGTATGGTGGCTTATCCCTGTATAATCGCCTGGCGGGATGCTTCCCAACCGATGATGGCATTTTTTCGCACAGCCCCCCAGTGATACTGGCCAATTTCTCCGGTAGATTTAATCACACGATGGCATGGAATAAGAAATGCCACAGGATTGTGTCCAACGGCGGTTCCTACAGCCCTGGATGCTCCTTCGTGCCCGGCATTCGCTGCCAAATCCCTGTATGTTATAAATCCTCCGGTAGGGACCTTCAGCAAGGTTTCCCAGACTTTGATCTGAAAATCGGTTCCTTTCAGATGGAGTTTTATTTCGTCTAATTTACTCCAGTCCTGCGTAAAGAGGAATAATGCGTTTTGTTGAACCCGGTCTACTACCTGCTGGTAGGTGGCATTGGGGAAAATGATTTTTAATTCATCAAAGGCAACCTGGCGGCCATTGTCAACAAACGACATATGGCAAACTCCTTTGGGAGTAGTGGCTACCAGTATTTCTCCAAACGGACTATCAGCAAAAGAGTAATTAATTTTCAGCGCGTCGCCACCATTTTTATATTCGCCGGGTGTCATGCCTTCTATCTTTACAAACAGGTCATGTAACCGGCTTGTACTGGACAGGCCTACTTCGAAGGCGGCATCGAATAAACTCATCTTTGTACGCTTTAGCATGTCTTTAGCGTATCCGGCCGTCAAATATTGCAGGAATTGCTTAGGGGTGACACCTGTCCAATGCTGAAACATTCTTTGAAAATGAAAGGGGCTCAGATGCACATGGTCCGCCACTTCTTCCAGCTTCGGTTGCGATTTATAGTTTTCTTTGAAGAAGCTGATGGCAGCTGCAATCCTGTTGTAATCGTATTCCTGTTGCGTTTCCATTAGTTGCGTATATTAATATTAGCGAAGGTAGTTTCATTCGGTAGGAGATAAAACCCGGAAATTGCTTTCTTGCAGGAAGTAGGTATGAATAAAAAAGGCCGGGTATTTCATTTTCCCGACCTTTTTTATTTATGAAGATGGTTACGCGGTTTTAATTAAACCCAGCTGCGTTAATGCGGTAACGCCGTCATCAAGACCAATTTCTTCCACAATCTTTCCGTCAACTACTTTTAGTACCGTAGTACCGGTGAAGTGCATTTTTCGTCCGGTGGCTTCAGGAAGGGCGCCTGCCAGAAAATCGCTGAAAGCAGTTCCTGTGTGTGTGCCACCACCTTGCCATTGTCCCACCACATAATCGCCTTCTGCAATTAAATCTGCAGCTCCCCAGAAGTTAAGGTCAGGAAAAGCAGCACGGAAATCTGTCATGAAATTTTTGATGTCTTCACGGCCCTGGCGTGGCTCATGTAATGAATATTTGAGCAACATATCAGGCGCTGCAATTTCATCTACAATAGATAGATCCACAGTAGGTCCCCAGAAATGAGTAAACCAACGAACTACCACCGCTTTGTTCAGTTCTTCTTTTGTTTTTTGACTTTCCATTTTTGTAGTTTTTTGAATGATTTGATGATTCAAAAGTAGAAAGTCTTATCACCGTAAGAAATCCGTTATTTGCGGTTTTGCGTTGATGACTGTATCCCGATACGATTAGTTGCTACGGAGCTTTGAAGGATTAGTACCGAATTTTTTCCGGAACTCATTGCTGAAATGCGGCAGGGTGCTATATCCTGTTTCATAGGCTATTTCCGTCATCGACAGCTGGCTGTCGTGAATCAATTGCCGGGCATATTGCAGGCGATGATCCCGCAGGTAGCCAAATACAGAGTTATTAAACAACATCCTGAAGCCCGACTTCAGCTTAAATTCATTCAATCCTGTTTGCCGGCCTAATGCTGTTAAAGAAGGTGGGTGCTGAATATCGCTCAGGAGTATTTCTTTCGCCTGTTTCAGTTTTTCTATATCTGCCGGAAAAAGCTTGACATTTGTTTTCTTTCCGCTATGTATTTGTTCCTGTTGTTCGCAGTGCAATTGCAGCAGCTCAATGGCTTTTGCATGAATAAAGAGTTTACGGAGACCGCCGGCATAGCGGCAGTTCATCATTTCTGTGATCAGTGCCTGCATACGCGGCGTGATGCACATCTCTTCTTTTCCCAATGTGGGAATTATGCCATTGCCGGCAATACTATCTCCCACCTTATCCATAGTGGGACCGATGTTACTGATTAAATCCAGGAAACGTTCTGGCAGAAAACTGATCGTCAATACTTCCAGCTGCTGTTTAAGGAACGTAGTTTCCTGAGCACTGTATGGATTGATGAGAATATTATACTCCTTCGATGTAAACGGCATCGGTGATTTACTGCCATGCGCATAGGTGATCAGCTGGCCCTTTTGTACATATACCAATCCTGGCATAGGGGCCTGTTTATCGGTAGATAAATGCACTGTTTCATGTACATTGATGCGGCAATATCCGATATGGGTCCCTTCCATGTACTGCTCCCGGAAATTGAAATCCAGGAAGGGAAATTGGATTTGTTGCTCATCTTCCCAGTGACCAGCGGACGAAAGTCGTTGCCGGTCCATTACCCTATCATCGCGTAGCAATATGTCATGGGTGTTATTTCTATACGTTATGGCCATAAATAATCCGTTTAGCGCAAATCTTGCTCCGTTGTTTACAAATCCGGCAACTTAAAATGCTGTCACTTTGCTATTAAGAACAGAATCAAGACTGTTTGTTTACTGAATGCTTATATACCGACACCTGACGGGAGGAAGCCCCTATGTAAACTTTGAGGTTTTACTTTTTTTTAACAATTGTGGCATTATGATGAGTGAAGCATCCTGCCAGACTGCGCCAACCGTAAGGGGTCTGGGGAAATTGATTTATTTTTTACTTTATCGTGTATTTCGTTACCGTTATGGGGTGGTGATCCAGAATCTTTCCCGGTCGTTTCCGGAGAAGTCGTATGGAGAGATAAAACGTATTGCGGGTTCCTTTTACCGGCACTTCAGCCAATTGTTTGTTGAAATGGCAACGATACTGCTGGTGTCGGAGACAAACCTCAAGAAGCGGTTAAAAATGAAAAACCCGGAGTTATTGGAACATTATCACCAGCAGAAGCGGAACATCATTATTATGATGGGGCATTATGGAAATTGGGAATTAGTGGGTGCTTTTCCATTGTATTACTCCATGAATATGTATGCAGTTTATAAACCGCTATCCAATCGATTCTTTGGGCGCTTAGTACATAGAATACGTACCCGTTTTGGGTTGCAGGTGATTCCCATGGAACGGGCTGCGCGCTTTATGCTCACACATCAGCATATACCGGGCGCCTACATATTTGTGGCTGACCAATCGCCAGCCAAGGGCGCCCAGCATCAGGTGCAATTTCTACACCAGCCCACCAGCGTATTAACCGGCGCGGAGAGATTGGCTGTTGCCATGGATGCTGTGGTGGTGTATGCGGCTGTTAAAAAAACAACGGCTAATCGCTGGCAGGTTTCTTTCTCCCTCATCACAGATACACCCGGCGTTACGGCCTATCATGAGATTACGCGCCGGTTTAATGAATTACTGGAACAAGATATTCGTACCTCACCCGATTACTGGCTCTGGACACACCGGCGCTGGAAATTAAATCCATCATCATGAGTACACTACTATTATTCCTCGGCTACCTGATGGGTAGCCTGTTGGGAGCGACGCTATTTATTACACTGGTGCTCACGCTGCTGTTGATGAAATTTCATGAAACGAATGCGGATTAGGCTACGACGGACTTTCTCCAGGTTTCAGGTCGATTTCCCACTGCTTATTAATGGAAAAGCAGTGGGAAAGGGTGATTAACAGAAGACGTTTTTGTAATCTCTGACAAATTGCTCAAAATTGATGGCAGCTTTTCCTGTGATATCATTAACGGTGTGATAAACAGCGCTGGCCTCGCCTTTGGAATAGTGAGCATAGTCTTCTATCAAACCATCTGCCTGCCATTCGGGAAACCCGGCAGGAATTAATGCTTCCCGCATTTGTTCCGGGTTCAAATCTATATATGCTATCTCTTTTCCCAATACCCGGGAGAGTATTTCCGCCATCTGATAATGAGTGAGCGCCTCGTTACCGGTAATGTTATAGATTTTGTTTTCGTGTCCGGGTTCAGTTAATGCTTTAGCAGCTATTGCGGCAATATCTCTTATATCCACTGCGCTAACAACAGCGTTTCCAAGGGCTCCATAAAATTGATGCTCATATTTGATGTAGTGGGCAAAACCTATTAAGCCCTGCATGAACAGATTGGGGCGAAGAAAAGTATAATTAATACCTAATTCTTTAATCTTGTTCTCTACGGTGGCATGATAGCGAAGAAAGCGAACGGGGGAGGATGGGTCTGCGGCGAACTGTGACAGTTTGACGATGTGCTTTACGCCGGCGGCATGAGCTGCATCTACAAAGTTTAACTGCAATTGCTCTGCGTGTTCGGAAGAGTTGGTCAGCAGGAATGCTTTTTCAATCCCTTGTAACGCCTGCGCCAGGCTGTCCTTGTCTGATAAATCACCAACGATAATCTCTGCTTGCGGTAAATTACGCAATAAATCTCCCTGGTCTTTTGTACGGGCAAGTGCTCTAAATGGTGTATTCCCGTTTACCAGGTTTTTAACTAATTGAGTGCCTACAGTGCCTGTTGCTCCTGTAATTAAAAGGTTTGCCTGTTTCATAAATTTGTTGTTATATGTCAAAATTCAATCTTCATCAGACAGTAAAATTGTAAGAAAACGAAAGCAGTGTCTGGTGACTGTTATCTATTTCTTGCTGCTGATTACATGGTAAAATTGCAATGAATCATGCCGGTAAAATTGTAAGAAAACGAAAGGGAAGGAGCAATCGGCCGCCTGGCTTTTGGCCGCAGATTAAGTACAGTTGGGGTAGTTTGCGTTAATCTCTGGGGTTACAAATGGCTTCCTGGAACTTCAGATATTTTGCAGGGCTCAGATGGAGATAGTGATTGAAATCCCGGATCAGTTGACTTTGATCATAATAGCCACATTGGTCTATTACCTCAAACCAATCTACTTTGGTGTTTTCAGCCGAAATGGTTTGAATAATTTTAATAGCCTTCAGGAAACGATTATACCGGTATAGCTCTTTTGCGGTATAGCCAAAGTATTTCTTATGGTTAATCTGAACAGCTCTTTCAGATAATTTATTTTCCTTAGATACCCCTTTTATCGGGCTAAAAGTTTCCCGGTCAAAGTCGGCGAGTTGTTCTGCAAGGGGATTACGACCTTGTAAATAGGGGCCAGAGAATTCAAGGATTAGCTGTATCCGGCTTTCATTATCCGTTGTTTTATTGAGTTGTGACCATAGGGCGGTAAAGCAATTGTTATTTAATAATTTGTCGGGATGTAATGCCGTATCCTGCGTCAGATGTATATTTCCAAAAAACCTGAAAAAGGTGTCGTCTTTGAAATTACATACGAATATCTCGCCATCGGGTGGGAGTGAATAGGTAAAAGCGTGCTTGACTGGTCCGAGCACAATGCATTTATCTACGGTAATTTCATCTCCGTTTTTCGAGAGGAGTGAGGCCGGATTGCCAAAGCAGAACACCATCATGGTTTGATAAGATGGCATCAGGGTTTGAACAATGGTGGCTCCGGATTTATTTTCTGCAAAGTAAAAATGAGAGAAAAGCGCTTCATATGCCGAAGGAACTGGTATTCTGTAACTATTGTAGCCTTCCATATTTTTTACTTAAGAGATAAAAATATTCAATTTCACAAAATCCGTTTCTGCCAAAATTAGCACAGCTGATTGTGCGCCATCACCGGGTAAATGCCTTGAAAAGGAGGATAGCTAAGGTAAATTATTTTTGTTATAATTAAATAGTTGAATTAAATCATATGTGGCCGGGTTCCGGTGAGTAGGCTTATCGATATCCCCGGGGATCTAAAAAAAAGGCCGCCTTGCTTTCGCAAAAAGGCCCTTGGCTTTCATAGATAATTACGGGGTGGTTTTTGCATTCTGTAAATTGGAAATCCTGTTTTACAGATCTTCTAAATGAATTCTGCTCATGGCATCTGAAGTATTGGGAATGGCTGTTTTAATTTCCTGTTCCAGTAAAAGCATATCGGCTTTCATGATGGAGGAGGCATCCGTTTCTGACATTTCAGGCGTTTTAGCAAGAACTACCGCCATCAAATTGGCTAAGTAAGCTTTTTGAAGCGTCCTGGAATAGCTGTCTATCGCTACTTTTTTCTCTTTCAATCCCTTCCAGATGCCCTTGTGAATGGCTGCTATGTAGTCATTGAGCTGTAATGCTTTTTCTCCAAACCGGTTCACATTTTTTTGCCAGCTTTTTCTGCAGATATATCAACGGTAGCGGTTGTTTCTATTATATAGACCGCAGTTGATTGCCATTGCGGAAGTTATCGTTAATCAGAAGACCGGCAGACAGGGTTGTAGTAAATTCTTCGGGTAGGTGTAAGGAGATTGGGAAGATAAATTTCCATCTGTAAAGTTTTTTATTTGCTTATCATTGCGCCTTAATCGATCCAAAAATGATTCGTAAATTTCTTTGTGGTATCCTTTTTACAGGCTTACTGCATGTTAGTGAAAACAGCCAGGCGCAAAAAGCGGCAAGCAACAATAAATACATTAATACCGTATCTGCTGAGGTATCTGGTGATGAGAGTAAAAGCATACAGGTATCCGGAGAAGAGGATGTGGCACTTGGGTTTCTGAAATTCACCACCACCAGTGTCAGCCCACTTACAGTTGGCGGTACGGTAGTTGGAAAGGATGGCACCTCCTATAAAGCCGCTATTGTGATGCCGGTAACTCTTCAAACGGGCGTTGAGCAAGCAGGTGGTTTTGGTTCATTTGTAGTAGAGAATGATGTTAAAACTAAAACCTACAGTACAACCATGTACCAAACTTATTTCGATACAGATAAGGATGCTGCTAACAGCAAGGTATATCTTACTTTGACGCAGATACAGGATGTTGGAAATTATGTAAAGATTGTCGGTAGTTTTCGTTTTAATGCCGCTTATGATGAAAACCCTGATTCTATTGAAGGTGCATCAACAGGGGAACAGCTCCCGCCTTTTAATGGCAATGTTCGTGGTTCGAAAAAAGTAAGTGTAAAGAGTTCTTTCACGGTATACCTGACAAAGCTTTTGAGGGATTAAGATTTTTCTTGCCCCGTTCCGTAAAAGCCATTGATCATTTTGTTTTACAAAAGTGGTGTAGTAACATTTCTAAATAAAAAATGCCGGTGATTCAATCACCGGCATTTTTTATTGTTGTTATATCAGGGGTTTTTATAAAATCGTTAGCCGATGACGATATTCCAACGTGTTAAAAAACGCTATTTATGCTAAGTTAACCATCATTGCTGCCACTTCTCAAGCCGTGTTAATAATCACATAACATTCCCGCATGGTACCTACCGGAGTTTTCAGACGCTTTACATTAAGCGTCTTTTTTTTATGGTAATCATGGTCGCAACGGCCTGCGTACTTACATTTAAAAACCAATAACATGAACAAAACAATTAGCAGCATGCTGTTAGGCATGACTGTGGCTGTATTCATTGCTTCCTGCACAAAGGAGTCAAAAAAATGGAAAAGCCGGTTGACCGCCCGGTAGTGGCATCTGCCGGCGGCAATCCGATATTTTCCTTCATTGATCCGGCGGGTACTTTAAAGCTCAGCAAACCGAGGACTCGTATTACCCTTGCACAAGCTGGCGGCAAAGTATTTTTTGCCGGAGGAAATGACATCAATGTACATGGACTAATATCTCCAGGCAACCCCATTGTTTCTGGTGGTGGTGTTAGTACGGTTGATATTTATGACATCGCATCCGGAACCTGGAGTGTTGCACAGCTGAGCGAGGCGGCCTATGAAAAAGCGGCTGTTACCGTGGGCAAAAAAGTAATTTTTGCAGGAGGAAATACCATGACCATCGTGAATGGAAAAGCAACGGAGAAGATCTGTGGAGCAATAGATATCTATGATCTGGAAACACAGCAATGGAGTGCGGCCAGGCTGCGTGTGCCGAGATCTCATATTGCGGCTACTGTTGTAGGCACAAAAGCTTATTTCGCGGGCGGTAAGATAGATGGCGCCGTAACAGCCAGTGATGTGATAGATGTATATGATGCGGCTAACGGTCAATGGAGTGAGTTGAAACTCAGCAAGGCGATGTGGGGTGGTGCGGCCGTGACAAAAGGTACCCAGGCAATATTTATTGGTGGGGCGGCAGCTGTTCCAAAGGGAGCGAGAGATGAACCGCTGAACTGGGTGCAAGCTTATGAAACGACTACCAACAAATGGACTTATGATGCGATCCGATATCCGAAGATGGGTATACAAGGTGTAGTAGTGGATACCACCGTGTATCTGGCAGGAGGGGACCCGTTTTTGGTTTGGCCACCCAGCGATGCAGTGGAGGCGAGATACATAGAGCTGTATCCGAAACCACAGAATGGAAACTTCCTGATAACAATATACGGAGGAGGAGGACGAACAAGATCCGGGTTTACCAATGTGGGTAACATACTGGTTGTTGCCGGTGGGGAGGATACTATTTCTACCGTGGCAGTCTGCAAGCGGCCTTTTACCGAGACGTATTCCATGCGTATTGTGGGCGCCGGCAGATTTACTTCGGCCGTAACCGTTGGTAATAAAGTGTTTATCGCGGGAGGACTTGTTACAAGTACTGATCCATCGAGACCACGATACCCGGCATTCACTTATTCAGATGATGTACAGATACTGGAAGCGAGGGAAGCAACACCCTGATAAAAATACCCGTGAATGTTAAGTTTACAATAAGTTATCTGTTAGCCCCTATTTTGACTGCATAAAAAGGTAATGAACTTTATCTTTATACAGCTTATTACCGTTGCATAATATGGAGAATGTTTTAGATGACCATCAATTACTGGATCGAATAAAGGAGGGAGATGCCGGCGCGTTTCGGATTTTATTCGAAAAGCACTGGGAAGGTCTTTACGCATTTGCATGGAAACGTTTGAAGTCGAAGCAGGATGCTGAAGACGTTGTACAGCATGTTTTTATGAAGATATGGGAACATCGTAGTGCGAGAAATATTCAGTTGTCGCTACAGGCATATCTGTATAGGTCCGTTTACTATGAGGTGATCGCTGCATTAAAGAATATCTCGGCGGGAAATGAAGAAATATCTCCCGTTACAGAATATACACTGCCAGTGTTCAGCGGGGCACTGGAAAAATTATCGTTGGCGGATCTCAATGAATTAATCAATAAGGAAGTCAGTAACCTTCCTGAACGGATGCAGCAGATTTATAAATTAAGCCGGGAGGAAGACTATTCTGTCAAAGCAATCGCGCAAAAGTTGAATCTTTCAGAACAAACGGTGAAGAATCAGTTGACGATGGCGCTTTCCCGTTTGAGGAAACCGGTTTTTGAATCGGTATTGCTGTTGCTGCTAAAAGACATAATGTTCCCTTAACATTGGACACCGGTACTATATTCGAATAAAAGGCGCTTATAATAAAGCGCCTTTTATTTTTTAATGTATTGGAGTAAAGAATGAATAGAGATCAGTTATCCGCCTTGTTCGAAAGATTCCTCCGGGAGGAGGCATCGGAACACGAAAAGAAGATGGTAGAGGCCTATATGTTATTGTCTGAATCAGAAGAAGTGGAATTCCCGGACCATGAGAAGCAGGAAACGAAAGAGCGCATCTGGAGCGCGCTCGATCGGTATTCCGGGGAGCGTCCAATCATTCACAGCAACAATGCATTTTATGCTAAAAGATCCTGGTGGTTCAGAGTGGCTGCTATGTGGGTTATCCTGGCAGGGATAACAGCAGCGGGTTTCCTGTTCCGTTATGATATCATGGACCGGTTGTTTCCTATTGCCTGGAATGAAGACGTTACAGGACCGTACGAGATCAAACGGGTGGTGTTGCCCGATGGTAGTATCGTGAATCTTGCGCCCAACTCATCTATCAGCTATCCATCCCGCTATCGTGGTTATTCGCGGAGAGCCAAACTGTCCGGGATTGCCTTCTTTAGTGTTGCCCACAATGAGAAACAGCCCTTTACGGTGGCCAGTGGCAGGTTAGATATCAAAGTACTGGGTACCTCTTTTGAAGTGCGGAATGTCCCATCGCAACACGATGTTGGTGTAACGGTAGCTACGGGTAAAGTACAGGTCCGGTGTGGTGACCAGATGCGAACTATTTTGACTGCCAACCAGGAGGTGCTTTACAATGATGTTTCCGGACAGTTTAACGTGATGGAAAAAGTAGACGCGGCCGCTGAAACAGCATGGACCGGAAACGTACTGGTGTTCAAGGAAACAGCGCTTGAAGAGGTATTGAAAGCCTTGCAGCAACATTATGATATAAAGATCAGCATTCATCCTAATGCGATTAAAAAAGGAGCCACTTTTAGTGGTGCATTTAAAAGTCATGAATCAGGAAAAGAAATACTGGATGTAGTATGTTTTTCGTCCGGTTTGAAATATACCATCACCAGGGATAATACTGTGGTTATTAAAAAATAAACAGGCTTTCGGTTATTGATAAAAAATATTGCATGGAAATGCAGTAAACGGTAGCGGCATGCCTGAAACTAAAGAAAAATAATAATGGGAAAACTTTTAACAAGGTTACTTTATCACCAGCAATGCTATAGGATACTACTGTTGTGTCTTTTATCCTTATCCTTTACAACAGGGTCATATGCCTGGCAGTCTTCCGATCCCAGGCTGAGTATCCGCTTCGAAAAGGAAGACCTGCTCAGTTGTCTGAAAAAACTGGAAACTGCCAGTGGCATCCCTTTCTATTATCAACCGAGTGAATTAAAGGAAGTAAAGAACACTTTTACGTCTGCATTTACCAATCAGCCGGTATCTGTCATACTGGAGAAGGTGCTTCATTCAAACGGGTTTGCATGGCGGATGATGAATGGCAAAATTGTGATACGCAAAACGGCTTCTGATGATGCTCCGCAGCGTGGTGAACAACAGTTAAAAATATCCGGTAAAGTGCTGGATAATAATAAAACACCGCTGCCGGGTGTTACGATCAGGGTGAAAGGTCGTCAGACTGGTGTTATCAGTGATGGCGACGGATTGTTTTCCATCGCAGTGCCACCGGGAGCAACATTGCAGTTCTCCATGATGGGTTACAAAATGGCGGAGGTAACAGCCAATGCGCCGAATGGTAGTCTAATAGTAGTACTTAAATCTACTTCTTCCACTTTGAATGAGGTAACGGTGGAGGCCCGCCGTAACACTAACACCGAAATGGCGGTATTGGATGAACGCCGCCGCGCGGCGATTGTACAGGATGCCATTTCCGCACAGCAGATCGAACGGACCGCCAGTATCACTACTACACAGGCGCTGCAAAGAGTGGCCGGGGTAACGGTCACCGATGATAAATATGTGGCGGTGCGGGGTCTTGGCGATAGAAGTGTGATCGGCCAGCTCAACGGCGTACGCCTGGCTTCTTCCGATCCGGATAAAAGTGCGATCCCGCTGGATCTGGTACCGGCTTCCCTGCTGGACAATATCACCATCTACAAAACGGTCACACCTGATAAACCAGCTGATGCCGCTGCCGGCATTGTAGAATTGAAAACAAAATCAGTTCCGGATAGCCTTACGCTTGAAGTGGTGGCTCAAACGGGTTTTAATTCCAATGTTGGCATGGGCGGAAGTTTCAATAGCTTCTGGAACAGCGAAATGGGCTTCCTGGGTACGCGTATCAACCGCAAAAATCTTTCCCCGGAATTTAAGGCCCTGGCGCAACAGTATCCTGATGGCCCTGATGGTATACAGCGGATGGTGCGGAATAGTCATTACAGTCTCGATGGCTGGCGTGAGGTAGACCGGGTCAACAAGATCATGCAGGGGTTTGACCCCGTTATGACTACGCGGTATAAGAAAGCGCCGGCAAACCAACTGTACTCGGCTACTTATGGAAACCGGTTCACCGTATTTAAGAAGCATAAACTTGGGTTGATCCTGGGGGGAAATTATTACCGCCGGATAACAGATATTCAGGGAGGAGATCTGACGCAGTATAGTATTTATCAGGGGGTAGTAACAGGAAATCCTGATGTGTACAGCTTTCGCAATATCCCTAATTACATCACACCCAATAGTCTGTATATGGGCAAGTATCAGACTTATAAGGAAAACACCGGCACAGAAACCATCAACTACGGGGTGTTGACCGGATTGACCTACCGTTTTTCTTCCCGTCATGAAATCAGCATGCAGTATGTGGGTAGTTGGGGAGGAGAAAACATCGCCACTCACCTGCAGGGAAAGTATGAATATACTGGTTTGCCGGGTGAGGTAAATAGTACCATTTATTCGTTGAAACAATCATTCCGGAATCTCAATACTTTTAATCTGCAAGGGGAGCACAAATTCCTTCCCGGTGTTTATTCTCCACGGTTAAGTTACAGTCTTGCCTCTTCGCGTTCCGCACAGAATAATCCGGATTTTCGGTTTATCAGTCTGGCTGATTATATGCCCAGAGGCGGCGGTTGGTACAGACGTCCCGCTTTAGCCGGAGAGAATGGTGAGCGGTTTGCTTATTCGGAACATCTATATGCGCTTACGT
Source organism: Chitinophaga sp. 05T412 (assembly GCF_056396465.1). Classification (NCBI taxonomy): domain Bacteria; kingdom Pseudomonadati; phylum Bacteroidota; class Chitinophagia; order Chitinophagales; family Chitinophagaceae; genus Chitinophaga; species Chitinophaga sp. 05T412. The sequence goes on from NZ_JBFTLN010000004.1 coordinate 307,264, forward strand.
CAGGTTATGTGAATGGATTTGGCTCCTATGGCACTATTCAGGCGGAGCCGAATGGTCGCCGCTGGCGGAAGCTGGATGAGGTCAACTATAACTATAAAGCAGACCTCGCGCTTCCATTCAAAATGTTTGGTCAGCGGCAGGAGTTTAAAACAGGTGTCAATTACCTTTTCCGTGACCGCACATTTACGGAGAACCTGCTGATGTTGCCTGGCTCCAATTTTAACCGCGACAAAGCTATTCCACTGTACGATGTGGAAGGTAATCCGGATCGCCTGGTGGGTAATGAGATCGTGGGTGTAAAGTTATCTACGGGGCAACAGGGCGACGGGATGGCGCCGGTAAGCGGCTTTATGTACAACAGCCGGAAGTCGCCCAACAACTATAGCGGTTATTATGAAACCAATGCCTTTTACGGGATGCTGGATCTCCAGGTGACGGAGCAATTGCGGATTGCAGGAGGCGTGCGTTTTGAAATGACAGATATTGGTTCCGCAGTGGATACTTCAAATGTATTCCTGGACCCTGCGCTGACCGTTCCCGGGCCTGGAGGTGCACAGATCCCATTAGTGCCCGCGGAGCCAAATGCGGCCTATAAAACAACCTATAAACCCTATTATTCGGCAAACATAACCTACACGCTCAACCGGAATATGAATTTCCGTACCGCCTTCAATACGACATTGGCCAGACCTGAGTTGCGGGAGATCACGAACGTATTCGAATTTGATGCATTCCAGATGGGATTGGTTGTTGGAAACCCGGGGCTGGTAAATCAGTATACAGAGAACCTGGACTTTCGTTGGGAATGGTTTCCTAACAGAGGAGAGGTGATTGCTGTTTCTGCTTTTGGGAAACGTATCCAGCATCAGTTGGTGAAAGTGTTTAACCTGAAAACAGATGGTTTGGCCGCCACCTATCCGGAGTTTCCTACTATTCAATTCCAGAATGATCCCAACACCGGCCGGGTATGGGGCATAGAACTGGAACTTGTGAAAGATCTGGGGAGATGGTGGGCCCCATTGAACAACTTTTTCTTCGGGTCCAATTTGCTGCTGGCGCAAAGTGATATCAAAAAATCTGCAGAGCGTTTTAAAGCGAATCGTTCGTTGGATAGATATACCCCCAAAAACAGCCCGCTGTTTGAGCAGGCGCCGTATTCTATTAATGCCTGGTTGAACTATAATAACAAAAAATACGGGACAGACTTTACCGCCACCTTCAATATGGTAGGGGAGCGGTTGATACAGATCAACCTCACCGGGGAACCGGATTTGTATACACAGCCTGTGCCCGTACTTGACTTTATTTTAAGTCAGCAATTAAGTAAGCGGATATTCTTTAAGGGCTATGCAAAAAATGTCCTGAATCCGGCTATAAAAACGGTGTATGCCAATCCCGGCACCGGCGGCAAGTGGTATGGCAATGAATATATCAACCGCAGTTACAAGCGTGGTGCTGAAATGATGCTTGGGTTTACCTATAAAATATTTTAAGATGACGATGAATATTCCGGTACCGCCGATGATGCAGCGCTTCTCCGTGATTGCGGCGTGTTTGCTGTTGATACTTTGCGGCTTCACCGCATGTAAAAAAGAAAAAGTGGATCAGATACCGGACAACCGGACAACAACGGTTAACCGCGCGCCATCCGCTACCCGTATCGTGAACATGGGAGGTTATCTCGATGTAGTGGCCAATGGCCAAAAATTAACCAGTTATGTGTACAAATCGCCGAATGACCCGGACGCGCTCAAGTATACAGGCACGTCCTATTTCCCTGAAGACGGCCGCCTGGGAAGCACCTGGCAGATCCCGCAGGACTTGTTCGGCAAGAATGGTATTGCTTTGTTGAAGTTCGATGCTGACAGGGCCAACGGGAGCTTACCTGAGCTGGCCATAAAAGATGATTACAGTCATCCGAAAGATTATTACCTGCCGCTCGGCCAGCGCGTAGCAGAAGGCCAGCCGGATTATGTGATTGTAGAACGTGGTATTGCACAGCCTTCCCGGCCTGATCATTTTAAGATCCGTATTCTCAATCTGTGTGCGAAACCCATGGAGGATATATTTTCCCCCAGAGGGCCGTTAGAAGATCTGACAGGACCTGTGAGCCTTGCTTATGCAGATGGTGCTTTAGTGTCTGATAAAACGACCAATATCAGTGTTGCGCAAAGGGTATCTGATTATGTAGAAATTCCTTATGGCGCTTACCAGTTTAAGGTATTGACAGCAGATGGGAGACAGATACCCGGAGCAGCTGCTTTGTCTGGTGATAACAGATTGATTGATCCGCCTACTTCCACCATTGGTTTGGTGAGAAGCGGTGCCGTTGTATCTGGTGGTCTCACCTTTGCACCTGTATTCAGTTATCAGCCAGGCGGGGTTTATACCATCGTTATTTCTCCTTACAGTTTTAGTTATCTGGCTTCAGCAGAAGAACAGCGAAGCGGAGCTATACAAAATGGATTCAGAATCATCACAGATGTAAGCCCGTCACCCAATACTACTTATTTCCGTTTGCAGGGATTCAATGCATTGCCTGGTTCGGAACCGGTTTCGTTCCGTGTGAACGGCGAGCTATTGAAGAATAAGCTGCCATATGGCGAGGTGTCTTCTTACAGTAATTATATACAGGGCAATACCAGCATAGAAGCGGTGAATGCAGGAGGAACAGTGTTGGCGGCTACAGAAGCGATACTACGCCCGGGACAGAACTATACGGCGTGGTTGTATCCGGATGCGCAGGGAAAAGCAAAGATAGTATTGGTGGCCAATGACCTGAGTGGACAGTTATTAGCTTCAGGAACAGTTAATAATGGCAGTAACGGTGGGCTTACGTTCAAACAGGTGAGGGATGATTATATGTTCGACAGGCGCTTCCTGAATCTTTCTCCTGATATTCCTTACCTCACTTTCACATTTGGCAATGGCCTCTCCGCCGGAAGCCCGACAGTGAATCTTCAATCAGGCGTTCCCGTTACAGAGCAGCCTTATATCAGAGGTAGCAGCCTATACTTGCTGCCTTATGAGATAATGGCTTACCGCTCTGCCCCTGACATGGTACCTGGTGAATGGGCAAAGGATATAACCGTACTGACCAGTGATCGTTTTGTAGCCCGCAGAGCGCTTTATGAAGCAGTGGGCCGAGAGGTACCTACGCAGGAGCCAGGCATTTTTACCATCGCGCTCATCGGTCGCACAGGCAATGTGCCGGCGGCAGAGAAAGCAAAAATGATCATCGTTAAACATAACAGGTAATGAAATATAAACAGTTATTATGGGCCTTCAGCCTGGTGCTTCTGGTGGCCGGATGCAGGAAAACAGAATATACTAAACTCGATGCGCCCGCCTACCTCCGTGTGTTCAATGATCTGAACTATGTGCAAAGCATGGATACCAAAGACAGTAAATATCCTTCGCTTTGCATGATTATCAATCCGAAGATAGATGCTGCCGGCTTACCAACAGGAGGTGAGATCGTAGGTGATTTTCTGGATAAACGCGCGCCATATGCGCCCCCTTATCCTTCCCATATCGGTAACAGTAGCTCCGTGTATAATCCGGAGTATCCAGGCAAGGAAACAGAACTGGCAGGGCCCATACTGAATGGATTTGATCTTAGCAGCTGGGCGCAGGTTCCCTCCGGGAAGCTTCGGATTATGTTTTACTACCGCAGCTATAATACTATCCCGTTTTTTCAGCTGGAGGAAAGATTGAAGAGAGATGTATTACTCGATACCACTATCGATTTCACCGCTGGGGAAGTGTATACCCTGCATGTGCTGGAAACGGACTTTAATACCAAGAAGTATGGTGTGTTGCTGCGGCAGGAGAATTTTCACAAATTATCCTTATCTGATTCTATGACCTATGTCAACTTCTACAACTACAGCTCCAAAGGTTTCGTAGAAGCCGATGCAAGCCTTAAGCCATTGCGGTCAACACTTAAATCATTCCAAAGTGGTATAAAAGATAGCATGAACATCTATTACACACTTTTCAAAACCCAAACTAATCCTGGGAATGCACCCTTCCTGACCAACTATAAAAATGTATTTATGGGACAGCTGGTGCGTGATCAGAAAAGTAGCCGCCCGTCTGTCTATTATAGCTTTCCGTTATGGGCAGATGCTGATGCGGATCATATCCACACCGATATGTGGCAACGGTTTGAGTTCGTCATGCCGGGTATGGATGTAGCCAGCAATCCCTATAACACTGCCGTTTCAGGAAGGGAACTCACATTCGGAAATTTCGGCGCCATCAACTGCCTGCTGAATGGACAAGTAGATATAGGAGGCGCGGGCTATCTCGCCAACGGCTTGATATTACCTAACCTGTTGGTGAATGTACATTCAGGGAAATATAATCCGCGCACATTCGCCACCGTCAACACGATTGAGGTAGTGAATAGCTCCGTGTACCTCACCACCATCCAACGGAAGTATCCGGCGCCGGTGTATTGAGCTCATTCAGATAATTAAAAACACAGCAAATGAAAGGGAAATATTCCAACATTTATACAGTGCTCTTACTGCTTTCTACACTGCTTTTTTCCTGTAAGCATGAGGACCTCACGGTGCCAAAACCGAATAAGGACATACGGCCGGCGGGAGATTTCATCAGGAATAATTATGATTTCAGTCTTTTTTATGCAGCGCTTGAGTATACGGGATTAGTCGCAGAACTGAATGGCAAAGGGCCTTTTACCGTACTGGCGCCTACTGATCAGGCTTTCAATGAACTGGGTGTGCAACTGCCGGGAGACTTTCAGCAGATGAATAAAGACAGTCTTCGTTTTGTGCTGGCCTATCACATATTGCCGATACGTTTGTTTTCATCGGATATACCGGTCAATGGTGTGGATATACGGTATCAAACGCTGGCGGGAAAACAGTTGTACGCCTCGCTGGGCATGTTCCAGCCGGGGTTCAATTATCCGCAGAATTTTTTCACTTTCGGTGGTTGCAAGTTAGACAGAAGAGATATCACCTTGTCCAATGGGGTGATGCATACCATGAAAAAAGTGCAAAAGCCTTTCCCTGGCGTTACTGTACAGGACTGGCTCGCAGCCAGACCAGTCTATAGCATTTATGTGGCGGGCTTAAAGAAATTTGGCTTGTGGGATGCTTTGGCACAGCCTGGCCGCTTTACCATTTTTGCACCGGATAATAAGGCGTTTACAGATGCAGGTATCACAGCGGAAACCATTGCGGCGCTGGACCCTGCAGCCTATGTGGGGGCACGTCTGTTCGGTGGTTATATCCTGTACGACCGGCAGTATTTTATCTCCGACAAACTGGTTTTCGGGATCATTAATGCCGAAACTCGCTACAAGTACCGGTTGAAGAATGATGACAGCGACTTTGAATTAACAGCCTACTTCGAGGAGTACACCGTGTCGCTATCGCGCACCCCGGCGGGAGGCTTTCAGCCGATATTACTGGGAAGTGTGACCGTTCCTTCCAGCCAATGGGTGAAGATGGATAATATCTGTGAAAATGGTATTGTGCATCAGTTGCCGGCGATAATGGTGAGACCCGACCAGGCGAAGAAGTAATCGGATAAAAAGAATATCCTACATCGATTAATAGCCGTTGCAAACAAAATAGATAAAAATGAAAATTTTAAATCGCCTGATCAAAGATATTTTCTGTGATGCCGGCAGTGGACTGTTGACAGTTTGTTGCCTGGCGATATTAGCTACCGGATGCCGCCGGGAAGAGTTTATGCCTCCGGCAGAAGGAAAACAGGTACCTTATCAGGATACCGTTCATATTACGGTGAAAGAAGCGTTGGCGCAATCTCCCGCCAAACTGTTTTACCAGGCATGGCAGCGCAGTCATATGGATACGATCCTCGCTGCTGTTGCCGACCAGAAAAACGGTTGTACCATTTTAGCCCTCAGCGATGAAGCGCTAATCGCAGGAGGTTATACTGCCAGTCGGATACAAAGTATGGACCCGAAAGATCTGGATAGCCTGCTTATGTTTTATTCACTTCGTGGGAAGTACAATGCCGCAGCGTTGACTGGCCAGACGGGTAATCTGATTGCCTTGAGTTTGCTGAAGCGGCCAGGGCTGCGGGGAATGCCAGATCCGGATACGCGCAATCCCTATGCAAAATGGGTGTATTATTTCAAACAGCAACTGCAGGCAGCGGACGGAAAGTTCTATGTGAATGGCCGCGTTGTTGGCAGCGGCGTTTCCATTCCGGCAAAAGACGGCTGTATATGGTTGTTGGACAAGATGGTACCTAAGCCGGACAAAACCCTGTTACAAGTGCTGGAAGCAGATAACCGGTTCACGATGTTGCTGGAATTGTTACGACAACGGGATGCCTTATACAACAAAATTTTTGAGGAAGGTGCAGGTTATCCTTCCAATATAAATTTCTCTCAATTCTATGGATGGGCGTTGAGATTAAACGAGTTTACCGGACAGGAGGATGATGTAAATGTACTGTTTACTACCATCTTTCTTCCCACCAATGATGCATTCAAAGCAGCCGGTTTTAATACAGTAGCCGATCTGATGGCGTTTAACGAACGTCGTGGCCTGCCCCGGTATGAGGATTGGAGTATGAAAGGACGGTTTGCCACAGATTCGTTGCTGAGTTTTCATTTGAATTGGGGGATTTTACCAAGAGAATCTGTCGGTGATTACCCGAGAAGTGGCAGTTATCCGGTGTTCTACAGCAATGCGTTCCTGAGCAATGCAACGTCCAGTCTGATATTTATATCCATCTTAAAAGACCCGAATGGAACTGACTACAGGGATGATACTTATTACATGCCGTTGGAGTTCCGCAAGGATGCTTCCGGCAAAACGCTGATAAACGTAAAAGGATCAGCGGCCCCGTCAGCCACCGTAACAGAAGCGGATATCCCTACGCTCATGGGCCCTCTTCATGCAGTGGACAGGTTGCTTATTCCCAAAGATTTTAAACTGGATTAATGATGAAAAGGATCAATATACTGATACCGGTAATGTTAGGCGCAGTGCTGTGCTGGAGTGGTTGCACGAAGAAAGATGGGGACGTTGCCACGATCGATAACGGCCTGATTACGCTGGTGGTGGCAGATAACTTTAACCTGTCTTCTTTCGGCGCAGCTTTGCGGCGCAGCGGTATGGACATTACATTGAAGACACCCGGCCCTTATACCGCATTAGCGCCGTCGGACGGCGCATTTAGTGCGGCTGGTTTTTCCGGCATCGGCAACATACTTACAGCAGATCAGGTACTGATGACCCGTATCGCCAACTATCACGTGCTGGAAGGAAAATATGAACTGAACAAATTGCCCTATCTGTTTAATCAGGAACTACGTTCCCGTGGTGGTAAATTATTCGTGACTCACTGGATCAAGGGTACAGATACTGTTATTACCATCAACGGATCAAGGGTGCTGGCGCAAAATATAGCCGCATCCAATGGCCTGATACAGGTAATAAACCATGTGCTGTCGCCATATGTACACGAACAGTTAGGAAGCGCTGTAAAGGCAGAAGAGAATATTACGCTCTTTGCGCAGGCGCTTATCACTTGCGGGCAGATGGAAACGATCAATAATTCCGGGCCTTATACCGTGTTCGCTCCATCCAATGCAGCGATGAAGGCGATGGGTTATAACTCTGTACAACAGGTAAGTGAAACCAATCCGGAAGTATTGAAAAGGCTGGTGAATTATCATATCATTCGCAACAGACGATTCATTTATGATTATGTGCTCAGCACGGGCCCATCTAATAGTAGTCGCCAGGTGATGCTGGATGGTAATACCGTGAGCATTCAGTTGACAGAAGACCCGGCAGAACCGGGCAGATTGGGCTCCATCCTGCTGACCGGAACAGGAAATAGTACTGGTGTGAATGTGATAAAAAAAGATATCCTGACCGGCAATGGTGTACTACAGGTGATAGATGGTGTTTTAAAAATTACGCAGTAGGAATGTATAATACTAAGAGTATGAAAAAAATACTACAATATTCCGTGTTTGTTTTAATAGGTATGCTGCTATTGATGGCGGCGGGTGGCTGTAAAAAGAAACACGATGAAGCTGCGCCGGAAGTGAAAGTGGCGCGTTATTATCCCAACAGCGGAAAAGCAGGTACCCTGATCACCATTGAAGGAGAAGGTTTTGGAACAGACCGTGGGCAATATTCCGCTACGGTATCTGAAACGCCCGCCGAAGTGATCAGTGTCACCGCAAAGGCAATCGTGTTGCGTGCACCTGGAAAAGGAGTTACCGGTCCTTTAACGTTAAAATCTCAGAATCGCTCATTCCCCATTGGGCAATATACTTACCAAACATTGAGTGTTCAACGCGTAACACCGCTGAATGGTCCTGCTGGTTCTTCGGTGAATATCAGCGGTGAAGGTTTTGGTGGTACCGGTAAACCCGCTGCAGTGTTCATCAACGGAAAGGAGGCCATTGTGATAACCGCCAGCGATACCCTGATAGTGGCAGAAGTGCCGGTGGATGCCGGTACCGGGACAGTGACGGTAAAGGTAGACAATGCAGAATCGCGCGGGCAAGAGTTTACTTATCAGGCAATAGAAAGTATCCGTCCGCGTTCAGGCGGTAAAAACACGAAAGTGACCATCACCGGTACCGGCTTTGAAGCATTGGCTGCTGGTAATGTGGTGACCTTTAATGGTAAATCAGCAACGGTAATCGAAGCGGGTAAATCAAAGTTGGTGGTGGTAGCGCCAGAAGGGGTGGAAACAGGCCCACTGGTAGTATCTATCAATGATCAAAAAACAACCGGCCCCGTATTTACCGTTGTTGCGCCGCCGCTCATCAATATCGTATCTCCGCTCAGTGGCCCTCGTGGCGCTCAAATGACGATCACCGGAGCAGGCTTTAGTCAGGTGAAAGAAGAAAATCAGGTATTCCTCAATGGTGTGCAGGTGCCATTATCAGGAGCTACCGAAAAAGAGTTAAAACTCATCATACCTGGTGGTACCGGTGATGGTATTGTGAAAGTGGTGGTGAACGACCAGGAAACTGCAGGTCCTCAGTTTAAAGACCAGCAGCTGGGTATTATAACGGTGAGTCCTGAAAGCGGATTGGATGGTACTTTGGTAACTATCACCGGTACCGGCTTCAGTAATGTTCCGGCTGAAAATACGGTCTACTTTAATGGCGTACCCGCAACTGTTACCGCTGCCACCCCAACAACGCTGCAATTGGCTGTTCCGGCAGGATTCAGTACCGGAGAACTGAAGGTTGTGATGAAAGGCGCCACCGCTATTGCGCCGAAAGCATTCAGAAGAGCAGGGGTGATGACGCTGGCAGGTGGCCCCAATAGCAATATCTTCAGCTGGACCATCTCCAGAATCGCCGTAGATCGCGACAAAAACGTATACGTTTCCAGTAATACACAGGTTCAAAAAATTTCGCCGAATGGTGATGTCACATCGTTTGCCGGTAGCGCAACAGAAGGGGGGCAGAAAGATGGCGTAGGTACCGCAGCAAGGTTTAACTATATCCGTGGAATGGCAGTCGATAATAACGGTAACGTCTATGTGATGGATGGCGGCTTGCGCAAAATTACGCCGACAGGTACCGTCACTACTGTCAGTACGCAGTTCACAGGTGTCAGCCTGACGTTTGGCCCTGATGGTAATTTCTATACGACCAGGGGATATGAAGGCGTCTTCAGATATAATGTAAATGGGGTTACTAAAATTTCCAGCATAGGATTGTTCGACGAGTGCCGTCCGGCAATAGACAACGCCGGGAATATTTACATCAGCAAAGATCAGTATGAATCCAGTGTTAGCTTTATTCCCAGTGGATCAGTGTTAGGCTATTATCCCAGGGCATTAATTGGAAATGCCTACAATCCGGGATACCTGGACGGGCCTTTCGCGACTGCTTTACTGAATTACAACCTTACCAGTCTCATAGCGGATAATAACAATCTGTACATCCTCGACGGAATCAGTTATGCGATCAGAAAGGCGGATCTGACAGCGAAAGAAGTGACCACGGTCATCAAGACAGACATAGGTTTTGCAGACGGTGCTTTTGATCAGGCCAAATTTGGATATGGTATGTCGGATATGGCAATAGACAAGGATGGGGATATCTATGTGGTAGATAAGGCTAATAAGGCTATCCGGAAGATATTCCTGAAATAGCATTTAATAACAAACAGACCGTAACAATACAGGTATGAAGAAAATATCGGGATCTGCGTTCAGATGGACGCTTGGGTTACTCTTGCTCTTACAGTTTCCATTGAATGTATTTTCGCAGGAAACAGGTGGTTCGCTCAGCGGCCGTGTAACAGATACGGCAGGTGTTGCTATGGAGGGCGCCACCATCATGGCGCTGCATGTTTCCACGGGTACAAAATACGGCGTGATGGCTGGTAAAGACGGTCGTTATTTTTTGAATAATCTCCGCATTGGAGGCCCTTATACGGTGACAGCCACCATGATGGGAGTGGGAGTGGATACCAGAGAAGATGTGGTGATCCGCCTGGGTGGTAGTCTGCTGCTCGACTTCGTGCTGAAAGGAAACGCCCGGCAATTAAATGCGGTGACAGTGGCAGCGCGCAATGGGAAGTCCCGTACAGATAATTACGGTACGGGAAAAAACATCAGCAGCCAGCAGGTACGCAATATGCCTACGATCAGTCGCAGTATTACTGATATCACCCGGCTTACGCCTCAGGGTAGCCGGGACAATAGTTTCGGGGGTACCAATTTTCGTTATAACAACGTCACCATAGATGGCGCGGTTAATAATGATGCCATTGGTTTCAGTCCCTCGTTAGGAGGGCAAACAGGTACCTCTGGTATGGCCGGCAGCAGCACCCGCACCAATGCCATTTCCCTGGATGCAATAGCAGATATGCAAGTGTATCTGGCTCCGTATGATGTCAAGATAGGCAACTTCACTGGTGGCTCCGTGAATGCGGTCACCCGCAGTGGCACCAATAACGTTACTGGCTCCGTGTATGGATTTGGCCGTAATGCCGCCATCACCGGGAAGGATCGGGTTGGTAGCCTCGGTAAAATGAACAGCGATTTCCATGAATACCAGGCGGGGTTCAGAGTAGGTTTTCCGATCATTAAAAACAAATTGTTTTTCTTCAGTAATGAAGAAATCACCAGCCGGCAGGACCCATCACAACTATCTGCAGGAATATCGGAAACTGCCCATATTCTCAGTAAAGAAGATGCAACGATGATTGCTACTACCGTGAAAAACCGCTATGGAGATATCTTTGATGCCGGTACAGCAGATGTGTATAATAACTGGAACAGATCACAGAAGTTTTTTAATAGGGTCGACTGGAATATCAACGACAAACATCAGCTGGCCATCCGCAACAATACCATATTGAGCAAAGCTACCCATATGGACCGTGATCAACAGGATTTTCGTTTCAGCAGTATGGCTTTCCAACAGACGAATAATCAGAGCAGTACAGTAGCAGAGCTCAAAAGCCGCTTCAGTAACAGGTTATCAACAAATGTGATAGCTGGATTTACGATCGTCAACGACAAACGAGATCCGTTAAGTGATCCTTCGCTGCCGCAGGTACAGATCATGGGGCGTGCACCTGGTACAACAATCTATCTGGGAACTGACCGGGAAGCCAGTATTTTTAATATGCGCCAACAGACGTGGGAGTTTACCGCCAATGTAAACTATGTGGTGGGCCGTCACAAGATCCTGGCCGGTACGCACAATGAGTTATACAACATCCGCTATGGATTTGTTAATAGCTGGAATGGCCGCGTGGATTATTTAAGCATAGAAGATTTTATGCGCAATAACCCATCGCGTGTCCGGGGTAGTTATAATTATATCAATAACACGCGTGATTACATCTTGTCGCATCCTGCTGCAAAATTCAATGTGAATATGTACAGCGCGTATTTTCAGGACGAGATCCAGGTGGCCGATCGGCTCCAGGTTACGCCCGGCTTGCGTGCCGACTTCACACATTTACCATCAGCTCCTGTGCTCAGTGATAAAGTAAAAGATATCCTGATGGATGCCAAATTTGGCACCACCTACACCTACACGCCATTGAACAGGGTGACCAACAATTTTCTGAATAGGGTGCAGGTTTCTCCCAGGATAGGTTTTCGTTATGATGTGCTGGGTAACCGGAGCCTGATCCTCCGCGGTGGTGCCGGGCTCTTTACCGGCCGTATACCCTTTGCGTGGCTCGCTTATGCCTACTACAATACAGGCGATAGTTATGGCGCATTTGATCAACGCGCCGACCAGAAACCTTTTGCTCCCGGCAGTGATGCGATCCGGCCAGGGCCGAACGGGATCGGAAGTTTCATTGAACAGAACGGCGCCGTTATCAATAATCGTAACAGCGGTAAAACACAGGTAGATCTGGTAGATAATAACTTTGTATTACCACAGGTATTACGTACCAGCGTAGGGATAGATTATGAAGCGGTAAATGACTGGCGTTTCACGATAGAAGCGATGTACACGCGCAATATAAAAGATGTGCTTTTTCAGCAGCTGAATACGAAAGATAATCCATATTGGTTTGGGTATGATACTGCCAGAAAACAGCCGGTGTATAATGGAACGGTAGATCCGCGTTTCTCCAATACCTATTTACTAAGCAATACCAATCAGGGTTATAGGTATAGTCTTACCGGAACTGTGAGTAAAAAAGCAGGTACAAAATGGGAAGCCAGTGCCTCCTATACCTATGGTGAGTCAAAAGATCTTAGCAATGGCGTGCGTAACTCCATGGAAAGTAACTGGCAGCTGAACCAGGCGCTGGTACCGAATAATCCGGCTTTATCACATAGTAATTTTGACATCCGTCATCGTATTATTGCCAATATCAGCTATAATCAGGAATGGACAGCCGGAAGAACTAATATCAGCCTGTTTTTTAGCGCACAGTCGGGCAGTCCTTTCACATATGGTATCGTCAATAACAGCATACAGGGTTTGCCACAACAGGTATCTCTGGTATATATACCGCAGCGTGAGGAAGCCGTTCATTACTTTAAAGATCTCGCTGAGAAAACGGCGGAGCAACAGGCCGATGCGTTTAACCGTTTCATTGATGGTAATAAATACCTCAGCAGCAGGAGAGGACAGTTTACAGAACGTAATGAGGGCCGCACACCCTGGAATATTCAGGCCGATCTGCATGTGGCGCACGACCTGTTTGTAAATAAGAGCAAGTCCCGTTTCATTACCATCACCGCAGACGTAATGAATTTGACCAACCTGCTTAATAAGAACTGGGGTATTCAATACTTTTCTCCCAATACTTTTAATTCGACCAGTAGTGTGGGGCTGACGCCGGTGCTATTCCCTCCGCAGCAGAATAAAGACAACTATCCGGTATTCACTTTTGATGATCCCGGAAAACCATATAGTGTGGATTACTTTGGCTCGCGGGTACAAATGCAGGTGGGAGTACGATATACATTTCAGTAACATCGTAAGGCGAAAGAGCCAATTGTTTTGGCGGGAATTTTTCAGATGATTGTACTGTTGGATGGGCTGGATTACGTTTGATCCCATGCCCCCATTCCTGCTCCGGGCATAGATTACTAACCCAATGAAAAGGTTCACGCAAGTGAACCTTTTCTGTTTGTGCAAAGTTTGCTTGCAGTGTTGATTTTATTGATAACAGTAAAGAAGTAGTGGAGCTGTATGGTGAGCGATCAGATTACTTTATCGTATAGTCCTTTACATCCACTTCCGATAATCTGAAATATCCATAAGCGAAGTTTTCGAAATGAGTCTGATTGATGATATTTCCTCTCACCGATCCAGGTGTAGTTTGAAACGGGCCGCTACCAGCCCCGGATGCGACTAGCAATTTTCTGAAGTAGTCATAATATCTCCTGGAAATTCCATACAGCCGGATGTTTATCGGATCTCCGGCCTTCAGGTCTTTGTCAGAAAAAGATCCCTGCATCAGGTTGCCCTGACTATTCTTGTCATCTTCGGCTTTATAATCCGGAAATGTGGATACAGGTGATAGGATACGTTGTAGATAATGATTCTCCTCGTTGCCATTATCCCGGTAGTAGTAAGTGATTTCCACTTCATCTCCTCCAAATCCGCCATTATTGCTTTGGGTAATATTATGCTCTATATTCGGTGCCCCTATACAAGTTTCGGTTGCGGTGTAAGTCTCTCCATTTAAAACTACTTTTAAGGTATAGGTCTCTCCGATAACGGGATGAAAATTGGAGCAGATATATTCACCTGTAGTGGGCTTTTCTGTAAAACTGAAAACGGTATTTGACGCATTTGTTACCACTATATCCGCTCCTGAAACTGTGGGGAATGTTGTACTGTAATATCCGGTAGTAGTAGAGAGTATGATTTTCTGCTCATTGCCTGTTGTGCCCTTTACCCAATCAATCGATGCGTCAATTACCAATTTGGGTGCTGCTGTTTCTAAATCCACCTGTACTACTTTTGTGCAGCACACAAGAATTGAGCAGGATGAAACAATCAGGTATTTAAGTATATTTTTCATTTTTCTATTGTTAGCATTAAAATTTGAAATTATAAGTCACACCCGGGATGATACCGAAAATCGATATTCTTTCTGCCTCACTCGACCCTGTTTCTTTGTTTTGTCTGAACATCAGAGACGCGGCGTTACTTCTATTATAAACATTGTAAATACTGAACACCCATTCCCCTTTCCACCTTTTTTTGCTATTCGGTTTTGGCGTATAAGTGGCTGATAAATCCAGATGATGATAAGCTGGAAGAGAATTCGCATTTCGTGCTCCATAGTTGGCAACGGTAATTCCCTGATACTGATATTTGCCAATTGGATAAGTGGCTGCTTTCCCTGTTTGGTAGGTGAAGATGCCGCCAAAACTCCATTTCTTCGTCAAGGGATAAGTGGCTGTAAGTGACAGGTTATGTGTTTTGTCATAGTTGGCACGATACCATTCGCCGTTGTTAATACCAGGTTCTTCTGCGTTTCTTCCTGGTGTGCGCTGTTCCGCTTTAGAAAGGGTATAAGAAATCCAACCTGTTAGTTTTCCGGTATTTTTCTTTAGCATCACCTCAAGCCCGTAAGCTCTTGCCTCTCCATTTAGCAATACCTGTTCCAGGGCTTTGCGGGCAATCAATTCGGCGCCGTCAATGTAATCTGATTTGTTTTGAATTTTCTTGTAAAAAGCTTCTGTTTCCAACGCATATTTTCCATTGCTGAAATTTCTGAAATAACCTAGTGCAAACTGATCAAGAATTTCAGGTTTCAGATATTGATCGCTCGGCGCCCAGATATCAAGTGGGGAAACAGCAGCGGTGTTGGAAATTAAATGAATATACTGGCTCATCCGGTTATAACTTGCCTTAATGGATTGGTCGTCATTTAAAGCATAGGAAACGGCTAAACGAGGCTCTAAATTTCCAAAGGAGATGATCTTTTGGTTTTTATTGTAATGTGTTATTCCCGTTGGGGTTCCTTCTTCATAAATTTGTAAAGCAGCATTAAAAACTACTGCCTGGTTATTAGCATAAGTATTTACATTTTGTTCCCCCAACCGTAGAAAATAGCTATATCTCAGCCCATAGGTCAATGATAGTTTATCCGTGAGTTTTTGCTCGGCACTGATATACGCTGCATTTTCCCAGGCATATTTTTTTTCAATCTGGTCGGCATTCACAGGTGATGTACTGTCTATAGGTTTTATTGTGCCGGGATTGAATTGGTAATAGATGGAATTGATGCCATAATTCAACACCAGCTTATTTGACAGATGATGGCTGAAATCGTACTTCAGATTGTAATTACGGATATCTGATAGCCAATCAATGCCAACATATTTTATCTTGAGACCGTAATCGTACTTACTGTATATGATAGATGCATTGGAGAAGAATTTTTCAGAAAAGATATGATTCCAGCGAAGGTTAAGGAATGAATTTGAGTAATTGTTACTGAAGAAATTGCTGAAATCCATTTTGTCCTTGCCGAAGTATCCTGAAAGAAAAACCCTGTTATTGTCATTGATCTTATAATTCAGTTTAGCATTCAAATCATAAAAGGAAATGGAATTGGGATTGTCAGCCAACTTCATAAACAGTTGGGCATAGGAGGTACGACCCGCCACTACGAACGAGCTTTTGTCTTTTACAATGGGCCCTTCTACCAATAATCTGCTCGAAACCGCCCCAATTCCTCCTGTTACGTGATATTCTTTGTTGTTTCCTTCTTTTTGATAAATATCCAGCACGGAGGAAGTCCGTCCGCCGAAATTAGCGGGTATGCCACCTTTATACAATTTTAGATCTTTAATCACATCCGCATTAAAAACGGAGAAAAATCCGAACAGGTGAGAAGTATTGTAAATGACAGCTTCATCTAACATGATCAAATTGCCGTCTACGGAACCGCCTCTGACATTAAATCCGGTTGCGCCTTCCTGTGCATTGGAAACGCCTGGAAGTTGCAGGATGGCCTTCAGAATGTCCACCTCGCCCATCACCGCCGGCATCTTTTTGATGGTGGAGATAGAGAGTTTGTTCACACTCATTTCCGGTGTTCGGATGTTGTTGGCTGCACTATTGGATTTTACCACTACTTCATTTAACGTTTTGCTTTTTTCAAGCATGGAAAAATTTTTCCTGATATTTCCTGTCAGAGAGATATGTTCTTCAATATTTTCAAATCCCATATAGCTGATAACAATTGTATATTCTCCCTTGGGTAGCGTGATAGCATAGAATCCATAGGCATTGGTAATAGTGGAGGACTTCGTTTCGGGAATGAAAATGCTGGCGCCGATTACCGTTTCGCTGTTTGCTTTCATGGTAATTGTTCCGCTCAGCGTGACTTTCTCCTGTGAATAAGCCGTGAAAGGAATGATTATAGATAGTAGTGTGTAAAGTGTCTTGTATCTCATCTTTTAAAATCGATTTGATATTTGTAAATTGGATACAAAACTATTCTTTTGAAGTACCGCCTTTTTTTTAATATACCAAATACGATATCTTTTATAGTAAATGATGTGAGGGCGCAACAAAATATATTTCGTGTTTTAAGTGTTTTTTCAACACTTTATACTTTTGTATAACAAGCATGCACTTTTGTATAAAATCAGATCAGCGCATAATTTTAAATAGTAAGTTTGTGCTATACAGTTTTATAAATGAATGATTCTACCCATCAACGGTTTGTTAACGAAAACGTGCTTTTTCGTTTCCTGATTTCGCCAGACCGCAGGATATTCCGGCATCTGCTGCTCATTTTTTTTATTGGTATTGTGTTGTACAATAGCAGGACTGTAATCGATAATCCCATAGTAATATTTTTATATTTCATTGTCTTGTTTTATGTAAATATGTATGTGCTGGTGCCCAAACTTTTATTCAGGAATAAAAATGTTGAATACTGTTTGTCTGTGATCTGTATCCTTTTGGTGGTGGCTGTTTGTGGTTATTTTTTCAATCCTTTTGATAGGGCACACCGGCTGAATATTCCTCTTTTTTCCTTTCTGACGGTGCTGTTGCTAGCAGCTTCTTCTTCCATAAAACTGTTTCAGAAGGGAATGATGGACAAACAGGTGATTTATGAGCTGGAACAGTCGAAAGCTTATGCTGAACTGGAACAATTGAAGAAGCAAATCAACCCGCATTTCTTATTTAATATGCTAAATAATGCCAATGTGCTAACTAAGAAAGATCCGGAAAAAGCCTCCCAGGTTTTAATGAGGTTGAGCGATCTACTTCGATATCAACTCTATGACAGCGCGAGAGATAAGGTGTTGCTGACGTCGGATATTCATTTCCTGGAGGATTTTTTAAATTTGGAGAAAGTAAGGCGGGATAGTTTTGATTTCCTGATATCAAAAGAGGGTGATTTGAGCGGTGTACAAATTCCTTCATTGTTGTTCATCTCCTTTGTGGAAAATGCGGTGAAGCATAACAATGATACCGCAAAATCGTCTTATGTAAACCTGTATTTTGATGTCAGAAACGATGAACTTTTCTTTAAGTGTATCAACTCTAAACCCATGGTTAAACCTGTAAGTAGTGCGGGTGGCCTGGGGTTGATAAATGTAAAACGAAGGCTGGAACTTTTGTTCCCTGCAACACATAGCTTAAGTATTGAAGAGGATGCGGAGAGGTATTGTGTAACATTAACTATAAAGCTATAACTTGTACAGCAATTGGAAAATGGCAAGATTATTTCGTTATATAATAAATAGTATAAAGTTATGAACTGTATTATTATAGATGATGAACCATTGGCCAGGGACGCTATAGAGATGTTGATTAGTCAAACTGAGGATTTGGATTTAATTGGTTCATTCAGTAGTCCTGAAACGGTGAAGGATTTCATAGAAAACAATACTGTTGAGTTAGTTTTTCTGGATATACAAATGCCGGGTGTTAACGGAATCGAGTTTGCCCGAACCATTCCGAAGGAAACATTTGTGATTTTTACAACCGCCTATTCTGAATTTGCTACTGACAGCTATGAAGTGGATGCAATTGATTACCTGATAAAACCCGTGAAATTAGAACGGTTTAAAAAGGCTGTTGAAAAATCACTCACCTATGCTAAATTATTCAAGGCGGATTATGCCAGCAATAATATAGAACGGGTAGCGGATGATTTTTTCTTTTTGAAAGCAGACCGAAGGATTTTTAAAGTCTATTTCAAGAACATACTTTTTATCCAGGGTTTGAAAGATTATGCTGTGATACACAGTGAAAATCAGAAGGTAATTACGGCGGTGAACATCAAAACAATTTACGATCAACTACCCAAAGATATGTTTGTGAGAGTAAGCAAATCCTATGTCATCAATGTTAAGCATATCGATTCAGTGGATAATAATACGGTGTACATAGGTGCAAACGAGATTCCTATTGGAAATATATACAGGGACTTTTTTTTCAATGAATTTGTGAAAAGAAAGATTGTGAACAGGTAATGGTAGTATGGGGGATATGCTGTTTGTAGCTGTGGGCAGCAGGATGCTGCTGTGTTATGTTTTGATAGTCGTTGCATAATGTAGTTATCCGAATCAGCCCAGTATTGGTTTTCCAGTTGGCTGAATATGACGCATGATTGTCCTTTACCGTAAGTCTGACAAAGGCTATTTTTGTGGAATGATCAGAAAGATTGCCTTTATTCTACCTCCACTTGTGGAGTTGTTGGACTTAGCCGGGCCTGTCCAGGTATTTAGGGAAGCAAGCCTTATGGGGGTTGAACTGGATATAGCCTTTTATGCTATAGACCAGCGGCCTTCGAGTGCAGCGGGATTGCCTTTGGGGAAAATCGGCAATTACCGGAAAGCTATATTGAGAGAAGGCGATTTTCTCTTTATTCCCGGATTTTATTTTGAAGGCCTGAAAAGACGCCCTGATATAGAATCCTCCTTTTTCCGCTGGGTGAGCGATTGTGCTGCCGGTGGAATTAATATTTGCTCGGTATGTAATGCTGCCTTCATTTTGGGTAGCGCTGGTTTGCTGGATGGCCGTGAATGCACGACTCATTGGAGGAGTACGGACCTCCTGCAGCGTATGTTCCCGGCGGCTCGTGTACTTTCCAATGTATTATTCGTAAAAAGTGGAAATATATATACCAGTGCGGGCATCAGCTCAGGAATTGATATGGCTTTATCTATCCTGGAGGAATGGGAGGGGCCACTACTGGCTAACCAGGTTGCCAGAGGATTGGTAATATATCATCGCAGAGACGCTAAACACAGCCAACAGCATATTTACCTGGATTATAGGAATCACATTAACCCCAAGGTTCATCAGCTGCAGGATTATATGATCAATCATCTGGATCAGTTTCTGACCGTGGAAAAGTTGTCTGAGCTTTTTAATAGTAGCCCCAGGAATCTCACCAGAGTTTTTAAAAACGCCACGGGCATAACCATCAATGAATATCTTACCCGCCTTAGAACGGAGAAAGCGGATACGCTACGTAATAATCCTGAATACACGATGACAAAAATCGCCTCGGAATGTGGATTTAAATCTGCCCGGCAATTACAAAGAATCCTAAAGAAACATAGAAAAAGTGAGAAAAAGTAAAATGACCTGCTGCCTGCTGCTGATTACAGGTGTGGTAATGATTTGGTTTTTCCATGCCTGTGCCCCTGTCCGGGAGTTTATGAGATGGAAAACGTTTGAAGGCGTTCCCGCGTTTAGCTATGTACGACCCAGCTTTGACTCCGCTAAGAAAACAGTGATACTTATTGCAGACAGCGAGGGAACAGAGATCTTCGACCTGATGGCGCCATATTATTTGTTTAGCGCTACCAGAGAAGCAAATGTGTATGTGGTAGCAAATAAGAAAGACCCCATCATCATGCGAAAGGGGCTTTTCCTGCTGCCTCATTTTTCCTTCGATGAATTTGATTCCGCTGGTATCAATCCCCAGGTGATTGTTATTCCTAATCTGTCAGCCATGGACGCCCGCCATCAAAATCCCACGATCGTTAATTGGATTAAAAAACATTATCATGATACCATCGTTGTACTTTCTGTTTGTGATGGTGCGTTAACCGCAGCGGCGACAGGTATCTATGATGGCAAGCCACTTACCGCTCATGCGTCTGATTACGCGGCTATCCGTAAACAATATGGTAAGCCTTTATGGGTTAACAACACTCGCGTAACCCACAGCGGAAACCTGTATAGCACTGCAGGTGTTTCCAATGCTACTGATGGCGCGCTTTCCATTATTGATACCCTTTTCGGACGCCAAACGATGTTACGGGTAAGTAAACTAATCCACCACACCGTTTCTCCTGAGGAAACCGCGCATAGGAGTATTCCTGTTGGTTTCAGCGATAAAATGGCTATTGGAAGGAAGGTTTTGTTTGGAAAAAACAGGCAGATCGGAATATTATTACAGGAAGGAGCTAATGAACTGGAATTGGCTGCTGTATTAGATACCTATAACCGAACCTTCCCAAAATCATTGGAGAGCATAACATTAACAGGTGGTAGCATTACGACAGAATATGGACTCACGCTATTGCCTACAGTAAGCCCTGATAAATTCCATCCGGATGAATTACATGTTTTACACCCGGATAAGGCGTCGTCAAAAAGCCCTTTTCTGGCTGATTCTTTGGTAGTGGTTAACTATGATCCGCAACAACAGCTGTATATTATTGACGCTTGTCTGAATCGAATTCGACTGCAATATGGTCCAAGATACACAGATGTAGTAAAACTTCTGCTCGACTATAATTAAATCCACTATTATATTTTGCCGCTGGCGTACCGAATCATTATCCAGAGAAGTTGTTTTTTATTCCTTATTATACCCTTTCACTGGTGGCGGTATTTGCACATATAGCGGCGGTACATTATATCAAAAGAATGGAGCAACATCCGGAGATACACCTCCGGCGAAGATATCAGAAAGAAACACTCGCTATTTGTTTAACAGGTGCGATGGTTACTTTCCTGATCATGATTGCTTTAACCGGCGTGTTGTATAAAATTTAGATACTATTCTAATTAAAAGCCAACCGTATCCATTTGTTTCCTGTAACTCCCGGGAGACATGCCGGTAATCTTCTTGAAAATTTTAGAAAAATAAAATACATTTTCAAAACCTGTCTGAGTAGCTATTTCACTGAAAGTCATCTGGGTGGTTACCATCAGGTATTGTGCCCGCTCAATTCTTTTCTCCTGTATATATTTTACCGGTCTTTCTCCGGTGTGCTGGTGGAAAAGGCGGGAGAAATAATCCGTATGCAGGTTGGCTCTTTGGGCCAGAATAGCTACTGATAGATCGCGATGTAAGTTTAATTGAATATGGCTGATGGCATTTAGAATTTTTGCCGGTATTTGTTGTGTATCGTTGTATTTAAATGCGTCTTGTGTTAGAAAGCGCGAGACCAGCTGGAGCAGGATACCATGCGTTTCTGTAAATGTTGACATGCTTTGCCGGTTGTTAAGATCCTGGTACGCTTTGTAAAATGTATTTTTTTCATACACCTTAGGATTGTCTGATCCATTAATGCCTCTCCCTGGATTTATCTCCAATAACCGCCCAAAATTAAGTATGTCAATTTCCGTCGCTTTTACTTTTAGGATAGATCTGTTGTTTTCGAATAAGGAGATGCCATCCGATGACTCTTCAAAAAACTGCACGAAATACTGACTAAGATCGTGTGGGCATACCAGGTTACATAGTGTGAAGCTTGGTATAATATACAGGAAGCCGGGCTCAAGTTTGACCCTGGTGGCTGCATTCCAGATTTCTCCGGCACCGGCATCGATATAATATATCCTGAAGTATGGGCTGATCACATTTTTGTAGTTCCATTTGGAACCGAGTTTTACGTGATCAACGTTCAGTAGCGTAAATGTTTGTTTTAGTGTTCTTTTAATCATACCATATAATTATCGGCCCAAACGAGCGGCGGGGAATATTGCCAGCCGCTTTTACGGATGTGATACTTTCCCAATGTTATGGTTTTACCATAACAATGATAGCCAAATAGTCGGATTTGTATAAAAAAAAGTCCAATTAAGCTAAATGTTGGATAAGTATTTCAGAGTAAGTTTGATTTGTCAAATAAAGGGGAGCTGTTATAAGTCGGGAATTACCAGTGCCAACAGGTAGTTCCTGGCAAGTAGCAGCAACCGGTAAAATTAAATTCCATGAAAAGAAGAACATTGATAAAAGGATTAGCTACAGGCTTGTCATCCCTATATCTATCTAATCTGTATGCACACAGTTTGTTGAAGACCCCGTCAGTTCCACGTATGGTATCAGGTCCATTTCAACCTACCTGGGATTCGTTGGCGCAATACCAGGTGCCGGATTGGTTCAGAGACGCCAAGTTTGGCATCTGGGCCCATTGGGGACCGCAATGCCAGCCGGAACATGGCGATTGGTACGGTCGTGGCATGTACGAGGAAGGTAGTGATCATTACAATTATCATCTTCAAAAATATGGTCATCCTTCAAAGTTTGGGTTTAAGGATGTGATCAATGAATGGAAGGCAGAGAACTGGCATCCGGAGGAACTGGTGGCCTTATATAAAAAGGCAGGCGCCAAATATTTTATGGCGATGGCCAATCACCACGATAACCTTGACCTTTACGATAGTAAATACCATCGTTGGAATAGTACCAGGCAGGGCCCAAAAAAAGATCTCATTGGAGGCTGGGCGAAAGCGGCTAAAGAGCAGGGGTTGCCTTTCGGTGTCTCCATTCACGCTTCCCATGCCTGGACCTGGTATGAGGTGGCACAGCGTTCCGACAAAAGCGGGCCCTACGCAGGCGTTCCATATGATGGAAAACTGACTAAAGCCGATGGCAGTAATAAATGGTGGAAGGGGTACGACCCTCAGGAATTATATGCACAAAATCATGCGTTAAGTAAGGATAGTCTGAAGGGCGATATGGGCGCTTATTGGGACTGGGGAAATGGCGCCAATGTGCCTGACAAAGCTTACTGCGACAACTTTTTAAACCGGACCCTCGATCTGATCGACAAGTATGGCCCCGAGCTTGTCTATTTTGATGACAATGCATTACCGCTCTGGCCCATCAGTGATGCCGGGTTAAAAATAGCTGCCCATCTCTATAACACGAGTATCAAAAAGCACGGAAAATTGCAAGCCGCTTTGTTCGGAAAAAAATTGAACGAGGAGCAACGCAAATGTATGATATGGGATATTGAGCGTGGACAGAGTAACCAGATAGAGCCCCTGCCATGGCAAATGGACACCTGTATTGGTGGCTGGCACTATGACCGCCGGATTTTTGATAACAAAAGCTATAAGAGCGCCAAAACCGTCGTACACACATTGGTAGATATCGTTAGTAAAAACGGTAATCTTTTACTGAATGTTCCAGTACGCGGAGATGGTACCATTGATAGCGAAGAGCGTGCCGTGGTAGAACAGGTAGCTGCCTGGATGCAGGTCAACAGTGAAGCCATCTACAGTACACGCCCCTGGAAGGTATTTGGGGAAGGTCCTGCCACCGAATCTGTAAAAGCATTAAATGCGCATGGCTTCAATGAAGGACAGGGCAAGCCATTTGTAGCAGAAGACATTCGTTTTACCACAAAAGGCAAAACACTGTATGCCGTCATGTTGGGATGGCCGGAAAACAATGCTATATCGGTGAAGTCGCTGGCTGCTGGTAACCAGGTTGGAAAAGTAAGCCAGGTAAGCCTGCTTGGAAATGACCGGTTGAGTTTTGAGCAAACATCTGAAGGTCTTAAGGTACAGTTGCCGGAACAGCGCCCGTGTAAAGAGGCTTTTGTATTGAAAATTGAAGGAGCAATTGCTTAAATAAGAAATATTACGTGTATACGTTAGTGTTAAGTCTAACTAATCTTGAAAAGAGGTAACTCCTGATATGAAAGGATTGACATTGCCAGAAGTGATTTTTGGCACCAGCGGGTTAGGAAATTTATATGTAGCAC
Source organism: Chitinophaga sp. 05T412 (assembly GCF_056396465.1). Classification (NCBI taxonomy): domain Bacteria; kingdom Pseudomonadati; phylum Bacteroidota; class Chitinophagia; order Chitinophagales; family Chitinophagaceae; genus Chitinophaga; species Chitinophaga sp. 05T412. Next base: position 331,687 of record NZ_JBFTLN010000004.1, read on the forward strand.
TCCCGGAGGAGATAAAGCGCTCCATTGTCAGTGAATGTATAAAATGTTCGTCAGGACCAGCTATATTTGATTCCGCCGGCAAATACGGCGCAGGATTGGCACTGGAGGTGTTGGGCCGGAGTTTGAAACAATTGCAGGTGGCCCCGTCGGATGTGCTGATCAGTAATAAGCTGGGCTGGTTGCGTACGGAATTAAAAACGGCGGAACCCACTTTTGAACCAGGCGTATGGCGAAACCTTCAACATGATGCGGTTCAAAAAATAAGTTACCATGGCATCCTGGAATGCTATGAACAAGGCAATCAGCTGTTGGGAGACTATCCTGCAACGCTGGTGTCCGTGCATGATCCCGATGAATACCTCGCGGCAGCTGAGCATGAAGAAGAGCGGCAGCAACGTTACCAGGATGTACTGGATGCTTATCGTGCGCTGCATGAATTGAAGCAGGCTGGTAAGGTCAAAGCGATAGGAGTAGGGGCAAAAGATTGGCGGATTATCGCGAAAATAGCAGCAGATGTAAAGCTCGACTGGGTAATGATTGCCAATAGTATGACCGTTCATAGTCATCCGTTGGCGTTGGTGGATTTTATGTTAAAGCTGGAGCAACAGGATATTGCGATTATCAATTCGTCTGTTTTCAACGGAGGTTTTTTAACCGGGTCAGCTTATTATAATTATCAGCTAACAGATCCGGTGAAAGATAAAGCGTTATACAATTGGCGGGATCAGTTTTACAAGTTGTGTTTCCATTACAACGTAGCACCGGTAGCAGCATGCGTGGTTTTTGGCAGGAAAGCACCCGGAGTCAGAAGTATTGCTTTAAATACTACGCGGGCAGAAAGGGTAGCTCAAAATGTGGCATTGCCTCAATCCGTTATCCCGGAAGGATTCTGGAAAGAAATGGAAAATGTTGGGTTGATTGATCCGGCTTATGCATCCGGTTATTTGTAAATTTTAATGACATTATGAAAAGATATTGTTTGGCGCTTGATCTAAAAGATGATCCCCAACTGATTGCAGCATATGAATACTGGCACAAAGCAGAAAATGGCTGGCCGGAAATAAGAAAGAGCATTTTGGATGCAGGCATCGTAGCAATGGACATTTACAGAACGGGTAATCGCCTGATGATGATGATGGAGACGACAGACCAGTATAACGAGCAGCAGAAAAAAGCAGCAGATGCCGCTAATCCTAAAGTGCAGGAGTGGGAACAATTAATGTGGAAGTTCCAGCAGCCATTACCCTGGGCAAAAGAAGGAGAGAAGTGGGTGATAATGGAACAAATCTTTCAACTTTAAAAGTATAATATGCGAACAATAGTTTGTGAGGAGCCGGGAAGATTAGTATCGCAGGATACGCAAAGAGCGGAGCCTGGAGCAGGTGAGGTGCAGATCAGGATTCACCGGATTGGCGTATGTGGCACAGACTTGCACGCGTTCGAAGGTACACAGCCCTATTTCAACTATCCACGTATTCTGGGACATGAACTTTCAGGTGAGATAATGGACGCTAACGGATCGCCTGGATTTTCAAACGGGGAAATCGTCACTTTTATTCCATATTTCAATTGTGGTGTTTGTATTGCCTGCAGGTCAGGAAAGCCCAATTGCTGTGTTAAAATGAATGTTTGTGGTGTTCATGTTGACGGTGGTATGCGGGAATACCTCAACGTACCTGCCAATGCATTGGTGCATGGTAACGGCCTTGGGTATGATGATCTGGCGCTGGTGGAGCCGCTGGCTATTGGTGCACACAGCATCAGGCGGGCGGATGTAAAACCAGGCGAGTTTGTATTGGTGATTGGCGCCGGTCCTATTGGGTTAGGGATCATGGAATTTGCCCGTATTGCGGGTGGTCAGGTAATTGCGGTGGATGTGAATGCAAAAAGATTATCATTTTGCAAAGAAAAACTAAAGGTGGATCATGTCATCGATGCTGCCACTGCAAATGTAGCAGCAGAACTGGCTGCTATTACGAACGGCGATATGCCTACCGTTGTCATTGATGCTACGGGTAGTTTAAAGGCCATCAATAATAGCTTTCAGTACATAGCGCACGGCGGCAGATATGTGCTGGTGGGTCTACAGAAAGGAGATATCAGTTTCAGTCACCCTGAATTTCACAAGCGGGAAGCCACTTTGATGAGCAGCCGTAATGCCACGCGGGAAGATTTTGATCACGTGATCGCTTCTATCAAAAAAGGTTGGGTACAGCCGGCCAATTATATTACACATCGTATTGCATTTGACAAGGTTACCGGCGAATTTGAAAATTTGCTCAATCCATCCAACGGGGTAATTAAAGCGATGATAGAACTGGATTAAGTGTATTGGAGTATCATACAATAAAAAATAACGGCTATAACCATATCAGTGGTTATAGCCGTTATTTTTTATTGTATGCTTGGTGATTATGTTTTGATAATTTTAAAGGATGTGGTGCTGACAGTCGTGGAATTTGTTGCAGTTGATTTTATATGTTATATTGACACTTAAATTGCCGTTTATAGAAAGGAGCCTATTGAATAGGGCAGATAAAGAAACAGGAGCCTGGAACTCAGGCCGCAGTAAGCATACTTTCATAACGGGGTAAGTTGATTTCGTGGAACAATATTATAAAGTTACATTGCCCGGGTCATACCGGGGGGATCGGTTTATGTCGGATTAGGGTATCAAATGTTACATTACCCGAAAAAAAATTCTTTACAGGAAGCATGAGTGAAAAGCGATGCCAGCGGGAAGCGCAGGAGTGCCGGGAAGGCACAAAATTTATCTACCTAAAACCTACTGCAATGCGTTACCTTTTTGGGGTTGTTTTACTGCTGCAATCTCTCATTGTTTTATCGCAGGGTGAGCACTATAATTTTTCGAAGCTGAATACCTATAATGGACTGTCACATAACCAGGTAAACGCAGTACTAAAAGACCATGACGGTTTTTTGTGGTTCGGAACCACTTATGGATTGAATCGTTATGATGGCTATTCCTGCAAAATATTTCGTAAAGACCATAACGACAGTACTTCTCTGAAAGCCAATAATGTCGTTGGATTTTATGAGTTACCAAACCGGAAAATGTGGGTGTCCACAATGGGAGGCGCCTGTATCTACGACCCGGATACCGAGAAGTTTGATACCAATGATAATCGCTACCTGGCGGCCCTGGGCTTACCTGCCGGGACGGTTTCCAATATCGTGAAAGGGAAAGATGGCAGATACTGGTTTCTTTATGAAGACAAGGGTTTATATTTATATTCCGCCAGGGATAAAAGCGTAAAACCGTTTAACCAGTTGGAAAGCGCTCCCGCTGCCGAAAAGATTACCGCGATAAAGGAAACAAACGATGGAAAGTTATGGCTGGTACGTCGGTCCGGCTTTTTACAGCAGTATGATATACAATTGGGGAAAATTATATTTTCCAGTAATGCGGTCCAAAAGCAGCATAAAGGGGAGGGGGCTTTCAACGTTTTTGTGGATACTGATGGCGATATCTGGTGTTGGACCTACAATAACGGACTCTTTTTTTTGCATCCGGGAGATAGCAGCGCGATGTTGATGAACAAAAATTCGTTTCCGGTAAAACTAAAGTCGGAACTGGTGAGCCAGGTTGTTCAGGATAATAATGGTCTGATATGGGTGGGAACAGACCACGGAGGTGTTACCCTGATTGATAAAAAGAATGGGTTCAAAACTACCTTTCTGCTGAATAATCCCAACGATCCTAAAAGCATCAGTCAAAACAGTATCCTGAGTATTTATAAAGATAATCAGGGACTTATCTGGCTGGGAACCTACAAACAAGGCGTCAATTATTATAATAGCAACGTTGTACAGTTTCCCTATTTCCATCACCACGATGCAGATCCAACAAGTTTGCAGTTTGATGATGTGAACCGGTTTGTTGAAGACAAATCCGGTAATATCTGGATAGGGACTAATGGCGGGGGATTGATTTATTTTGACAGAAAGAATAATACTTTCAAACAGTACCTGCATGATCCGGGTAATAGCAATAGTTTGAGCAATAATGTGATTGTGAGCCTCTGGATTGACCACGAAAACATGCTATGGGTAGGCACTTATCTCGGAGGACTTAACAGATTTGATAGGGGAAAATTTATACATTACCGGCATAGTGATAATGATTCATCCAGTTTAGCGAATGACACTGTCTGGGAAATATTTGAGGACAAAGAAGAACAGTTGTGGGTAGGCACTTTAGGCGGAGGGCTGGATCGTTTCGACAGAGCCACGAATCGCTTCTCTCATTATAAAGGTGGAGGAGGAGCGAATTATGTTTCTGCTATTATGGAAGATAAAAAAGGTGATATATGGATTGGTACCAGTGGAGGTATTACTGTTTTCGAAAAGAACAAAGCAGCGGCCACTACTTATCAGCATACCAATAAGAGAAACAGTTTAAGCGATGATGCTATTTTCTGCCTGTTGGAAGACAACCAGGGTCGAATTTGGGCGGGAACACGGGAAGGACTTAACCTGTTTGATAAACAAACCAATGAATTCCGGGCTTTCACTATATCAGATGGTCTTCCTGACAATATGATATTAAACATCCTGGAGGATGCGAATCAAACCCTCTGGATTTCTACGCCCAATGGACTATGCAACATTATTCCCAAACAGCTTAATAACCGGATTACTTTTTCTGTTATTAATTACGATGCCACCAATAACCTGCAGGACCGGGAGTTTAATGAAAATGCGGCGCTCAGGACAGGAACAGGTGAACTGATTTTTGGAGGGCCATCTGGATTTAATATCATCAATCCTGCTTCCATTAAGCCTCCTGTGGGGCATTCAGCCATTGTTTTTACTGATTTTCAGATACTCGATAAAAGTATAGCACCCGGTGAACGCGTCAATAACCGGGTGTTATTAGACCATGCTTTATCGCAATTGCAGCGTATTGACCTGAAGTATAAGGAGAATGTGTTCTCCATCGACTTTGCCTCGCTCGATTTCTCACATAACCGCAATGACAAATATGCCTACATGCTGGAAGGGTTTAACACCGACTGGTTGTATACAGACGATAGCCAACGGAGAGCCACCTATACCAATCTCAGTCCTGGTCACTATATTTTCAAAGTAAAAGTACTGGACAGGACAGGCGTATGGAGTGAGGTGAAAACGTTGCAGATTAATATTAAGCCTCCATTCTGGCGAACGTCCCTGGCCTACTTTATATATTTACTAATGGCTGTTGCCCTGTTTTGGCTCATCCGCCGTATTACCTTAGACAGGATACATATGCGTTTTGAAGTGAGCCAGCAGCGCAGGGAGGCGGAAAGAGCCCATGAGCTGGAGCAGTTAAAAACCAAATTCTTTACAAATGTAAGCCATGAATTCCGTACCCCGCTAAGTCTCATCATGGCGCCTTTAGATAAAATCATTCAGCATACTGCTAACCCGGAGCAGGTGGAACAATTGAACCTGGTGCAGCGGAATGCCAAACGTTTGTTGAATCTGGTAAACCAGTTGCTGGATTTCAGAAAAATGGAAGTAGAGGAAATACGGCTGCATCCGGCGGTAGGTGACATTGTTGGTTTTTGCAAAGAAACCAGCCTGTCTTTCACTGATATCGCAGAAAAGAAGAAAATCTGGTTTTCCTTTTCCAGTAGTATTGACTATCTGGAGATTTATTTTGATAAGGATAAGATGGAGAAGATTTTATTCAATCTTCTTTCCAATGCTTTTAAGTACACCTTTGATAATGGAGATGTAAGTGTCAGATTAACCTATAATACACCTGCTGTCAACGAAACAGATGGAACGATTGCTATCAAAGTAAAGGACTCAGGTATTGGTATTCCCGCCGGGCAGCATGAAAAAATCTTTGAACGGTTTTTCCAGACAGAAGTGCCGCAAAGCATGGTGAATCAGGGAACGGGTATAGGGTTAGCGATCACCAAGGAGTTTGTAAGCTTGCATGAAGGGACTATCACGGTGGAAAGTGAACCGGATCAGGGCACCTGCTTCACCGTATTGCTTCCAGCCAGGAAGATATATATTGCTCCCCGGCCCACAACTCCTGTAACAGCAGAAGAGGGGGAACCAACAGATACCGAAGAAGGGAAAAAAGGAAACAGAAAAAAAATAATTATGATAGTGGAAGATAATGAAGACCTGCGCTTTTATTTGAAGGATAACCTGAAAGACTTATATCATGTGGAGGAAGCTATTGACGGAAGCGAGGGATGGGAGAAAATAAAGCGGTTGAATCCGGATCTTGTGGTAAGCGATGTAATGATGCCGTTGATGGATGGCGTGGAACTGGTGGGCAAAATTAAATCCGAAACACTCACCTCACATATCCCCGTTATTTTACTGACGGCCATGGGCAGTGAGGAGAAGCAGCTGGCGGGCCTGAGAGCAGGGGCCAATGATTACATAACCAAGCCTTTCACCTTTGAAATTCTTGGCTCCCGTATTAACAATCTGTTGGCGCAGCAACAACTACTAAAGAAAAAATTCCAGAAGCAGATAGAAGTCAACCCGGAAGAAGTGACCATAACCCCTGTAGACGAGAAGTTCCTGAAAGAGGCATTAAGCATTATTGAAAAGCAAATAGATAATCCTGACTTTTCTGTAGATGACTTCAGCAAGGAACTATTCATGAGCAGGGTTACCCTGTACCGGAAGATAAATTCCCTCACCGGCAAATCTCCATTGGACTTCATCCGCTCCATTCGTTTGAAAAGAGCCGCTCAGTTATTAGACAAAAGTGGAATGTCTATTGCTGAAGTGGCATATCAGGTAGGATTTAATAATCCGAAAGTATTTAGTAAGGTTTTCAAGGAAGAGTTCAAATTGACCCCTTCAGAATATGCGGCGAATACAAAAAAGCAGCACCGCTGAATGAGTTACATACGATGAAAATGGCGCAGGATCTGCCTGTTTGTAACATTTGAGTCCCTATGTTGAATCATTTTGGCCCCCCATCAATGCCAGCATAGCTATAGTTTTACAGCATCTAATCCACGTATATGAAACTGAGATTGTTGCTGTTTAGTCTGCTGACTTTAGGCCTGATGAATGATTTGTTAGCGAAGCCGCCCGTTTATTTAAAACTGCCAGATGGGGTGTTGCTTTTCACGGACTCCCTGTTTACCGGAGCTCCACACGCGGTTAAACTGGAAGTAATAGCCGATAATATTATAAGGGTAATTGCTGCTCCTGGCAAAGAAATAGTACCGGGAAACAGCCTGGTCACCGTTTATCAAAAGAAAACCGGACTTACCTGGGAGGTCATCCCATCTAAGGAAAACCTGGTACTGAAAACAAAAAAGTTAATTGCCACCATCAACCGCCAAACCGGCGCCGTCACTTTCACGGATCTGAACGGCAAAAAAATACTGGCAGAAAAGCAGTCGTTTGGACGGAATTTTCAACCGGTGGTTTTTGATGGCACACGGTATTATACATTGACACAATCATTTGAGGCGCCCAAAGGCGATGCCTGGTACGGACTCGGCCAGCACCAGGATGGCGTTATGAACTATCGGGGGCAACAGGTTACCTTCTTTCAGAACAATACCGAAGTAGCTATTCCTTTTCTGATTTCCAATAAAAATTATGGTATTCTGTGGGATAACTATTCCCTTACACGGGCTGGTGATATCCGGCCGCTTCAGCCACTGTCTGCCCTGCAGCTTTTTTCAAAGAAAGGGGAGCCGGGATGGCTGACCGCTTCCTATGCCAATGACTGGCATCAACCAAAGGAAGTAAGTATCGAAAGGCCGGAAGCAAGTATTAATATGGAGTTCCTGGGACAGTCAAAGCTCCAGCTGCCTGCAGAATTTACATCGGCTACCGGGATGGTTACCTGGGAAGGAATGCTTTCCAGCAGTCTGGCAGGCATTCACCAATTCCGTTTGGTGTATGGCGGCTCACTGAAAGTATGGCTGAATGGGAAATTGGTACTGGATCGCTGGAGGAAAGCATGGAATCCCGCATCAGCAGTGATTCCCTATGATTTTGAAAAAGGAGTTAAAGTACCTGTGAAGATGGAATGGATACCTGAAGGTGAATCCTATCTTTCCCTGAAGTGGCAGGAACCGTTGAATGAGGATCAGCAAAATGGTTTTGGTTTTTGCTCCGAAGCAGGGAAACAGGTAGACTATTACTTCGTGTATGGTGATAACATGGATGAGGTGATTTCCGGTTACAGAACGCTTACCGGTAAAGCGCCTATCGTGCCGAAATGGGCATTGGGCTTCTGGCAGAGCAGGGAAAGATACAAAACACAAGCAGAAATCCTTTCCACGGTGGATGAGTTCCGCCAGAGAAAAATTCCCATCGACAACATTGTGCTTGACTGGAGCTACTGGAAAGAAGCAGAGTGGGGTAGCCAGGAGTTTGATGAAAAACGTTTCCCCTCTCCCGACAGTATGATTGAGGTGTTGCATAAAAAGTACAACACGCAAATCATGATATCCGTATGGCCTAAGTTTTATGATGGCATAGCGGCATATAATGAGTTTGATAAAAATGGATGGCTCTATAAAAGAAATATTGCCGACCAGCAAAGAGATTGGATAGGCAAAGGATATATTTCCACTTTTTACGATGCTTTCAATCCATCTGCCCGGAAAGGGTTCTGGGATCTGATTAATAAAAAGATCTATAGTAAAGGAATTGACGCCTGGTGGATGGATGCCAGCGAGCCGGATATTCTTTCCAATGTAAGTCCTGAAAGAAGAAAACTGCAGATGAACCCTACTGCTTTAGGCAGTGCAGCTGAATTCCTGAATGCTTACCCTTTACAAAATGCAAAGGGAATTTATGAAGGACAGCGTTCCTCTGATCCTGATAAAAGAGTTTTCCTGCTCACCCGGTCCGGCTTTGCAGGTTCCCAGCGGTATGGTGCAACAATATGGAGCGGTGATATTGGCTCCACCTGGGTAGATATGAAAGCGCAGATAGCTGCGGGCGTAAATTTCTCTATGTCCGGTCTTCCTTATTGGACGATGGATGTAGGTGGTTTTGTGGTACCGCAGAAATTTGAAAAACCGGATAGCGAAAGCCTGGAAGAGTGGCGCGAGCTGGTAGCCCGCTGGTCGCAGTTCGGCGCATTTGTTCCTTTGTTCCGTTTGCATGGACAATTTCCTTATCGGGAGATATTTAATACGGCTCCTGCCGATCATCCCGCATACAAGAGCTTTCTTTATTATGATAAGTTGCGTTATCGCTTACTGCCTTATATCTATTCACTGGCGGGTTCGTCTTACCACAACGACTATACGATGATGCGTGGCCTCGCCATGGACTTTCCTACAGATACGGCAGTATTAAATATCCCCGACCAATACATGTTTGGTCCGGCACTCCTGGTAAATCCCGTTTGCGAATACAATCAAACCCAGCGTCCGTTGTATTTGCCGGAATGTGCGGGGTGGTATGACCTTTATTCAGGAAAGTGGTATGCTGGTGGGCAGAAAATTGTAGCAGCAGCTCCTTATGAGCGTATGCCGCTATTTGTAAAAGCGGGATCTATACTTCCTTTTGGCCCGGAACTGCAATACACTACTGAAAAACAGGCCGATACCATCACCCTGAATATTTATACCGGTGCTAATGCATCTTTTAATCTTTATGAAGATGAAGGCGCCAATTATAATTATGAGAAAGGCGCTTTTGCTGTCATCCCTGTAAAGTACGACGAGAAAACAGCTACTGTTACCATCGGGGACAGGAAAGGTTCCTTTAACAACATGTTGAAGAAAAGAACATTCCGTATTAATATGATCACACCTGGTAATGCCAGACGCCTGGATTTTGACACCACCTGCGACAAAGAAGTGGTTTATGAAGGAAAACATCTCACTATAAAAAAATAGCCAATTTTAAATTCACACGTATGAAATCAACCCAAATCATTCGCTTGCGAATATTGCTGCTCTGGGGTATTTTGATTTTTTCCCTTAGCAGAAATGCCCACGCACAAGTTACGAAGGTGAGTGGTACCATCATCAGTCAGACCACGGCTTCACCGGTTGTGGGTGCATCGATTACCGTAAAAAGCACTCATGTCACCACCATTGCGAATGAGGCAGGAAAGTTTAGCATCGCGGCATCCATCGGAGATGTATTGCTGGTTTCGTCGGTTGGATTTATTCAAAAGGAGGTAAAAGTCACCTCCTCCGAATTGAAAATTCAATTGCAGGATGCCGAAACCCAATTGGAAAATGTAGTGGTGATTGGATATGGTGTACAGAAGAAAAAGCTCGTAACCGGCGCCAATGTACAGGTTAAGGGCGATGATATCCAAAAACAGAATACTACCAATGCGCTGCAGGGATTGCAGGGACAAGCACCCGGTGTTCAAATTACTACTTACTCCGGACAACCAGGAGCTGGTATGAATGTGATTATCCGTGGTAAAGGCACCGTAGGTAATTTTTCTCCATTGTATATCGTGGACGGTGTTCAAACCAGTGATATTTCCTACCTGAACCCGGCTGATATTGCGTCCATAGATATCCTGAAAGATGCAGCTTCCGCCGCCATTTACGGTTCTCAGGCAGCGAACGGGGTGATACTGGTGACCACCAGAACCGGAAAAGTGAATCAGAAGCCACAGGTAACCCTGGATGCTTTCTATGGTGTGCAGAACGTAGCACGTAAAGCAAAATTGCTGAATGCAAAAGAATATGCTACCATCATCAATGAAGCGGCCACCAACTCCGGTAAGTCACCTTATTTCAGCAACGACGTCATTAACAATCTGCCGGTAAATACCAACTGGATGGATCAGATGTTTAAAAGTAACGTACCTACTCAAAACTATGTACTGGGAGTACAGGGAGGTGGCGCTAACTCTACTTATGCTATGTCTCTTGGATATACCAGTCAGGGTGGTATTGTTGGCGGCTCCGATATTTCTTATTTCGACCGTTATAATTTCAGAATAAATTCTGAACATAATCTGTATGAGAATATTGTTAAGATAGGAGAGCATCTTACGTTTAATTATCAGAACAGTCATGGTATTTTAGTAGATGGGCAATACAACAATACTTTACGCGGCGCTTTTGGCGTCAGCCCTTTCCTGCCAATGTATGATTCTGCTGGCAATTATTTCAGCAGTGACAAAAAAGGCTGGTATCCGGGAAAGCCTGACCAGTCGTGGAATAATGGAGAAGCCAATCCTTATGCCGTTATGGATTATACCACGAGGAACCGGAACAGTAGCCAGGGATTATTTGGAGATGTGTACATACAGGTAGAACCCATTAAAGGGCTAAAGTTCCGGTCAAGCCTCGGTTTAAATTATTATTCAAACCAAAGCCACGGCTATACGCCGGTGTATCACCTGTCTATCTATTCATTTAACGATACAGCCAAGGTGACGCAGTCTATGGGCAATGGACGCACGATTCAGTTCGACAATTTACTCAGTTATGATTTCAATGTGCACACAGATCATCATTTCAGTGTAATGGCGGGTAGTTCTTCACTGAAACAACAAACAGTAGCCATGAACGGGAGCAACTGGGATCTGCGTATTGCTGACATGTCGCATGCTTACTTATCTGTTGCCCAGAATGTGAACAGGGGTGCACCTTACATGAGCGTTGGTGGAGGCCCCACGGAAAGCGCTTTGATGTCTTACTTCGGAAGGCTTCAATATGATTTCCAGGAAAAGTATTTATTGAATCTGACTTTCAGAGCGGATGGGTCATCGAAATTTGCGCCGGATAAGCGTTGGGGATATTTCCCTTCTGTGTCTGCCGGATGGGTAGTTTCCAGAGAGAACTTTATGCAGGGGTTGCATTGGCTTGATTTCCTCAAGGTACGTGGTAGCTGGGGACAAGTAGGTAACCAGAATGTAGATGCTTACCAGTTTTTATCTCCCATCAGTTTTGCCAATGCCGCTTATATATTCGGACCTGTTGAAGGGGCAAACACACAGGGAGCTTATCCAAGCCGTATTGCCAATCCCAATGTAAAATGGGAAACCTCGGAACAGACCAATATAGGCTTTGACGCGAACGTGTTGCAGCACTTGAGCGTGACTTTTGACTACTATGTTAAAAAAACAAAAGACTGGTTAATCAGAGTTCCCATCCTGGCTACTGGTGGAGCTGATGCACCGCTGATTAATGGTGGCGATGTGAAAAATTCAGGCGTTGAACTGGCGTTGAACTACCGTAATACTATCGGTAAAAATTTCAGTTATTCCATTGGCGTAAACGGTGCGTATAACAGAAACAGGATAGGAAATATACCTACAAACGATCACATCATCCATGGTAGTACGAATTCGCTGTATGCCAATGCAGGCGAGTTTTACCGTGCAGCAAACGGAGAGCCCGTTGGCTATTTCTGGGGATACAAAACGGCAGGTATTTTCCAGACAGAAGATGAAGTACAGGCTTATAAAGGTAAAGCAGGGGCGCCTATTCAGCCCAATGCAAAGCCAGGCGATGTTCGCTATGTTGACTTAAACGGAGACGGTGTTATTGATGCTACTGACAAAACAAAGATTGGAGATCCCAATCCGGATTTTACATTTGGTTTTAATATAAGCCTTGCCTGGAAAGGTTTTGATTTCATGGTACAAGCATCTGGTGTATCAGGTAATCAAATTGTACAGTCATGGAGAAGTCCGGGTGGTTTTGCCAATTACTCCACAGAAATACTGGATCGCTGGCATGGTGCAGGCACCTCTAATAGAATTCCCAGAGTAACGGAAGACGGTGTCAACTGGGCACAATTCTCCGACCTGTATGTTTACGACGGCAAATTTCTTCGCATCAGCAATATTACGTTAGGCTATGATTTTGCCAGCCTGGCGAAGAAAAGTTACCTGGGAAAAGTGAGAGTATATGCGTCTGTACAAAATGCTTTCGTCCTTACCAAATATAAAGGGATGGACCCTGAAGTGGGCTACAATGAAGGCTTTTCATCCGGTGTGGACGTAGGTTATTATCCCCGGCCCAGAACTTTTATGGTAGGCGCAAACATCCGTTTTTAATTTAAAATGAATTGGCGATGAAAAACTTAAAATCTTATATACTGTTTACCGCTTTGTTGTCAATGATGGCTTGTAAAAAAAGCTTTCTGGATACAGAAGATGTAACCTCCGCTACAGAACAAAATTTTTACAAAACACCCAATGATGCCTGGAAGGCGCAGGTAGGCGTTTATGATGGACTACAGCGTGTGTGGTCCGGGGGGATCGCTTTTCCTGTTGCCTCCACTGTCATGTCGGATGAGGCATTTGGTGGTACCGGCAATGCGGATGGTTTCGGCTATCAGATGATGGATGAATTTGACAAGCTTCGTTCCCCTTCTGATCAGGATATGTTTGGAGATTCATGGAGTCTTTATTATAAAGCTATTTATCGTGCCAATATGCTGTTGACGCATCTGGACGGGATAAATTGGGGTGGAAGCGCCGGTTTGCGTAACACCTATGAAGCGGAGACGAGGTTTATACGTGCTTACTGTTACTTTGATATGGTAAGATTATGGGGTAATGTTCCATTGATTACCAAGCCTACTACTGACAATGTGCCACAGGCAAATCCTGATGATGTGTATAAACTGATTACAGAAGATTTAAAATTTGCTGCCGCAAATCTGGCTACTACCAGTTATGGTGCGCAAGACCCTGCCACTCACGGCCGGGTCACCAAATGGGCTGCTGAGGCGTTGCTGGGTCGTGTATTTCTGTACTACACTGGCTATTACAACAAGCCAGATCTGGTAGGAGAAGTATCAAAAGCACAGGCGCTGGCTTATCTCCAGGATGTTATCAATAATGGTGGTTTTGGTTTGGTGGAGAAATTTGCCAACCTATGGCCTGCTGCCTCACTGAATAACTATGTAGGAGAAGATAATAAAGAAACCGTTTTTGCCATCAAGTATACTTATACCAGTACCTGGGACGGAAATGTAGATGGTAATACCTGGATGGTATTATATGGTATTCGTATTCAAAGTATTTATCCTTATGGAATGGGCTGGGGCGGTGCTACCGTGAATCCTAAACTCTGGAATGCGTTTGCGCCTAATGATACCCGCAGAAGTGCTTCTATCATCTCTATAAAAGATGAAAAACTTGATTTTCAGAATGTAAAAGACCAGCGGGAATATACCGGCTACACTATTAAAAAGTATACGCCTATGGCAGATGAGGCAGGAAAAAGTCTGGCGGAGAAAATGGGCGGAGCAAGTTTTATGATCAGCCAATACCAGGATTATGTGTCTATCCGCTATGCAGATGTATTGTTAATGGCCGCTGAATTAGGTGCCGCCGGTGCCCAAAATTACTTTGATGATGTGCGCAAAAGAGCATTGGGTGCTGCTTTTGTACAGATTCCGGTAAGCCAGGCCAATATCATGAATGAAAGAAGATTGGAATTTGCGGCAGAAGGAATCCGTTACTGGGATTTATTACGTCAGGGAATCAACGTAGCTGCAGCTGCCATAGCGGAATCATCGACCGTTCAAAATGGAGGTGTAAATACCACCAAAACCATTCTGGCATCCAAGGTAATAGAAACAAAAGGCCTGGTACAAATACCGAATACACAAATTACGTTGTCTAACAACGTGCTGAAACAGAACGCAGGCTGGTAAGCAGCCCGCGTTCCCCTTTCCCTTAAATCATCCATTCTAAATATATAATCAGGAAAGTCGGGTGGAATGAAGTTGCGGCTGTTGGATGAATGCAATCATGGTGTTCCCGGCTTTCCGGATTTTAGCAACCGGTTACTATTTCTATAGTGCAATAACCGGAGAAAGAAGAAATTATCAATAGAGAAAATGATAGGCTAATTGTAACATTTGAGGCCCATGATTGAATCAATCGGGCCCCCGCAATGATCCGTCATCGCTATACCTTTACAACATTTAATCCACGTATATGAAACTACAATTGACGTCACTCCACATGGCGGCTAATACTTCATTCAGGAAGCTATTGGCAGGCTATGTTGCCCATCGGGCAGCAGCGGGCCCTCCTTTTACCGTTATGAACCTTTTACCTTTTCATTTCCCCCGAACCGTTAAACGGGAAGTCGTCAGACCGTATGAAATAAAGCCGCTTCCTCAAAGCAGGGCGCTTTAACAGGCCGCTACCTGTCATGTATACACTGACCTTATGAAATGTCATCTCCGTCTGTAGGGGATATCATCTATTCCAGTAAAAAAAATCAACATGAAGTCAACCAAAATGATTCGCTTGCGAATACTACCGCTATTGGGTATCCTTTTGGGATTCCTTTCCAGCACCCCACTTTATGCACAAACAATGAAGATAACCGGTAAGGTTGTCAATAAAAACAATTCCTCACCTATCCCTGGTGCTACTGTTACCATAAAAAATACCAGCCGTTTCGTTATTTCAGATGAAGCCGGGAAGTTTACCATCGATGCTGCTACCGGAAATACATTGGTCATTTCCATCATAGGCTATCAAAAAAGAGAAGTTGTAATTAACAAAAGCACTTCCATTGAAGTGGCATTAACCGAAAATATTTCGCAACTGGGAGATGTGGTTGTGATTGGCTATGGCAAAGTAAGACGCCCTGATGTTACCGGCGCCATATCTTCTGTTTCCGGTGATGAAATCCGTAAAACACAACCTGTCACTTTTGATCAGGCACTGCAGGGAAAAGTGCCGGGCCTGGTAGCCCAGCAAATTTCAGGTCAGCCTGGCGGAGCTGTATCTGTACAGATCCGGGGCTTGTCGTCTTTTGGCGGAAGTTCACCGATGTATGTCATTGATGGGATTATTATCGGCGGTACCGCCACTTTAGGCACCGGTGTGAACCCGCTGGCCGGTATTAATCCTTCTGAAATTGAATCAATTGATGTATTGAAAGATGCATCTGCAACGGCCATCTATGGTTCCCAGGCAACGAACGGGGTGGTGGTCATCACCACGAAGCGGGGACAGGTGGCGCCGCCCAGCATTACCTACGATATGTACACCGGTTATCAGCAAATACCAAAGCGGTTACCCCTGATGAATTTAAGGGAATATGCTGCATTTATAAATGAGAGGAACACAGGACTGGGCTGGGGATTTGATACCCGTCCGGAATTTGTGAATCCCAAATACCTGGGCAATGGTACCAACTGGCAGAAGGAGCTTTTCAGAAATGCCCCCATGTCGAACCATACGCTTACCGTTAGTGGCGGCGATGTCAGAACACAATACCTGTTGTCTGGTTCTTATTTCAACCAGGAAGGTATCGCCCTGGGGTCCAATTTCCGCAGGATATCTTTAAGATTGAATCTGGACAATAAAACAACGGACTGGCTGAAAATAGGTACCAGTCTACAGTTGGTAAATATCAAAGAGAATGTAAATGCTACCGGCTCCAATGTTATTAATACCGCATTAAGCCAAACGCCAGATATAGCGGTGAAAAATGACGATGGCAGCTGGGGCGGTGCTTATAATCCCAACGGTTGGGTGAATAGTACGGTAAACCCCTATGCCATTGCCCTTATTAATAAAGATGAGGCCAAGAGAAACCAGCTTTTTGGCAACTTATATGCAGAAATAGCTTTTACCAGAGACCTCACCCTGAGAAACGAAGTAACAGGAAGCTTTTCCATGGCTACAGAAGATAGGTTTAATCCTTCCTATACCTTTGGTCTGGTAAAAAATAATACCAACAGTGGATCGTATAGTTTTTCCCAAAACTCCTATACTACGCTTAGGAATTTTCTGACCTATTCCCATTTGTTTAAAAACAGGTACAATGTAAATGTGTTATTAGGACATGAAGCGCAATTGGGTACGAATGAAAATTCCTATGCCGCAAGAAATAATTTCCCTTCTAATAATGTGCAGGTCATCAGCAGTGGAGATCCTACTACTGCTACCAATTCCGGAAGCAAAGGTCAAAATGCCCAGGAATCGTATTTCGGCCGCATCAACTTTGGCCTCAATGACAAATACCTTTTTACCGCCAATGTCCGGGGGGATGGCTCGTCAAAGTTTGCTGCGGATAACCGCTGGGTGACTACCTGGTCGGGTGCTTTTGCCTGGAAGTTGAATAATGAAGATTTTTTAAAGCAGGTGAAGGATGTGAATGAGTTAAAGCTGCGTTTGGGTTATGGTTTAACGAATAATCAAAACATCCGGGACTATGCCTATACCTCTACACTCGCTACTGTAGCTACCGGGCTGACAGGGATTGCACAGCTGACGCAAAATGTAGGTAATCCGTATGTGCAGTGGGAAAAAACAAAATACGCGAATATAGGTCTGGATGGTACACTGTTCAGCTGGAGAATAAATTTCTCAGTAGACTTTTACAATCGTAAAACAGATGGATTGATATTGCAGATTCCTTTGCCTTTATATTCCGGTACTTCTATTGGCTATTCACCCGGTTCACTGGATGCCCCATACGTGAATGTAGGAACTGTTAACAACAAGGGCTTCGATTTCAGAATCAGTTCTACCAACATTAAAAGGAAAAACTTCACCTGGAAAACAGATGTCACCGTTTCCCGCAATATTAATGAGGTACTAAAACTGAATACCGACGGTGCTTCGCTGAACAGACAATATAGCAAAACTGTGGTGGGCAGATCTATTGGAGAGTTTTACGGATACGTGATTGATGGTGGTGTATTTGCCACACAAGAAGATTTCAAAACCCACGCTTTGCCAACTAAAAATGGCGTGCCGTTACCAGTAGGCGCTTCCGGTGGAAGCATCTGGTACGGTGACCTGAAGTTCAAAGATTTTAATGGTGATCACGTGATTGATGAACGTGATCAAACATTTTTGGGATCACCTATACCGAAGTACCAGCTTGGATTCAATAATACTTTTTCTTATAAAAACTTTGACCTGAATATATTTTTTGCTGCCAACGTTGGTAACAAAGTATATAACCAAATGCGTATAAACGGGGAATATCCGGGTACGAGCTATGGATACCTCAGGGCACTACTGGATTATGCGAAACTTACTTTAATTGATCCAAAGGGAAGCGCCACTGATATTAATAATATCAGGGTGACTAATCCGGATACGAGGATTGTGGGTATCAGAAATGATAACACCAATGATAATAACCGGAACTCTGATAAGTTCGTTGAAGATGGATCTTTTTTGAGATGTAAAAATATCTCTTTAGGATATACACTCCCTGAAAGCCTGATATCAAAAGCCAACATTAAGTACCTGAGAGTGTACTTCAATGTTTCCAATGCTTTCATCATTACCAACTACAAAGGCATGGACCCGGAAATCGGTTCATGGGACCCATTGACCGCCGGCGTAGATGGTGGTTATTATCCGCAGCCACGGGTATTTACCATTGGTGCTAACATTAAACTGACTAAATAAATATTCATCTGTTAATATAAAAGTTATGAGATCAATATTGGATAAAATAATTGCGTTCCTGTTAATAGTCATAGCGATGACAGGATGCTCCAAAAGCTTTTTGGATCGTCCGCCATTGTCACAAATAAGTGCCGATAATTTTTATCAGAATACCAGTGACCTGAGGCTGGCAACCGCTGCATTGTATGCCGGCACACCCTGGGCAGACTGGAATTATAACTGTTATTTACCTGTTGGAGATGTGTTGAGCGGAAATATGGCCGTAGGTTACTGGGGAGATGCGGTGCAGTTGAATACGTTTACCGTTACCGGTATGAATGGCATTATGATTGCCAACTGGAAGGCGATGTATACAGTCATTGCACATTGTAATGTGACTATTAAAGCCATCCAGGAAAAAGCCCCTAACACCATTACGGATAAAGATAAGAATGCCGCTATTGCAGAAGCCCGGTTTATACGTGGATTCGCCTATTATAATCTGGCGGTGCAATGGGGCGCTGTTCCTGTTATTGAGGATAACAGCAAGCTGATTATTTCTCCGCTGATTAACCGTGTAAAAACGGAAGACGTATACAAGTTCGCGATCAACGACCTGACATTTGCCGCCGGACATCTTCCTACTGCAGATGCTGCAGGAAGAGTGACTACCTGGTCTGCACAAGGTATGCTGGCAAAAGTGTATTTAACAGCAGCCGGTTTGAATCAGAAAGGCAGCAGAAATCAGCAGTTGCTCGATAGCGCCGCAAAATATGCCGGCAATGTGTGCAAGAATAGCGGGCTGGCATTGGCCACTAACTATGCGGATCTTTTTAAAACCCAGTTTAATGACAACCCCGAATCATTATTTGCATTACAATGGGCGCCGGGTGGTGGCTGGCTGGAAGGTAACATGTTACAGATTTATTCCTCCGGCGGTACGGAAATATCAGCTAATGGTTCAGCGGGTTGGTTTGCTATCGGGCCAACTGTTGATATGTACAAGTTATATGCTACCAGCGATTCCGTAAGGCGTAAAGCTACTTTTATGATCAACGGTGACTACTATCCCGAATTGAATGCGGCAGGCGGAGGATTTAAGTTTACCGGAAACACTGGATTGAAAAAACATATTATCGGTACCAACAAGGATAATAGCGCGCCTACCATGAACTTAACCTCTTCTACAGAGCACAATGCTTTGTTAAGGCTGGCGGATGTTTATTTGCTGTATGCAGAAGCCCTGTTGGGTAACAATGCTTCCACGAGCAACGGTGATGCGCTTTTGTATTTTAACAAAGTGCGTACGAGAGCAGGAATGCTGCCTGCGCCGAAAATAGATGCTGACAGCGTACGGATTGAAAGAAGAATTGAACTGGCGGCAGAGGGGCAATACTGGACAGATCTCGTGCGGTTATCTTATTATAACCCGAAAAAAGCCATTGACCTGTTGGGAGGTGAAACACGCGTGAATTTTACGCTGCCAGACGGTGTTTTAACACCTGCAGCTCCCTGGGGAGTGATTACTCCACCCACTATTCAAAGCTTTACTTTCCCCATCCCTTCTTCAGAGGTGACTGCCAATCCGAAACTACTGGAACCACCGGTATCATATTTCTAACAACTAAAATGATTATACCGTGAATAAAGTAACCTTCCATCAATCATATAAGAGTTTACCGTTTTTAGCGCTTGCCGTGTTGTTTGCCTTTGTGCAATCTGCCTGTAAGAAAGATACCACAGGCGCAGCGCCGGAAATAACAAGTGTCAGGAATTACGCGGCCTCTCCGGCCGATACCCTGGTGCAAACTATCACTACCGGTCAATGGGTAGTGTTGATTGGGCGCCATTTAAAAGATGCCGTACAGATATCTTTCAATGGGGTACCGGCTTCCGTCAGCAGCATCATGTATTCTGATACCAGTGCAGCGGTGCTGGTACCGGCAATAATACCGTTTCCTTCTATACCTGCGGAAACCCTGAATACCATTCACTACGTTACCCGGCAGGGAGCCACTACATTTACATTCGGCATTGTGGCGCCACCACCTTCTATCACCAACATCTCCAACGAGAATGCCATCGAAGGTGACTCCGTTTACATCTCCGGGCTGAATTTATTTTTTATAAAAAATATCACCTTCGCCGGTGCTGCCATTACTCATTTTGCGGAAGTCAATGAGGGCACATCTGTAGGGTTTGTATTGCCAAAGGTAACCCAAAGCGGGCCTCTAGTGGTGACCACTAAATCAGGTGTTGCTACTACTCCTTATAACGTAAATGATGTTAAAACGGGTATGCTCTGCAATTTTGATGACATCGATTCACTTAGTTGGGGGCCCAGCGTTGACAACAGCAGCACGGCATTCCCAGGCAACAGAGGTTACTATGCCGTTATGAAATGCGGCATATTGCCGGCTGGCGATGGTAGCTGGTGGGACGGGGCGCGCAGCATCAATATCAGAAAAGTTCAATGGCTTCCTGCCGACAGCATAAACGTACCAGTTACTGATTATGCCGTGAAATTTGAAATCAATGTACCCACGGCATGGAGCGGTGTTTCTTTGTATGTAGTAAGAGGGGACTCATATGACTATATGGCCCGATATGAGCCATGGCAGGGCACTGCCGTTTCGCCTTTTACCACAAAGGGTTGGCGTACCGTAACGATTCCTTTATCCCTGTTCAGAACTAATGAGGGTAAAGGTACAGCTGCGGCTGACCTTACCACTTTGTTGGGCGGAACGGATAAGCAGGCAATAAATATCCGCACTAAAAATTTCTCCGGTTCTCCGTCAGCCAGCGGTTTACAGGCTGCCATTGATAATATCAGGGTGGTGAAAATTAAATAATGTCAATCACTTTAACCAAATATATGAATATGAAAATCAGCAGGTGGTATGCAACTTTTGGACTGGTCATGTTTGCAGTAGCGTTTGCATACTGCAGTAAAAAGAGTACCGTTACACCTACGTTGTCGGTGTCTTCATCCGCCATTACTTTTCAGCCGGAGGGAGGTGTGGAGGATATAGCTGTTACCAGTAATGTGGACTGGACCATCAGTAATTCCGCTTCCGGCTGGCTGCAGGTAAGCCAGACAACTGGCAAGAGTGGGAATGTGACCGTTCATATCACCACAACTGTCAATGCTACCGGAGCAGGCAGGTCCACCGTGTTGGAAGTGAACGCGGGAAACAGCCAGGTACGCCGGGTGAATATCCAGCAAGCCAGCAGCTTATATCCCAGCTACAATATTTCACCGGCACCGGCGGATGCCAGCGGCATGGGAAGCAATGCTGTACAACTGGCGGCCAAATTCAAGCTCGGTTGGAATATTGGAAATACGTTAGAAGCTATTGGCGGAGAAACCGCGTGGGGAAATCCGTTGATCACGGAAAGCTATATCAAGGCTATCAAGCAGCAGGGATTTAACGCCATACGGCTGCCTTGCGCCTGGAATCAGTTCTCCGACAAAGCTACTGCTAAGATCCAGGATGACTGGCTGAACCGCGTAAAACAAGTGATACAGTACTGCGTGGATAACGATATGTATGTTTTACTCAATATTCACTGGGACGGCGGCTGGCTGGAGAATAATATCAGCAAGGTAAAACAGGATTCTGTCAATGCAAAACAAAAAGCATTCTGGGAACAAATAGCCACCCGGATGCGTGATTTTGATGAACACCTGATGTTTGCCAGTGCCAACGAACCTGCTGTGGAGAATGCAGAACAGATGGCTGTTCTCGCCGGCTATCATCAAACTTTCGTCAATGCAGTCCGGTCTACCGGAGGCCGCAACAGCTACCGGGCATTGGTGGTGCAGGGACCATCAACGAATATTGAAAAAAGTAATGAGATGATGAATACGCTTCCTACGGATATCGTGAAAGACCGTTTGATGGTGGAGGTGCATTATTACTCTCCTCCCCAGTTCTGTATTCTGATGGATGGGGATGCATCCTGGGGTAAAATGGTTTATTACTGGGGCGCTGGCCACCATTCTACCATTGAGCCAGAACGAAATGCTACCTGGGGTGAAGAAAGCGATGTAGATAAATCCTTCGCTCTCATGAAAACGAAATTTACAGACAAGCAGATCCCCGTATTATTGGGAGAATACGGCACCTACCGACGTGGCAACAGCAGGTATGTGCCCAAAGATCTGGCTACCCATAATGATGCAGTGGATTATTGGCTGACCTATGTTACCAAACAGGCAATTGCCAACGGCGTAAAACCCTTTTATTGGGATACTGGTGGCGCATTGGACAGACGTAATAATACAGTGCTTGATCAACGCACGATGAATGCTCTCAGAGCGGGTGGTAATTAACTATTAAGTACAAACATGATGAATATGAAATTTTCGATTGGCGTTTTTTCCTTTTTTTCTTTTTGCGCATTGTCATCGTTGGCTCAAAAGGTAACGGTGCAATCGCCGGATCAGCGGATCAGTGTTGCTTTATTTTCTACTCAGGATAACAAGGAGGGAGGATGGTATCTCAAAGCATCTTACAATAATCAGGGAAAGATGGTGGAAGTGATTCCTCGTATTGATATTGGGCTGGTGCGTAACGACCAGGAATTTTCAAAGGAACTAAAGTTTCTTAACGCAGGTAAATCCAGGTTAATTCACGAGCAGTATACTGCATTACATGGTAAGAGATCAGTTTGTACCAACGACGGAAATGAAGTAATCATCTCTTTCGAGAACCCTTCCAAAGCAAAAATGAATGTTGTTGTGAGAGCATACAACGATGGTATTGTTTTCCGTTATGCGTTTCCCGAAAAGCAAGGGACGTTTGTGGTAAAGGATGAACTGACTGCTTACGCCATTCCAAAAGAAACAAGCCGGTGGATGGAAAAATGGAATACGCCGAATGAAGAATTTTATACTTACATGAGTGATAGCAGCATTCAAAAACAGCAATGGTGTTATCCGGCGCTTTTTAAGTTAAAAGATAATGCAGGTTGGTTCCTGTTACATGAAGCCGATGTAACAGGAACCTATTGTGGTACGAAACTCAGTAACACAAAGGATGAATCCACTTACAAGTTGACATTTCCGGATCAGAGAGATGGAAAAGGACAGGGTGCATCACAACCTACCATTACGTTGCCCTGGGAATCTCCCTGGCGCGTAATCATGGCTGGTTCACTTGCGGATGTTGTGGCATCTACATTGACAGATGATGTTGCCGCTCCTTCTGTTGTAAAGCATACCGACTGGATTAAACCAGGAGTTGCTTCCTGGAATTATTGGTCCCATAATCATGGTACCATGGATTATAAAGTTGTTTGTGAGTTTGCCGACCTGGCAGCGGAAATGAACTGGCCCTATACCTTGCTCGACTGGGAATGGGATGCCATGGGTAATGGAGGAAACCTGGAGGATGCCATTCAATACATTCATTCAAAAGGTGTGAAACCGTTGATGTGGTACAATTCGGGTGGCCCTCATACGGATGTTGGCGCGACACCCCGCGATAGGATGCTAACACATGAAAAAAGAGTGGAGGAATTTACAAAATTGAAGAAGTTGGGTGTTAAAGGTATAAAAGTTGATTTTTTTGAGAGCGAGAAGCAGGATATGATCAAATATTATCTCGATATCCTGAAAGATGCCGCTGAATTTGAAATAATGGTTTATTTCCACGGTTGCCTGGTACCGAGGGGGTGGACAAGAACCTATCCGAATCTGATGACGCATGAAGCCGTACGTGGAGCAGAATGGTATAACTATGACCCTAATTCAACCCTGGCTATGCCATCACATAATGCCATTCTACCTTTTACCCGCAATGTGGTAGGCCCCATGGATTACACACCTGTTACCTTTACTAACTCTCAATTTCCACATATTACGTCCTATGGCCATGAACTGGCACTGAGTGTGGTGTTTGAATCCGGCATTCAACACCTGGCCGACCGTCCGGAGGGCTATCATCAGTTGCCCGATGCGGCCAAAACATTTTTACAGGAAGTGCCTGCGGCTTGGGATGATACCCGGTTACTGGCTGGTTATCCCGGTAAAGAGGTAGTGATGGCACGTCGTAAAAATAATGCCTGGTTTATTGGCGGCATTAATGCCGAAATGTCTGAGAAGAAGGAGAAGATAAATTTCAGCTTTCTGCCGGAAGGGATGAAATATAAGCTGACACTAATAAGCGATGGCAAGCACGATAAAGCATTTACAACCCGGTATCTGGTAGTCGATAAATCCAGTTCTGTAGAAGTCGAAATGCTTCGCCGCGGTGGATTTGTCGCAGTAATGAAGCCAATATGAGTCGCTGCCATTTTCGTCATACGCAGAAATGAGGTGACTGAGATTTAATAATGAAAATAATGGTTAGATGAATAAAAGTATGATAGTTGTGCTGATGGCAACTTTAATGGTAGGGTTAAGTGCAAGGTCGCAGCAGACCAGTCCCTTTTTTCCGGCAAAGAACCTGATCACTACGGGCATCTATTATTATCCCGAACATTGGGATGAAAGCCAGTGGGATAGGGATATAAAGAAGATCGCCGACATGGGATACGAGTTTGTACATGTGGCAGAATTTGCCTGGTTCAGGTTGGAACCCGAAGAAGGGAAATTTGATTTTGCCTGGCTGGATAAAGTGATCCTTCTCTGCGAAAAATATCACCTGAAAGTGCTGATGTGTACACCATCGGCCACCATGCCGGCCTGGATGCGGGATAAATATCCTGAAACTTATTTAATGTATGGCAATTACATTCGCGGCGAACATGGCACACGAGGCCTTGGCTCCAATGCGAATGAAAAGTATAGATTTTTTGTAGAAAGAGCGGTAACGGAATTGGCGAAGCACTACGGACAGAATAAGACCGTGGTGGGCTGGCAGCTGGATAATGAGCCGGATGCCAAAACTGATTATAGTCCTTCTGCACAGGCAGGATTCCGGAAATGGCTGCAACGCAGGTATAAAACTATTGAGGCGCTGAATACCGCCTGGGGAACGGCTTTCTGGAGCCAGCGTTACAACGGGTTTAGCCAGATTGTGATACCCAATATCACATTGGTAAACTGGTGGGGAAATAACCCACATGCCTTGCTGGATCTGAAGAGATATTCTGCAGATGAACAGGCCGATTTTCTCGATTTTCAGGCGGCTGTTTTAAGAAAATATATTACCCCGAATCAGTATGTCACTACCAACTATACAGCCGTTTCTCCGTTGGCCAATCCACGGCTGACCAGGAAAATGGACTTCGCCACCTATACTGCTTACCCCAATGGCGGCGCTGGCAACATGGGGAGTTTGGGTTTCAGACTAGGAGATAGCAGGACGGTTTTGTTTGCGTCTGAATATTATAAATCAGTAGGAGGAGTGACCGGTGTAATGGAAATGCAACCAGGCCCCACCAATTGGGCAGGGCAAGCCTCCCTGCTGTTACCTGGCGCTGTCAGAATGTGGTTGTATCACAGTTTTGCAGCCGGTGGCCAGCTTGCGTGTTCTTACCGTTTTCGTCAGATTTTGTATGGGTCAGAACAGTATCATGCTGCAGTTATTAAAACGGATGGCGTAACGCCTTCGCAAGGAGGCATAGAATATATACAGTTTAACAGAGAGATACGGGAACTACGTCAACACTATCAACCAGGCGCGCAGTTACCACAAAAGTTAACGGCACGGAAAACCGCCGTTGTATGGAATCTGGAGAACTATTGGACCATCGATCGGCAGAAGCAAAATGTACGTTGGGATTCCTGGAACTATCCGGTGAAGTTTTTGGAAATGGCGAAGTCTCTTGGCGCTCCTGTAGATGTGGTGGATGAAAAAACAGATTTGTCAGCTTACAAGGTAGTCATTATTCCCGCCTATGAAATGGCTGACCCGGAATTAATTAAAAAATGGACGCATTATGTGGAGCAGGGAGGGCATTTAATTATCACCTGCCGTACCGCCACTATGGACCGCAATGGACATTTTTGGGAGGGAGAAACAGCGGCCCCGCTATCTGACTTAATTGGTGCTCACATTACCACAACAGATATGATTCCGCCAAATAGTAAAGGTGATATGCTGGCTGGTCAAAATCATTACTCCTGGAATATCTGGGCAGATTTATTGAAGCCTGATGATAACACCACAGTGTTGGCCAACTACAATGATCAATTCTATAAAGGCACTGCAGCTGTTGTAAAAAGAAATATCGGTAAAGGCGCGGTAACATACATTGGCGCGGTGACCGACGATATGAAGCTGGAAAAGGAAATACTGAAGAATAACTATCAGGAAGCCGGCGCCGACGTCGAAAATTATCCACCGGGCATATATGTTTATTGGCGCGATGGATTTTATGTAGCGGTGAATTATTCTTCTGACAGGTATGACATGAGTTTACCTTCCGCCGCTAAAATTTTGGTGGGAGAAAAAGTACTGGAACCTGCAGGCGTATTGGTTTGGAAGGAATAGAATAACGCTTAAAAAAAGTAAAATGAATAACAGGTATTTATTTATTTCGATAGTATTTATCGTAGCCAGCCATATCTCCCTGGCACAAACAAATAATGTAACAGATACCATTCCCACATTTCCCGACCCGCCAGTTGGGTACAATGCACAGGATAATAAGATAGCTCACGGCAAATTAACAGCTGTCCGGTACGACTCAAAAACGCTGGGAAAGCAGCGGGAAATGAACGTATATACGCCTCCGGGATATTCCGCTGACAAGAAATATCCGGTGTTGTATCTGATACATGGTTTAGGAGCAGACTATCGCCAATGGACGGAATGGTGCCAGGCAGACAATATTGCAGATAACCTGATAGCAGCGGGTAAGATGCAGCCCATCATAATAGTGTTCCCCAACGGTGATGCTAAACTGACGGTAACAGATACGGCAACCGCCAGTCGTTCCGGCAGAGCAGATGGTTTTGAAGGCTACCGGAAACCATTTGAAGAGGATTTATTGAAAGATATTATTCCTTACATCGATGCACATTATTCCACGATTAACGACAATGAACATCGTGCGATAGCGGGTTTGTCAATGGGCGGAGGACAATCGTTGAATATAGGGTTACATCACCTGGAGACGTTCGCCTACGTCGGTGGATTTTCCTCGGCGCCTAATACGAATAAGTTTGGTGGTATGTATTCCGACGTCAAATTCATTCCGGATGTTCAGGCTGCCCGGGACAAAATGAAATTGCTATGGATAGGATGCGGGACTAAAGATGGTCTTTTCGGAATTAGTGAAAAGGCACATTTATATCTTAATGAAATAAGTGTGCCCCACATCTGGAATGTAGATACAAACGGGCATGACAACAACGAGTGGGATCGCAATCTGTACTTGTTTTCCCGGAAAATTTTTAAGCAGTAGTAAGAAAGGTAAATATATCAGCAGATGAAAAAGAATATCATTCTTTTGATGCTCGTGTTTTTGCCGTTGCAAAAACATTGGTGGCACAAAGGATAAATGAGAAGAAAGCCGTTGCGCCCGAACGCGTAATCAATATCGACTTTAATAAAGCAGCCGGCAAGCTCAACACTATGTTTAATGAGTGTGTGGGCGCCGGCCGTGCCAATGAAGGACTTAGGGCAGATTGGCAACGGCAGCTGGTATATGTAAGAAAAGAATGTGGATTCAGATATATCCGTATGCATGGTCTTTTAACAGATGATATGGCGGTATATACAGAAGATAGTAAAGGAAATCCGGTGTACAACTATATGTACATCGATGTGTTGTTTGACTTTTTACAAAGTATTGGCATGAAACCCTTTGTTGAACTTGGTTTCATGCCATCCGCATTGGCCAGTGGTGCTAAAACCATTTTCTGGTGGCGTGGTAATGTGACGCCTCCTAAAGATTATGGAAAATGGGCGGCATTGGTGAAGGATCTCACCCGGCATTTTACAGAGCGGTATGGTGCTGAAGAAGTAAAAACCTGGTATTTCGAAGTGTGGAACGAACCTAACCTGGATGGTTTTTGGGCAGGTACGCAGCAAGATTATTTCAAATTATATACTTATAGTGCGAAGGCGATCAAAAGTATAAATGCCGCTTATCGCGTAGGGGGGCCGGGAACCGCCGGCGCTGCCTGGGAGCCTGAAATGATAGCCTATTGCGATAAGCATCAGGTACCAATAGACTTTATAAGTACACATGCCTATGGTGTTAAGCAGGGCTATCTGGATGAGTTTGGCCGCTCTGGTACGGTGCTCGA
This sequence comes from Chitinophaga sp. 05T412, assembly GCF_056396465.1. NCBI lineage: Bacteria > Pseudomonadati > Bacteroidota > Chitinophagia > Chitinophagales > Chitinophagaceae > Chitinophaga > Chitinophaga sp. 05T412. The sequence goes on from NZ_JBFTLN010000004.1 coordinate 360,222, forward strand.
TAAAAATCCCATGAGTATCAGCGGTGATGTGCTCGAATCGCGTAAGGAAATTGCCACTTCAAAGATGCCTCATCTGGAACTTCATTACACAGAATGGAGCGCCTCTTATACGCCGGCAGATCCTATTCACGATAGTTACCACGAAGCCGCATTTGTGTTGCAAAAACTAAAACAGGTAGGCAATGCTGCCAACTCTATGTCATACTGGGTATTTACCGATATTTTCGAAGAGCCCGGTCCCCGTTTTACACCATTTCACGGAGGCTTTGGAATGCTGAATACACAGGGTATCAACAAACCCGTATTCTACGCTTATCAGTTTTTAAACAGGCTGGGAAATATTGAATTGGTAAACAGGGATGCTACTTCCTGGGTATGCAAGGATTCAACAGGAAATATCGGTATCCTCGCCTGGGATTTTACAAATACACATCCGGGCGACTCTGTACACAACCAGCAATATTATATCCGTGATCTTCCTGCCAAATCGAAAGGGAAATTAAAGGTCAATATAGCAAACGTACCTGAAGGTAACTACGCACTGGATGTATATAAAGTAGGCTACCATAGCAATGATGCCTATTCCACCTATTTATCGGTAGGCAAGCCGGCACAACTGACCAGACAGGAAGTTGAACAAATAAAGAAGCAAAATGATGGTTCGCCCATAGCCCGGGAAATGGTGACTGTAAAAGCCGGTGTTCCTTTTACAAAAGAGCTGGAGATCCGTGAAAACGATGTTTTCTTTTTAAATATCATCAAGCTGTAATGATATAGCTCAATGGGCAGAAAGCAGCAGTTATAACCAGCAATGGACCATGGGAAGGGTTACCCTGATGCGGCAAACAATGGTCGCAGATACCTTGTCATCTTAGATCCCAATAATATTAACACTATGACCATTAGTAGGATGAGACATTTACTGTGTGGAATTACTTTTTTCCTGTGTGCAACCAGTATTAACTATGCCCAGGTAAAGGCACCGGAACCTTTCGGACCGGTGCCAACGGAAAATCAAATGAGATGGCAGGAGATGAAGTATTATGCTTTTGTCCATTTTTCCCTAAATACCTATACAGACCAGTCGTGGGGATTTGGCAATGAAGATATCGGACTATTTAATCCGTCGAAGCTGGATTGCCGTCAATGGGCCCGTATATGCAAAGAAGCAGGTATGAAAGGTATTATACTTACCGTAAAGCATCACTGTGGTTTTTGCCTCTGGCCTTCTAAATACACGGAATACTCCGTAAAAAATGCGCCCTGGAAAAATGGCCACGGAGATGTAGTGCGTGAATTGGCCGATGCCTGTAAGGAATACGGCTTAAAGCTGGGCATCTATTTATCGCCCTGGGATAGAAACAGTCCGGATTATGGAAAGCCGGAATATATCACTTATTTCAGAAATCAGCTGACGGAACTCCTCACTAACTATGGGCCGATTTTCGAAGTGTGGTTTGATGGTGCCAATGGCGGTTCAGGCTATTATGGTGGGGCTAATGAAACACGTACCATTGACCGCACCACCTACTACGACTGGCAGAATACGTATCAGCTGATCCGCAAACTTCAGCCTGACTGCGTAATATGGAATGATGGTGGCGATAGGGCAGATCTGCGCTGGGTAGGTACCGAAGGGGGAGTAGTGGGGGAAACAAACTGGAGTTTGCTAAATGCCAAAGGTGAGGTAGAATGGAATATGTTGCATCATGGCCTTGAAAACGGCGACTCCTGGGTGCCGGCAGAAGTTAATACGTCTATCCGGCCAGAATGGTTCTATCATCCACATGAAGATAGCCAGGTAAAAACAGTTCCACAATTAATGGACACCTATTATAATTCCGAAGGACGTAATGGTACATTACTACTTAATTTCCCAATCATGCCTAATGGGTTGATTCATCCAAATGATGAAACGGCCGCACTTGGACTTGCCAGGGCTGTAAAAGAAGCTTTTTCCGTAAATCTAGCTGCCAACAGGAAGGCAGCAGCTTCCAATGTTCGCGGAAATGCCAGCGCATTTGGAGCCGGGATGGCTGTTGACAATAGTAGTAGTACCTACTGGGCTACTGATGACGATGTAACTACCGCGTCGCTGACGATAGATCTTGGTAAGCCCACCACCTTCAATCGTTTCCTGGTGCAGGAATATATCCGGTTAGGACAACGCGTGAAAGCCTTCACTGTGGAGGCCCTGGTGGATGGAACCTGGAAACAGGTGGCAAAAGCAACAACAATCGGTTATAAGCGAATACTGCGCTTCCCGGCTATAAAGGCAACGCAGGTACGCTTTACTATCACCGACTCGAAAAGCTGCCCTGTAATTGCTGATATCGGTATTTATAATGCTCCGCAAATGCTTGCCACTCCTGTTATTACCAGAAATCAGTCGGGTGAAATAACAATCACTCCGGCAGATGCGGAGTCGGTTATTTACTACACACAGGACGGTGGGCAACCTACTTCCAAATCAAAGAAATACACCGGACCCATTCCGTCAACAGGGAAGCTGGAGATAGCTGCTATTGCCTTCGAATCAGCTACGGGAAAAAGTAGTCCTGTGTGCCGGGAGAAGTTTGATATTTCCCGGAAAGACTGGAAAATCATGGGGCTAAACGATGAAAAAGCTTACCTGATCCTCGATGGGAATCCATCTACCACATGGCATCAGGGCAAAGGTCAGAAAATGCCTGTTGATCTGCTAATCGATCTGGGAAGTGTGCACCAGCTCTGTGGTTTCAAATATCTGCCGGATCAGGGCAGTACCAGTGGTACAGTGGCTAAATACCAGTTTTTCATTTCAGCGGATAATACAGAATGGAAACTGGCAGATGAAGGAGAATTTCAAAATATCAGAAACAATCCGGTATGGCAAACGAAAAGCTTTACGCCGGTAAAAGCACGCTATGTGAAGCTTCGCGCCCTGAGTGAGCTAAACGGCCATCATGATGCAGGATATGCAGAAGTGGATGTGATCACCAGGTAATGAACCGGAGATTTTTTGGAAGATAAAAATTTATAAGCATTTTATTTTATGAAAAAGATAGCAAGGGTAGTAGTGACATTGACGGTAGCATTTATTTATCAGTCCTCATGTTATGCCCGGACTGTTATGCCGGAAACATTTCTGCAGAAGAACGCCGGCATGCCGTTAACAAAAAATGACACTCGCAGCGGTATTGAAAGGAAACAATTATTTGATGACGGCTGGAAGTTTTTTTTAGGCGACATGCCTGATGCCAAAGCAACATCCTTCAACGATATGGACTGGCGAAACCTGGATTTGCCGCACGACTGGAGTATTGAAGGTGCAATAACCCCTAAAAATCCTACAGGTGGTCCTGGTGGATATTTCCCTACAGGCATTGGATGGTATCGAAAAACCTTCTCCGTTCCGGGCGAATGGAAAGGCAGGCAGTTGTCGATTTATTTCGAAGGTGTTTATATGAATGCCGAAGTTTTTATTAATGGAAAATCGCTTGGTATCCGTCCATACGGTTATTCTTCGTTTAGTTATGATTTGTCGCCTTACCTGGAATATGGTGGAGAAAATGTTATTTCAGTAAGGGTAGATAATGCACAGCAAATAAATACCCGTTGGTACAGTGGATCAGGGATTTATCGACACGTTTGGATGTTGACGACTGATCCCATACATGTAGCACAATGGGGTGTGGCTATTTCAACTACTGGCGTTTCTGCTCAAAAGGCTACCGTTCAGATAAAAACGCTGATAAAAAATGAAACCGCCATTAGCCAAAGCATTACCCTGAAGACATCTCTTCTGAATAAAAATGCTAAAAATGTGGGTAATGATCAGATGCAAGTATCGCTGCCAGCGAATAGCGAAAAGGAGATTGTCCGTGTTATAACGGTATCCAATCCTTTGCTTTGGTCGCCGGAAACCCCCAATTTATACCAGGCACAAATACAGATTTCGAAAGATAAAAAAGTAGTGGATGATACTCAGTCTGCTTTTGGTATCCGATCCATAAAATTCACGCCTGAAAACGGTTTTCAGCTCAACGGAAAAACAATAAAAATAAACGGTGGGTGTGTACATCATGATAACGGTTGCCTGGGAGCCGCTGCTTTTGACCGCGCGGAGGAGCGTAAGGTGGAACTGTTGAAGGCGGCTGGTTTTAACGCTGTAAGAACTTCCCATAATCCGCCTTCTGAAGCGTTCTTAAAAGCCTGTGATGAATTAGGCCTGTTGGTGATGGATGAGGCTTTCGACTGCTGGAAAATAGGCAAGAATAAAAATGATTATGCCCGGTATTTTGATCAGTGGTGGAGCCGTGATTTGGAAGCACTGGTGAAGCGCGACTTAAATCACCCTTCTATTATTATGTGGAGTATTGGAAACGAGATACCGGAGAGGGGCGATCCGGAAGCCGTGAAAACTGCCAAAATGCTGGTAGAGGATATCCGGAAGATAGATGTTTCCCGTCCTGTTACCTCTGCTGTTGTGGAGAAGAACAACGGATGGGAGATATTTGATTCGCTGATGGCTGTACATGACGTAGCGGGTTATAATTATCATTTATATAATGCGCCTGCTGATCATCAGAGAGTGCCGTCGCGAATAATTGTTCAAACAGAATCTTATCCGCGGGATGCATTTAAAAATTGGGAACTGGTACACGACAACAATTATGTGTTGGGAGACTTCGTGTGGACAGCAATGGATTATCTGGGAGAATCGGGAATTGGTCGATGGTATTATTCAGGAGAGGTACCAGGGGAGCACTGGGAACATGATCTTTTCCCCTGGCATGCGGCTTATTGTGGTGATATAGACCTGCTTGGATGGAGAAAACCTATTTCTCATTACAGGAGTATGCTGTATAATAAAGGAGCGCAACTCTACCTGGCCGTTCGGGAACCGGCGCCTGCCCCCATGGAAATCAAAGAAACGTGGTGGTCGGTATGGCCTACCTGGGAAAGCTGGACATGGCCTGGGTTTGAAGGGAAAGATGTTCAGGTGGAAGTTTATTCAAAATATCCCAGGGTACGGCTTTACCTCAATAACAAACTTATAGGCGAGAAAGCGACTGCCCGTGAACAACAGTTTAAAGCAACATTTACAGTTCCTTACACGCATGGGATACTGAAAGCGGTAGGAGTAGAAGATGATAAAGAAGTGGAGTCCAAATGGCTGCAAACCGCTGGTGTTGCGGCAAAAATAAAGTTGACCGCTGATCGCAAAGCAATATCGGCAAATGGGCAAGACCTGACTTACATTACCGTGGAGATAACAGATGCAGATGGCGTATTTCAGCCCAACGCGGTAAACCGCCTGCATTTCAGCATTGAGGGACCTGGGGTTATCGCGGGAATAGATAATGCGGATATTAAGGATACAGACCTCTATGTGGGCGATACACGTAAGGTATGGCATGGACGTGCGTTAGTGGTTATCAGAAGTAGGCAAAAAGCCGGCGATATTCAGCTGAAGGTAGCTTCACCCGGTTTATCAGAAAATGCAGTAAGTATACAAGCACGGTAGCACTACCAATTTAAGGGTGTATCTGGCTGATCCGTCGGCCAGATACACCCAGATGGTTATTTCTCCTTTGCACACCATCAGGTATGGAGAAGGAGAGCGCTTTGTGATGTTAGTGTTATGTATTCATCTCACAAAAATATTTTCAGGCAACCTGCGTTTATAGTTTTCCGTATATATTTATGATTGTCATTTTAACATTTATTTAATTGAGAAACGGGTGAGATTAATGAATTTAAGTACCATTGGAGGAATACTGTTATTTTTCGCGGTAACATCCTGTAAAAAAGAACTGGCTGATGCCAGGGAGAAATTAGCACTCAACAATCATGACACTGTTTTTGTGCATCCCGGATTACTGCATCAACAATCTGATTTCGACCGGATGAAAAGCAAAGTGGAAGCACATGCGGAGCCCTGGCTATCTGGCTGGAACCAGTTAATTAACAATTCGCACAGCGCGCTTAGCTGGCAGCCCAACCCGGCAGATACCATTTATCGCGGCAGCGATGGCATTCATCATGAAAACTATGGCCAGCTGTATAATGATGTTGCGGCGGCTTATGCTACCGCATTGAGATGGAAGATCTCGGGCGATAAACAATATGCCGACAAGTCGATACAAATCATGAACGCATGGTCCGCCAGACTAAAACGCATCGGCGGTAACAACGACGCGAACCTGGCAGCAGGATTATATGGATACCAGTTCGCCAATGCCGCAGAAATAATGAGAACTTACAAAGGTTGGGCGCCCGCGGATTTCTCCAGATTCCAGAAAATGATGTTGCAGGTCTTTTATCCCATGAATCACGCTTTCCTGACAAGAAAGGAAAAATGTATGAGCCACTTTTACGCCAACTGGGACTTGTGCGTGATGAACTCCATTCTGGCTACCGGCGTACTTTGTGATGACCGCGACATTTATAATGAAGCGATCCATTATTTTAAATATGGAGCCGGAAATGGCGCTATCACCAATGCTGTTTATTTTATTCATCCGGATGGTCTGGGGCAATGGCAGGAAAGTGGGCGTGACCAGGGACACACCGTACTGGGTATTGGCCTGATGGGTACATTTTGTGAAATGGCCTGGAATCAGGGTGATGACATATATGGTTATGATAATAACCGGTTTTTAAAAGGAGCAGAGTACGTAGCCGCGTATAATCTTGGCGATTCAGTTTCCTTTAAGCCTTATGCCAATTGTGTGGGCGTGGTACAAAATGTTATCAGCAGTGGTAGCCGGGGAAATATACGCCCCGTTTGGGAACTGGTGTATAACCATTATGTCAACCGTAAAGGATTGCCAGCTCCAAATTGTGCCAGGTTTGCTCAGAAAGTACGCCCCGAGGGTGGGGGAGGAAATTACGGGCCCAATAGTGGTGGCTACGATCAGCTGGGCTATGGTACGTTAACCTGCACATTGAAGTAAGCGCCAAAGCTGTAAGAAGTAAGCCCCTGCTCATTTTGCGCAGCGGATTAAGCAGCAAAACAAGTTGCAGGATATTCCTGCAACTTGTTGAAATAGATTGCTTCCATCAATATCCGGGATTCTGTACAATCTTCGGATTCCGGTCTATCGCGTCCTGTGGTACCGGATTCAGGTACATTTTCCGGGTGAACACATGTGGGTGGTTCAGCGGTACAATTTCGTATTTCCACACGCCTGAATTGTTATCAGGTACGGTATTCGAAATCTTCATGGCATGTTTATCTACATTCATTACCGTATTCGCGGTTTTCCAACGGATAATATCATAGAAACGTTTGTTTTCAAAGCAGAGTTCCACTCTTCTTTCCTGGTAGATGGCGGCGCGCATTTCCGCCTGGGATAGTCCCGGTGCAAGATTGGGAAGGTTGGCTCTTTTGCGGATTTGATTGATGGCATTGTATACAGTAGCATCGGGGCCTACGGCTTCGTTTTGCGCTTCTGCGTATCCCAGCAATACTTCTGCATAGCGGTAATAAATAAAGTTGGCGCCACTCACCGCGCCGCCACCGGGGCGTACCAGTGGGTTGAGCCGCTTTTTAAAATAGTAGGCGGTATTACTTACGTCATCTGTTCCAAAATCAATCTGATTTTTGGAGGGATGTACTTTGTCGATGCGGGTATATATCGTGTCGCCTTTATCCATCCAGTCCATTTTATAAGGTGCGCCGTCGTATACGATCCAGTCGTAGAAGCGTTTCTCGCGGCCTACATAGGGATGCTGCGGATCATAGCCTGAAGCGGGGTCCGTGATGGGTTTTCCATTGGCCATGTAAAACTGGTCTACCAGTTCCTGTGTGGGGCAGTAGTTCCCCCAGGTATAGTACACGCCGTTGATCCACACAGGGCCGCCATATTGTTCAAAAGAAGATCCCATGATGTTGGCAACTACCTGGCGGTCCCATACCACTTCTGCATTATATTTATTTCCTTCGTACCAGATGGCGGATGGGTCAGGAAACAGGTCATATGTTTTGCCGTTGCCATAAAGGTCAATGAACTGTTTGAAGGTAGTGGCGGCTTTTACCCAGCGTTGGGCGTCGTAGTTATTGTAACCGGCCACTTTATTGGGATCATTGCCTGCGGCGGGTTGTGCATCATTGAACGCAGGACTGGCGGCATATAATTCCACCCATCCTTTTAAGGCCAGTGCAGCGCCGAGTGTAGCCCGGCCGGCGTTTGCGTCGCCCTTGCCGTATTTAGGTGACAGGTAGTTGCCTTTAACAATAGAGTCCAGTTGTGTGGTGATAAAATCAACGGTTGCCGCAAAGGTGCTTCTGGGTGCATATACGGTGGCGCTGTCCATCGTATGCCGGTCAGCAGGAGTGGTAATAATTGGAAGCCCGCCGATGTGCATCCATAGCTCACTGTAAAAGAAGGCGCGGATGAACCGGGCTTCATCCAGCCGTTTGTTCAACCATTCCGGTGAGAAGTTGGCGGCATTTTTACGCACCTCTGTAATGAAGGTATTGCATTTGCGGATGTTGGTGAAGGTAGCTGTCCAGTTGGTGAGATCTCCGGAACCGGTAATGCCTCCCCATATAGTATAATCGTTGGAAGAAGCCACCACAATGCCTTGTTTCCAGTTATAGGAAGTATAGTAGAAGCCGGCATCGTTGTCGTCAGTGAAGTTATCCAGGTTTTCCGGCTGATTCCAGTAGTTGGGTAATGCGCTGTAGATATCATTGAGGAAAAGGTCGGCGTTCCCTTCTGTGCTCCATTGTAGGGCGTCTGTAAGTTTTGACTTATTCGTATTTTCCAGGAATTCTTTTTTGCAGGACAGGATACCAAGCAGCAGTATCGTAACCGGCACGAATATGATATATCGTTTCATGATGGCTTGTTTAACAGGATGAATCTAAAAGGTGACATTTAATCCAAACACAAATACCTTCTGGTTAGGATAGGCTGTTTCAAGATCGGTGTAGCCTACTTCCGGGTCCATGAATTTCATTTTGCTGAACGTGAGTAGATTTTGTCCGGAGAAATAACAACGGAGTCGTTGCATTTTCATCGCTTTGGAAATCCTTGCTGGAAGCGTATATCCCAGTACGGCAGTTTTTAGACGCAGATAACCTGTTTTCATGATCCAGAAATCAGAACCCTGGGTGTTGTTGGCGTAGGGCGACTGGTTCGCGCGGGGATATTTTGCATCAGGGGTGTTGGGTGTCCAGTGGTTGTTATAGTATTCATACGCTGAATTACTATTGTTGTTGTTGAAGGGTACCGTTTGAAAGCCACGGATGTTCAGGCCGGACAATGCAGATCCCTGGAAGAACAGGCTAAGGTCAAATCCTTTCCAGGATGCGCTGGGTGTAAAGCCGTAGGTAATGAATGGATAAACCGGGTTGCCAATCACTGTTTCGTCATAGGCGTCAATTTTTCCATCCGGCTTTCCATCAGGGCCGCTGATGTCTGCATAGCGGATATCCCCGGGATGAAGTACACCAAACTGGGTAACATTGTAGCCATCATCGCTGTTGATAATGCCATCATGATTTTTATCATCTGCCTGGGAAAACAGGCCCAGTGTATGATAGCCGAATTGCGTGCCGAAAGGTCTGCCTGTTCTGCTACGATTAGGATTGTCGCGGGTAGCAGCGGTTTCAAATATCTGCACCATTTTGTTCTTCGCATAGCTGAAGTTACCAGTCAGATTTAGTTGCAGGCCATTGGAAAAACGATAGTTGGTACCTGCCGTCACTTCAATACCATGGTTGACCATGATGCCTTCGTTTTCGTCGGAAAGTCCCAGCCCATATTCCACTGGCACCGTCACTGCGGGAGGTAATAGCATGCCCGTCCTTCTTTCGTTAAAATAGTCTACTTCCAGTGTGAGTAAACCTTTCCAGAAGGAGGCGTCCAGTCCTACGTCTGTTTTGGTAGATATTTCCCAGGTAATATTGGGATTGGCTTCCCGGGTGATGTTGGAGCCTTGTACCATGTTGCCGTTTCCAAAGGCATAGGCGTTACCATATAAATTATAGCCATTGAGGTACTGGAATGCCGACCCTGCCAGGTTACCTGATTTTCCCCAGGAGCCCCGCAGTTTAAGGTAGTTGAGTACGGAAAGATGATCTGCCATAAAGTTTTCTTCGGAGATAACCCATCCTGCAGAGAAGGCGGGAAAATAACCCCAGCGTTTGCCGGGAGCGAAGTAGTAGTGGCCATCATAGCGACCGGCTGCTTCCAGCAGATATTTATGATCATAGATGTAGCCCAGGCGGTATACAAATCCAAGCTGACTGCCGGTAATGGTAGAACCGTTGTTGTCAAAATCATTTTTATTGGAGCTACCCATGCCCAGCTCATCGATGTTGACTGCAAAATTGTTGCGCCGGGCGGAGAAGCCGGTGGAATCATTCTTGCGGGCTTCCGCTACCAGCAGGCCGGTGATGTCATGTTTTCCAAAGGTATTGTGATAATTGAGGAATCCCTGGTAGGTAAAGTACTGGTTTTTTGCATATTCCTGGTTAAGCCAGGTGTATGCTGCTGCATTACCTTCTGAGGTGGATATCTGTTTCGTATAGGTGTAAGGGGTAGTGGCCGTATTCTGAGAATAGAAGTAAAACGGAGTATGCCATCCTTTCACCATTGCGTCATTGGGGTCATAGCTGAAGGTTCCTTTAATGCTAAGTCCTTTAATGAACGGGAGTTGCTGTTCCACAGAAAGTGTGGTGAGCAGGGAAGTGGCATTGCGGTGGGAGTATCCCGCATTCAGAATTCCTACCGGTGAGTTGCCTGCAAACTCTCCCCAGAGACCATTACTATAATAGAGATTGGTAGTTGGGATCAGTTTGTACGCGCTACGGAACAGCTGTCCGGGCGTGGTGGCGGCATCTACACTGTTGGTGTTTTCGATGGCGCCAATCAGCGACAGCGACACGGTAGTGGAAGGAGTGGCGCTTACTTCCATATTAACGTTATAATCATAACGTTTGTAATTCACCGGTGCAAACATACCATCCTGGTTAAGGAAACCCAGACCGGCATAGTATCGCACTACTTTAGTGCCCCCACTTAATTGCAGGTTATAATTTTGCATGGGCGCCTGCATACGCATCAGGTCTTTCGTATTGCTGATAGGGTACTTGTCGGGATCTTTGGCGTTCTGGCTCGCATAATTATTAATGAAATCTTCGGCGAACGGCTGTTGGGTGCCACCTGGATTTTCATTCATATAGGCTTCGTTTCGCAGACGCATGTAGTCTTGCGCATTCAGCATTTTAGGATAATAGGTAGGGGTTTGCCATCCGTAATAGGCATTGAGTGAAAGCGAAGGGATGCCTGTTTGTCCACGTTTAGTGGTGATGAGGATTACTCCGTTGGCGCCTCCAAGTCCATAAGGTGCCACAGCGGCAGCATCTTTCAATACAGTAACAGAGGCAATGGAGCTGGGCGAAATTTCGTTGATATTATTGCGGATGATACCGTCTACCACAATAAGTGGTGAGTTGTTACCGGTAGTAGCAATACCTCTGATATGAATATCCGGATTATCTCTTCCCGGTTGTCCGCCATTAGGCCGCATACTGATACCGGAAACATTTCCTGCCAGCGAGTTGGAGATATTGGTAACGGGTGATTTTGCCAGTTCCTTTCCCTGTACCGCAGCTACAGAGGCTGTTGAAGAGGTTTTCTTCTGTGTGCCGTAACCCACTACTACCACTTCATTCAGGCCGCTGGCACTTTCTTTCAGGATGATATTGAGGGGTTCAGCGGTACTCACAGTTTCCGTTTGTTCGTAGCCTACATAGGTGAATACCAGTGTAACGCCCGTGGTGGCCTGGAGTTCGAAATGACCTTTTTCATTGGTCACCGTACCTATATTGGTACCTTTTATTTTCACGGATACACCAAGGAGTGGCTCCCCGCGCTCATTTTTTACGGTGCCGCTTATCCTGGCGGCGCTTACTGGTTCGGAGGCAATGACAATAACATTGTTTTCCATTGACGCGTAACGCAGGGTGGTACCGGTAAATGTTTGCGCCAACACCTGTTCTACGGTGGCATTGTCGGCATGGATGGATACCGGTGGTTTTTCCGGCAGGATGTCATCGTTGTAAATAAGCCGGCAGTGGCTTTTCTGTTGAATGGTTTTCAGCACCGTTTTAATGCTGACTTTTTCCAGCGAGATGCTGATCTTTTCCTGAGTGGTGGCGGTGGCATAGGCGGGGATGATGCCGGTAAACAACAAAGTTAGAATGAGTAGACCTGACAGCCCGCTATGCAGACTTTTACTAAAAGTCCGTACGAACATTATTTTCATAACATGGAATGTAAGAGGGTGAACGAATGGTAAAGTAAATGGCGTGGTAGTTTTTTTATGTCATGGCATTTATTTTAGAAGATGAAGAATACGGTATCAGTTACTAATGTGCACTTCTTTCCCGTTGACCAGGAAATGAAAAGGCCTTGATATTTGTAGCATTTTCAGCGTTTCGTCTATTGATTCTGTATCTATGATGCCGGAAAACCGCAGTTGCCGCAGGTTAGGCGATTCGAAATGAAAAGTGACACCGTACCACCGGCTCATTTTAACGGCCAGCTCGTCAAATGTTTCATTGTCAAATACCAGTTTATTATTTAACCAGGATATTTCGGAGAGCTGGCCACTGCTGTCTTTTTCCAGGTGTTTGGGTTGCAATACGGCTGTTTGGGTGATTACTGGTATGGTTAATTTTTCTTCCGGTTGCAGCACAACAGTTGCTCCCCGGAACGATACCGCAATTTTCCCACGTACCAGTGTGGTGTATACGGCACTGTCGCCCGTGTAGGCTTTCACGTTAAAAGCAGTGCCGAGTACATGGATGTTTATTTTTCCTGCGTGAATAATAAAGGGAATGCCTTCTTTTTTTGCGATATCAAAAAAGGCTTCGCCGGTGAGCGTGATTTCACGATACTGTTTACCAAAATTGTTTCCATCGTAATGAATTTGTGTGTTGGAATTAAGCCATACTATGGAGCCATCCGGAAGCATGGTCCTTGATTTCCCGCCGGGCGCAGCGCTGAATTGCTGCAATACAGGAGCATTTGGGTGTATCTGTTGCCATCCTATCCAGGTGATCGTCAATACAGCTGCCGCGGCTGCTACTGCGATCAGTCTGCGCAATGGTGAATGATAGCGATGTTCATGGAGTTGCGGTTTCACGGTGTCCCATATACGTTCTTTACTGTGTTGAGCAATGGCTATTTCCTGTATGGGTGTCTGCCAAATGGTGGCAGCAAGGTCCCGCGAGGCAGCGGCGGATGGATTGTCCTTCAGGAGCGCTTCCAATTCAAGCAGCTCTGCGGACGAGATTTCGCCACTCAGCTGTTTGCCAAATAAAATCCATTTACGGTCGTTGCTCATAATATGTTTGAAAATGGTGAAACAAAGGCTTCAGGGGTATAAGACAACACGAAGGAGAGAATACCCCTAAGAGAATTGGAATTTTTTTTAAGAATATTATTGATGACCGGGTAACGACGTAATAAGAAAGGCTTTCATTTTGGTTAGTTTTTTCAGGGCGATGCCTACCTGATTTTCAACAGTTTTTATGGAGATATTCAACAGCATGGCTACTTCCCTGTATTTGAGCCCATCTTCTTTCACTAGTTTAAAAATGAGGCGGCACTGCGGTGGTAGTTCATGGATCGCCTTATTAATATGCTGCATCATTTCATTGCTGATGAATTGTACTTCAGGGTTTATTTCATATTCCAGTAAAGATGCTTCATCCAGCTGCAGCGTTTTTTTATGGGCATATTTGCGGAGGTAGTTAAGCGCAATGTTGCGGGTGGCCGCATAGAGATACCATTTCAGGTTATGGGCGTGATATAGAGCTTCCTTCTTTTTCCATACGGCAATAAACACATCTGCTACTATTTCTTCCGCCATCTCCCTATTATGAACAATGGCCAGGGCTAACTGTAGCAATGGCGTGCAGAAGCAATTGTATAATTCATTAAATGCTGCTGTGTCACCACCATATATCCTTTTTTGTAATTCCGGAATATCGTTGTGCATGTAGTAAAAATACCCAAATTAAGTAAAGTGGCATACGTTTAAAATTAAGTGTCTTTTGTACAATAATGGCATGTCAAACGATTAAATGCTGATAAATATTGATTTTGGTCATAATGAACTGAATATTACTGCTATTGCTAATGTTTGTCAGATATATAATTGTCAATTTAACAGTTATTTATTTTTTTTAAAAAGATTGGGTGGATATTGTTATTTAATAAGTAATGATTTTTGTGCTTTAAACTTTCCGGTAAAACATTTTTACTCATCATTTCAACATTTGTGGTAGTTCCCAGTGGGGACGGGTGATTATCTTGTCTGCACAAAAAAAACTGCCAGATGTTTTTAAGATCAATAGCCTTTGTCTTTGTATGTTTAAGCCTGACGATACAAAGTGGATCAGCCCAACAAAGTGGCCCGGTATGGCAAGCCAATCCACAACCAGCCACTGAACCAGCTGCGGTACATTTTTATTCCACGGTAAGTACGTATGTAAATCCGGTTTTACCCGGTGATCATCCCGATCCAACCTTGTTGAAGGTGGGGAATGATTTCTATCACTGTGGCTCTTCTTTTCATTTTAATCCATATCTCCCTATTTATCACTCTACAGACCTGGTACATTGGAAAGTGATGAGCCGTGTACTATTGCCCAATCATAGTGGTATGGTAACCGATCGCCCCGGCAATGGCGTATGGCAGGGTGCCATCACTTATTTTTATGGCGCTTACCGGATCTATTTCTCTTCCGGAGGACAATGGTTTTCAACAGCATCATCACCCGCCGGACCCTGGTCGGCGCCAGTACGGGTAAAGGAGAATGCACAAACGGGACCGCTTGGTTACGATAATTCCATTTTTGTAGATGATGATGGCAAGCCTTACATGGTCATTAAAAATGGACAAAAAGTAAACCGGCTACAGGCGCTGGGAGAAGACGGACAACTCACAGATAGTGTGATCAATCTGGACTGGATCAATGCTAATCTCCAGTACAGCTGGGCCGAAGGCCCGGTAATGTGTAAACGAAATGGGTACTATTATTATTTCCCCGCCGGTGATGTATCCGGTGGGCAGTATGTGCTGCGGACTACCGCACTGACAGCTGATTCCTCCAAATGGGAACGATTGGGCGATTTTTTTAAACCGATTACCGATGTCAATAATACCTTTCCGCGGCCTAATCATATTTCGGCGCCGGTACAACTGGCAGATGGCTCCTGGTGGACAATCGGTCAGAGTTATGAAAAGCGTGGCAATAACGACTGGTCCGGTATGGGGAGGCAAACATCGCTTTACCGGGTAGTATGGGAGGGCGACCGCCCCTGGGGAGAAGCCCCGGTGAGCGGGCCTGTAGTAAAACCAGCACTGGATAATAATAATACGCC
This sequence comes from Chitinophaga sp. 05T412, assembly GCF_056396465.1. NCBI lineage: Bacteria > Pseudomonadati > Bacteroidota > Chitinophagia > Chitinophagales > Chitinophagaceae > Chitinophaga > Chitinophaga sp. 05T412. Next base: position 375,617 of record NZ_JBFTLN010000004.1, read on the forward strand.
GTGGCGGAGTGTACGTACAGATCGTTTTGATACCGATAGCCTGGGACCCTGGTGGCATTTCTTAACACAACCTGCTGCTGCCGGGTATTCCCTGACGCAACGCAAAGGGTGGCTCCGTTTATCTCCTGATAGCGGGAGAGCCCACCTGTTGCAAAAAGAAACAGACCATTATTATACCGCCGTTACCCGCGTAAATGTGGAGAATGGCGCCAGGAACGCGCATGGGGGCATATATCTTACCAACGGAAAGCAAAGTGTATTTGCCCGTCTTTACTATCATCCTGGTAATAATGCGCGTATTGTATTTCAATTAGATACTGCGGTAAGAGAAATACCTTATCGTAAAGGGAAAGAGGTTTGGCTTAAACTGGAGAGGTTTGAACACCAGTTAACCGGTTTCTTTAGTACAGACGGCAACAACTGGCAACAGGTGGGCCCGCCCATCAACGCGGTAGCTATTGACAAAGCACAACCTGACTTCAACAGCTGGGTAGGCACCAGTATCGGCTTGTTTGCAGAAGGAGGTCCGGTGGATTTCCGTTTTTTTGTTTGTAAAGATGGATTCTCTTCACTACCTGCAGTGGGAAGTAGCAATTATTATGGCATCAGCAAAACAAAACAAGGCATCACCAATACCTCCATACAGGGGGGATGGTTGATGATATCGGGAGTAGATTTTGGAACTGCCGGAGAAGCAAAAAGGGTTGAACTGGTGGGACAAGCTACCCATGGGGGCCAATTGGAATTGCTCACAGATGATCTGAAGAAAGGTGTGAAAATAGCTGTGGTACAGGTGAAGCCAGGTGGCCAGCAGCTCCACACAGGCAGGTTGCAGCAGGTATCAGGTCAGCATGATCTTTTTGTCCGGTTCCCGGTAGGGCCCTCCGGAGATATCTCCATTCAAAGTATTCGTGTCTTAAAAACAGATAAATAGCCCTCTTCTTTTCTCAGGTTATACCTGGTATTATATTAATTGTTAAATTGACATTTATAATTTCAGAAAAATTCCGCGATATGAAAAAAACGATCTTTAATCTTTCCTTTTTTCTATTATTTACCTTGCCTGCTTTTACGCAAAATGTTATTGAACACGCACCGCCAGGTTTTGATACGCCGCGGGAAGCGATACCACACGGCAGCATTGATACCATCAGCTATCATTCCACCACGGTGGGGAACCTGCGTAAAGCGCTGATTTATACGCCACCCGGATTTTCCCGCAAGCAAAAATACCCCGTGCTCTATCTGCTTCATGGCATCGGTGGCGATGAAAAAGAATGGCTGAATGGCGGTACGCCCCAGGTAATCCTGGACAACCTCTACGCCGAAGGAAAAATTGAACCGATGATTGTGGTGATGCCGAATGGTCGTGCTATGAAAGACGACAGAGCCTCCGGCAACGTTATGGCACCGGATAAGGTACAGGCATTTGCTACGTTTGAAAAAGACTTGTTACATGATCTCATTCCGTTTATACAAAAGAAATATCCGGTGTACACCGACAAGCAGCATCGGGCCATTGCCGGGTTGTCGATGGGAGGTGGGCAATCATTGAATTTTGGCCTCGGTAACCTGGACAAGTTTGCCTGGATAGGTGGTTTCTCGTCTGCTCCCAACACAAAACTACCAGAGCAGCTGGTGCCCGATCCGGCTGCCGCAAAGCAGCAAATAAAGCTACTCTGGATCTCCTGCGGCGCCAGCGATGGATTAATTACTTTCAGTAAACGCACACACGAATACCTGCAGAAAAATAACGTACCACATATCTATTATATTGAACCTGGTGTGCACGACTTTAAAGTGTGGAAGAATGGATTGTATATGTTTTCCCAATTGATCTTTAAACCCGTAGATATTACCACATTTTCAAAATACCCGGTGGCAGGCATCTCTGCAGCCACCAACGTGCGCAACGCAAAGTATCCGGAGATATCGGCCGATCACCGCGTGACCTTCCGCGTTAAAGCACCGGAAGCACAAAAGGTGCAGGTAGACCTGGGGCGCAAATATGATATGGTGAAAGACACCGGTGGTTTATGGAGCATAACAACGGATTCCATTAATGAAGGATTTCATTATTACTCCCTGCTGATTGATGGCGTGGCCGTTGCAGATCCCGCCAGCGAAACTTTTTACGGCATGGGCAGAATGGCCAGCGGTATTGAAATACCCTTTACCGGGGATAACTATTACGCCTTAAAAGATGTGCCGCATGGAGACATCCGGATCAGGAAATATTTTTCAAAAGTGACAGGCTCCTGGCGGCAGTTGTATATCTATACTCCGCCGGGTTATGATACCAATGCAAATGGAAAATATCCGGTACTCTATATTTTACACGGTGGTGGGGAAGACGAATCCGGCTGGGCCACACAAGGCAAAACTGATTTGATCATGGATAACCTGATTGCTTCCGGAAAAGCAGCACCCATGCTGATTGTAATGCCAGACGCTAATGTAGGCGGCGCTCCTTTCGATGAATCCGTATTGAAAACATTTGAGTCGGAGTTGAAGGACGTGATTATTCCACTGGTAGAAAGAAATTTCCATGTTGACGCCAACGCCCGGAAAAGGGCATTAGCGGGTTTATCGATGGGGGGCATTCATACGCTGTATACCGGTATTAAAAATACGGAGCTGTTTTCGGCTCTGGGCGTATTCAGCTCGGGTTGGATGCAGCCCAGGCAGAATAATACTGCGGGAGCCCAGTACGATTTTATGAAAGCGAATGCCGACCTGATTAATAGCCACCTGAATGTGCTGTGGATTGCAATGGGTGGAAAAGAAGATATTGCTTATAAAAATTGCCAATTAATGTTGGCTAAGCTGGATGAACTAAAAATCAAATATACTTATAGCGAGTATCCGGGCGGTCATACCTGGCCGGTATGGAGAAATAATTTGTTCAATTTTGCGCAACAGTTATTTAAATAATAAGGGTGATTAAAAAGGGTGGATAGTGTATTTATACATTATTACCATCCTTTTGGAGATTCGTACCATTGAAATATACCTTCCTATTGTAGATTCGACTATCGTTTTTTATTTCAATCTCTTTAATAGATTAACACGTTATGAATGCTTAAATGCTAAATGATCACTTATGAAATTTTAAAGCATCCGGGTCACCACGTCCCGCTACAACCAATTTCAATTTTATCACACAACCATGTAGTATCCAATCGTACACTGTAGGGGATACTATCTTTTACCGTATTGTAATTATTCCAGCCGATGGCTTTGTATGAGCTGTCAGCATCCCTTATTGCCCTAACATTAAAATGTTTTGAATTCCATGTTTAAAATGATTTTTCCGCAAATGTCATGGAAATGGCTTGCTGTGACAGCACTAATGCTGTCGGGTATACTTGCCGGTTCTCCGCTACTGGCCCAGGATACACGTGTGGTCCAGGGAGTGGTGCTGGATGAAAAGAAGATGCCCATCCCCGGTACCACCGTGCAGATAAAGGAAACCCGCATCAGTACCAGTACTGATAACGACGGTAAGTTTCAGCTGCACGTTCCTGCCGATAAACACGTCCTTATTTTTAGCTATATCGGCAAGGTCTCGCAGGAAGTAAATGTCCGGCAACAATCCAATATTGCCGTCACCCTGAAAAGTAATGTGGTAGGACTGGAAGATGTGGTAATCGTAGGATATGGCCGGCAGAAGAAAACAAGCGTAGTTGCTGCGGTGTCGCAAACCACCGGTAAAATTCTGGAACGTGCCGGAGGCGTATCCAATATTGGCGCTGCGCTCACTGGAAATGTACCGGGGTTGATTACTGCTCAAAGCACAGGCCTGCCTGGTGAAGAAGATCCTCAGCTGTTGATCCGTGGACTTAGTACCTGGAATAATAGCAACCCATTGATATTGGTAGATGGGGTAGAACGTCCTATGTCTAGTGTAGATATCAGCTCTGTGGAAACGGTAACCGTGTTAAAAGATGCTTCGGCAACAGCCGTATTCGGTTCACGAGGCGCCAATGGCGTTATCCTCATCACTACCAAAAGAGGAAAATTGGGCAAAGCATCTATTCGTGCTACGGTAAACACCATCGTGAAAGCCCCTTCCAAATTGCCCGGCAAAGCAGATTCTTATGATGCATTACGTACGGTGAATGAGGCGATCGAATACGAATTGGCATTAAAACCGGAAAGCTGGAATAACTATTATCCCCAGGCTATTTTAGATAAATACCGCCATCCGGCTAACCTGGAAGAAGCAGAGCGTTACCCAAATGTTGACTGGTCAAAAGCGTTATTTAAGAATTATGCGATGTCGCAAAATGCCAACGTAAATATCAGCGGAGGAACACATTTTGTTAAATACTTCACCAGTGTAGACTTCCTGCATGAAGGCGATCTTTTCAAAATTTATGATAATAAACGCGGTTATAAACCCGGTTTCGGCTTTAACAGACTAAATGCCCGGTCTAACCTGGATTTTCAATTAACACCTTCCACGCTCTTTAAAGTAAACCTCGCCGGATCATATGGCGTACGGAAAAGCCCATGGGGATTTTCGGGTAATCAGTATGGCTCCTGGATTGATGCTTATACCACTGCGCCAGATGTATTTCTGCCAGTATATGCCGATGGCTCCTGGGGATACTATGCACCTAATGAAGGACGGGCAGAAAACTCTGCGAGAAGCCTTGCTGTGGGTGGTATCCAGTATCAGACCACTACCCGTATCACCACCGACTTTACCGTTGAACAAAACCTGGATATGCTTGTCAAAGGCCTGAAGTTTAATGGTACCCTTTCCATGGACAATACCTTCGTGGAAAGTAACAGAGGGGTTAATGATCTTTACAATGATGTACAGCGTAAATGGATTGATCCTGCCACAGGAAATGTGTTTTATAAAAGTGCTTTTGACGGCGTGACGAATTTCGATTTCCAGGAAGGGATCAAGTGGTCGCCGGTAGGAGGAGCCGTGACAGATAATCAGCGTCGCTTATTCTATCAGCTGCAACTGAATTATGCTAAAACGATTGCAGATAAACATGCCGTAACCGCCATGGGATTGCTGAACCGGAATGTTACTGCCTATGGCAGCATGATTCCCTCGTACCGGGAAGATTGGGTATTTCGTACCACTTACACCTACAACGATAAATATACATTCGAGTATAATGGCGCTTACAATGGCTCCGAGAAATTTGCCCCTGCCTACCGGTTTGCATTCTTCTCTTCCGGTGGCGTAAACTGGATTGCCTCCAATGAGAAATTCATGAAAAATATCCGGTTCCTGGATCTGCTGAAGTTCCGTGCTTCCTATGGGCAAACAGGTTTCGACGACGTGGCCGGCCGCTTCTTATACCTGACGGAATGGGCATACGGCGGGCAGGCGCGATTGGGTACTACCGGTGTAGACGCAGAACAAAGTCCCTACAACTGGTATCGGGAAGCTACCGTAGGTAATCCAAATGTGCAATGGGAACAGGCGGAAAAAATTAACGTGGGTACTGATTTTGAGTTGTTCAAAGGATTCATCAAGGGTAAGGCAGACTTCTTCCAGGATAAACGTTCTAAAATATTGCTGGCGAACCGGTCTTCCGTACCTTCTTATTACGGCACCACACCGCCAGTGGCTAACCTTGGCCGGGTAACTTCTCAGGGTTACGAACTGGAACTTCATTTCAGTTATCCGGCATCCAGGCAAACCAGGGTTTGGGCCGACCTGAACATGACCCATACAAAAAATAAAGTCATAGAAGCAGATAACCCCGCCTTACTGCCGGCCTACCAAAAATCGGAAGGTATGCAAATTGGTCAGGCTTATTCTTATGTAAGCCAGGGATATTACAACACCTGGGATGAGCTATACGGCAGCACCATGCACAATACCAACGATAATCAGAAATTACCCGGCAATTATTATCTCGTGGATTATAACGGCGATGGCGTAATTGATGCGCGGGATAATATTCCGTATGGACATAGCGGATGGCCTACTAATACCTATAACGCCACATTGGGTGTAGACTGGAAAGGACTAAGTGCTTTTGTACAATTCTATGGCGCCAATAATGTGACCCGTCAGGTAGTTTTTAATAGTTTGTCGTCTCAGGGACATACGGTTTATAATGAAGGTAGTTACTGGTCAAAAAACAACACTGGTGCGGATGTGCCAATGCCCCGCTGGTTGTCAACGCCAGCAGACTATTACCGGGGTACGCAGTATATGTTTGATGGCTCCTATCTGCGCTTAAAGAACGCTGAAATTGCCTATACCTTCAATACCGGATTTATAAAACGGGTAGGGCTGGAATCGTTGCGGGTATATCTCAACGGTAACAACCTGGCCGCCTGGAGCAAGATGCCGGACGACCGCGAATCAAATTTCGCCGGCACCGGCTGGGCATCGCAGGGAGCTTATCCTACTGTAAAGCGTTACAATCTCGGCGCCAATCTTACCTTCTAAACACGCACGTTATGAATAAATATATAAAGCCATTGCTGGCCGCTGCCGGAATAGCCGCTGTTCTTGGCCTGGCATCCTGTAAGAAATTCCTTGATAAGGAGCCGCAATCTATTGTATCAGCAGATAATGCCTTTAAGACCTTTATCGGTTTTCAGGGTTATACGGAAGAACTCTATCACTGTATACCGGATTTTACCAACGCCTACTGGACAAATTCCTGGAACTGGGGAGAAGATGAAATTCAATCTACTGCCCGTGATTTCCACTTCATCGTTAAAATAGATAATGGTGATTTCTGGGGCTGGCAATCGCAGTTCGATGGTTGGCAGGCAGGGTGGATGGACCGGAACAACACCAGCACCAATGACGACCGGTTTGCAAAATCACTGTGGAAACTGGGTTGGTACGGCATTCGTAAAGCCAATATGGGCCTCGAAAACCTCAATAAACTCACCGATGCCACACAAGAAGAAAAAGACCTGATTAAAGGTCAGTTACTGTTTTTCAGGGGATGGTTCCATTTTATGTTTATCCAGTATTTCGGCGGCCTGCCTTATATTGATAAAGTACTTCCCGGCGATCAGAAATTAGCGCTACCTCGCCTTAAATACAGCGAATGCGCAGATAAAGCAGCTGCCGATTTCAGCGAAGCGGCAAAACTATTGCCGGTGAACTGGGATAATACTACTGCCGGAAAAAGGACGTTGGGAAAAAATCAGCTACGCATTAATAAGATCATGGCGCTGGGCTATCTCGGCAAAAACTACCTATGGGCAGGAAGTCCGTTGATGAATTACGTATCCGGTGGCAGTAAAACCTATAACACTACCTATTGCCAGAAGGCGGCAGAAGCCTTTGGAGAACTACTGCAGCGCTGTGAATCCGGCGATGCTCCTTATAGCCTCGTAGATTTTTCAAAGTACTATACTAACTTTTACAGCGCTGGTCAGAACTGGTTAATGCCTGGTAGCACCGAAGCCATTTTTCGCGGCCCTTACTATAGTGCACATGGTTCTACCTATGGTACTGCAAAACAATATGGTCCCGCATTACTGACAGAAGAAGCCATCACTTTTGTACCAACTGCCAACTATGTAGATTACTACGGTATGGCAAATGGCTTGCCCATTAAAGATATCACGCAGGCAGACCCGGAATCAGGATACGATCCGGCCTACCCGTTCAAAGGTAGAGACCCGCGTTTTTATAATGATATTGTTTTCGATGGCGTGAAATGCGTGCAAGGCGCCACCACAGATGAAAAGAACCGTTATGCAAATTTGTATACCGGTGGTAGTTATCGTGATATTAGCAGTGGTAGCCGTTCCGGTTACTTACTCTACAAGTTTATTCCGATGACCGCCAATAGATTTGATAACGGCTGGAGCTATGATAAGGCGCTGAATATACACCTGCCTTATATGCGCCTGGCAGATGTGTATCTGATGTATGCAGAAGCTGCTGCGGAAGGTTACGGAACGCCGGTGGGCAAATCCGCTAACTATACCAAAACAGCATTAGATGCTATCAACGTGATCCGTGACCGCGCGGGTGCGGGACATGTTGCCGCACGTTTTACCGGCGCACTGGATGATTTCATGAGTGAAGTACGACGCGAAAGAGCCGTGGAACTATCTTTTGAAGGTCATCGCTTTAATGACTTAAGAAGATGGATGTTACTGATACATAGCCCATATACCCTGAAGAAATCTGTTGAATTTGACCGGTCGCCATCATTCAGTACAACTGATCCCAAAAATAATAAAGTACTCAACTTAAGGGAGTCAGTCATTCTCGAACGCAGGTATTCTGAGAAACATTATTGGTTCCCGCTGAAAAATTCGGATGCTAATATGTACCTGGAATTCCCACAAAATCCCGGATGGTAAACACGTACAATTCCTACATGTATCGTTTACGCTAATTTCAAAAATTCATGAATCAGATGAAAGCATTAATAGCCGCAATCGCGCTGACAGGCCTCCTGCCAGCGGTACAGGCACAAGATACTTCGGGCACTGCGATATCAAATGTACCTGAGAATAATACAGCGCAGGTGGCGTTCCGGAAGCTAAACAAAAAAGATGTATTGGGTGGCATTGCTGTGGTCGACGTATCTACACAAATGACACAAAACTATATGAACTATAGCCTCGAAAATATGGAGAGCTGGGCCAGTGGATTTAATGGCAATAGTATGTGGGGAATGGGTAGTTATCTGCTGGTGGTAGACGGCGTTCCCCGCGATGCTACCAATGTATTACCCACCGAAATAGAACAAATCTCTTTTCTCAAAGGGGTAAATGCTGTGGCATTATACGGCAGCAGGGCAGCAAAAGGCGTGGTGTATATTACTACCAAAAGAGGAAAAGCCGGGAATCAACGGATAGATGTAAGAGCGAATGGCGGTATCAACGTGCCCAAAGCATATCCCGCCTATCTGGGATCTGCGGAGTATATGACGCTCTATAATGAAGCGCGCCGCAATGATGGACTCACTGAACTATATAGCCCTGAAACTATTTATCAGTATGCCTCCGGTAAAAATAAATACAGGTATCCCAATGTAGATTATTATGCAGATGAATACCTTAAAAAGTTCTTCAGCCGCTACGATGTAACGGCCGAGATTTCCGGTGGAAATAATAAGGCGCGTTATTATACCAATATTGGCTATCAGGCTTCCGGATCATTACTCAATTTTGGAGAGGCCCGCCAAAATGGAAAATCGGATCGCCTCAATCTGCGTGGTAACGTTGACGTTAACCTGAGCGATTATATTTCCTGTAATGTAGATGCCAGCGCTATTTTTTATACCGGGAGAGGAGTTAATACTGATTACTGGGCAAGTGCTGCCAACTTACGTCCTTATCGTTTTGCACCACTTATTCCTTTAGACAGAATTGAGGCAGATGATGAAGCATCCAATGTGCTGGTGAAAAACAGTAATCATATTATTGACGGGAAGTATTTACTGGGGGGCACGCAACTGGATCAAACCAATCCTTTTGCCGCTATCTATGCCGGGGGCAACAACCGCTATATAAGCCGGCAATTCCAGTTTAATACCGGTGTAAATGCAGATCTCCGGAATTTGTTGAAAGGGCTTTCTTTTCGCGCTACGTTTGCAGTAGATTATAACACCTCCTATAATCTGGCCTTCAATAATAGCTATGCCGTATACGCGCCTACGTGGAATAACTATTCCGGACAGGACTTAATCAGCAGCCTTACCCAATATGGGCAGGATGCTACTTCGGGGGTACAGAACGTAAGTAATAGCTGGTATCGTCAAACTATTGCTGCCACGGGTCAATTCAATTACCTCAACACTATCCGTGATAAGCATCATCTTTCTGCTGTTTTATTGGTGAATGGTTTCCAGCAATCAGAATCGGCGGTATATCATCGTACCAGCAATGCTAACCTGGGGTTGCAGCTGGGCTATGATTTCAGCAATACTTACTATATAGATTTCAGCAGCGCCGTGGTGCATAGCGCCAAACTGCCGGAAGGAAACAGAACTGCTTTTTCTCCAACAGTGTCGCTGGGATGGCGGCTTAGCAATGCTCCTTTCCTGCGCGGAGTAGCTGCGATCGATGACCTCCGTTTGACAGCGTCTGCAGGGATATTGCATACCGACCTGGATATTGCCTCGTATTATTTGTACCAGGGGGTGTATACCACACAGGGAAGCTGGTTTGGCTGGAAAGATGGTACCGGTGTACCAGCAACAGAGTCGCGCCGGGGAGCTAATCCTGATATGCGTTTCCCTAAAAGAGAAGAAATCAGTATCGGTCTCGATGGCACGTTCTTTCATCAGTTAATAAAACTGGAAGGCAATTTCTTTGTCAATAAAATGACCGGTAATATTATCCAGCCAGATGTGCTGTATCCGTCTTACTTCACCACCGGATTCCCGGTATCGTCTTTTATTCCTTATATCAATTATAACGATGATAAACGCGTTGGGGTTGACTTTAACCTCAGTTTCCGGAACAAGGTGCGTGAAGTGAGTTATACCATAGGACTGGTCGGCAGCTATTATAAAACGATGGCTACCAAACGCGCTGAATTGTATGCGGACAACTATCAATATCGTCAGGGTAAACCGCTGGATGCCATATGGGGATTACAAAATCAGGGATTTTTCCGGGATGCCGATGACATTAAAAATTCTCCCACCCAGGCTTTTGGTCAGGTAAAGCCAGGAGATATCAAGTATAAAGATCAGAATGGAGATGGAGTTATTGATGCCCGCGATGAAGTATATCTGGGCCGTGGTGGTTGGTTTGGTTCTCCGCTGACATTAGGGATTAACCTAAGTGCCAAATGGAAAAACTTTTCCTTTTTTGCATTGGGCGTAGGACGATTTGGCGCCTATGGCATGAAGAATAATTCCTGGTTTTGGGTAGATGGAGAAGACAAATATTCTGCCGTGGTAAGAGATCGCTGGACACCTGAAACCGCGCAAACCGCTAAATATCCACGCCTGACTACATTTTCCAGTGATAACAATTTCCGCAATTCGGATTTTTGGTTGTATAAAACCAATCGTATAGATCTGGCGAAAGTACAGATCTCGTACGATATGAGCGGATTGCTGGGTAGAAAAAAAGTACTGAAAGAAATGGGGGTATATGTCAGCGGATTTAATTTACTAACGGTATCGGCTGAACGGAAAACAATGGAAATGAATGTGGGCATCGCTCCGCAAACGCGCTTATATAACCTTGGTATAAAAGGATTGTTTTGATCTCTTTTTGCATAATTAAGTTCCCGTTTTATGAAAAAAAATATTCTTGTTTTACTGGCTTGCCTTTCGCTATTGGCCGGTTGTAAAGATCTGCTGGTGCCGGAAATTGAAAATAACCGGGACCTGAATACCAATAAATATCCACCCAATGATGCCGCGCTGCCATTTGGCATATTACTCAATGGCTATAACCGGATACCCACTAATTCCTGGTCCTTTAATGATGTGGCCACCGACGATGCGGTGACCAATGATCAGAGTAGTGGCTTCCTCAAAATGGCGAATGGACAATGGACAGCCAACAATAATCCGTTGAGTCAATGGACCAATGCCTATGCGGCCATTCAATATCTTAACATCATATTGCGTGATGTAGATACCGTGCAATGGGTATCCGATGCTGCAGTAAGTAAATTATTTGCCATGCGGATAAAAGGGGAGGCTGCCGGCTTGCGTGCGCTTTTCTATTATCATTTGTTACAGGTGCATGGAGGCCTGTCGGAAAGTGGTGCTATACTGGGCGTGCCCATTATTACCACCGTGCAGGGATCGAATGGGGATTTCAATAAACCCAGGGCCACCTTTGAAGCTTGTATGAAGCAAATTTATAGTGATCTGTCAACAGCAGATGACATGCTTCCACTGGACTACGAAAATATCGCCAGTGCGGGGCTCATTCCTGCCAAATATGGCAGTATTACCCAGGAGCAATATAACCGCGCTTTTGGCGCCGCTTTCCGTGGATTTCTCACAGGCCGTATTGCAAAAGCCATTCGTTCAAAGGCTGCTCTGCTGGCCGCCAGCCCGGCTTTTGGTACTGGCAATACCACCACCTGGGCGGATGCGGCCGACTATGCCGGAGAAGTGCTGTCACTGAAGGGGGGCGTAAATGCCCTGGCGGCCAATGGCCTGACCTGGTATGCCAATGGCGCTGAAATTGCCGGACTGGCCGACGGTGCCAACCCCGCTGAAATACTCTGGAGGAACAACTACGGTGATAACCGCGATCTGGAGCAAGCCAACTATCCCCCCGGGCTGTTTGGCAACGGCCGCATTAATCCCACGCAAAACCTGGTAGACGCTTTCCCCATGGCTAACGGTATGCCTATTGGGAGCGCAGGCAGCGGCTATGATGCCACTAATCCCTATGCCAACAGAGATCCCCGTCTGCGCCTGTTTATTTTAGTGAATGGCGGTACCGCAGGGCCAAATAATACGGTGATCAATACCACTGCAGATGGTGGTACCAATGATGGCCTCAATATAGTAGGTACCTCTACCAGAACCGGTTACTATCTGCGTAAACTGCTGCGACAGGATGTAAACCTGAATCCTACTTCTGCCAACAACCAGCGTCATTATAAACCACATATCCGGTATACAGAAATATTTCTCAACTACGCGGAAGCCGCAAATGAAGCCTGGGGCCCCCTGGGAGCTGGCAAGTATGGATTTTCCGCCTATGATGTAATCAAAGCGATTCGCAAACGGGCAGGCGTAGGTACAACTAATGGTGACGCCTGGTTGGAACAAGCGAAAGGGAGTAAGGAACAGATGAGGGATCTTATCAGAAATGAACGGAGAATAGAATTATGCTTTGAAGGATTTCGCTTCTGGGACCTGCGTCGTTGGAAAGTTAATCTAAACGAAGTGGCCAGAGGAGTGAGCATAAAAAATAATGTTCCTGCAGTGATGAATGTGGAGAACCGTGAGTTCCAGCCATTCATGACATATGGGCCTATTCCTTATGGTGAAATACTGAAGTTTAGCGCTTTAGAGCAAAACAAAGGCTGGCGTTAACAGCATTCATTTTAAAAAAAAGAGAACATGAAGAAGTTTATAATGCCCATGATGTTGCTGCTGCTGGCAGCGTGTAATAAAAACGTAACATTTCCGGATTATCCCTATCAAACGGTGTATTTCGCCTATCAATATCCTGTGCGTACTATCACTTTCGGAGAAGATATCTTCAGTACTGAGCTGGATAATCAGCGCAAATGTAAAATCATGGCTACCACGGGCGGTGTTTATTACAGTAAAAAGAACCTCAATATCGGCATCTCAGTAGATAATTCCCTGTTGGGAAACGGTTTACTGTTTGGTGTTGGTAAAGAGGAGATTTTGCCCATGCCTGCTAATTATTATTCACTGGCAGACAATAAGATCGTGATCCCCGAAGGGAGCCTGACCGGCGGCGTGGAAGTACAATTAACCGACGCTTTTTTTAATGACCCTAAAACGATCAAAAACACCTACGTGATTCCGTTGCGTATCACCAACAAATCAGTCGCAGATTCTATCCTGAGTGGAAAGGATTTTATCCTCTACGCTATTAAGTACGTGAACGAGTGGCATGGAAACTACCTGCGCAGAGGAAAAGATGTAGTGTCAGGCAGTGTTAATCAAACCGTGGTGCGGCATATGGAGTACGTGGAGAAAGATGAAGTAAATAAGTTAAATACAAAGTCTTTGAAAGAATTGGTATTCCCGGTAGTATATAAAGATAAAGATGGTAACAACATCAACTGTACACTGCTGCTCACATTTAAGGACGGCGAAAAATGTACTATTTCTTCCGCTACTGAGAATATCACCGTTACGGGCGATGGACAGTTTGTAAAAAGAGGGGAGAAGAACAGCTGGGGAAGCAAAGACAGGGATGCACTTTATCTCCAATACCAGGTGACACTGCCTGGTATGCAGGTGTCTACAACAGACACATTGGTGATGCGGGACCGCTCTGTTACAATGGAAACATTTACACCGGTGAGCAAATAATTTTTATCCAACATTAAAGTAATTGGTATGACTCAGCTTCATAAAATAGCTACCCGCTTACTGGCATTGGTGGTGATCACTTCCTGCAATAAATATCAGCCACTGGAATTTAATGTAGATAAGCCAGCAAGCGTTGCCATGCAGGAAGACATCGATGCTTATCCGGCACTGAAAAGCTACATCAACCGTGCTACACAGCCGGGATTTAAATGGGGAGTGGCGCTCGGTTTGCAGGAATACCTGGACAAAGGCATAAAGTACCGGCTGGCCAACCGGAATTTCGATGAAATTGTTTTAGGGTATGAAATGAAACATGGCGCAGTAGTGCAGGCCGATGGAAGCCTGGACCTGACGAAAGTAAAATCACTGTTTCAAACGGCAGGAGAAGCCGGCATGCAGGTGTATGGCCATACACTGATGTGGCACGCCAATCAGAACGCCAGCTACCTGAAAGGACTCATCTCGCCTTTACTGGTCACCTCACCGGCATATCCCAATGATTTAAATACCGCCGGACTAAAAGACAACAGTTTTTCGAACTGGACCAAACTCAATGCAGGCAACGGTATTTCAGTAGTTACCGGTACAGGCATGGGAACGGGTAATAATGCCGTGGAGCTAAAAGCCAACGGAACGGCCACGGACTTACAACTCGTTACACCAGGAATCGCCATCAACAAAACACATAAGTATGAAGTAGTCATGTATATCCGGTCAGAAGGGGCCGGAGAAGGAAGCATCTCTTTTGAAGGTTTAAATAACAATAAACCGGTAATAGATTGGACAAAATCCGGAACGCCCACCGCTACCTTCACGACGGGGATTTCGTGGAAGGAAATCCGTTTTACCATCAATGATTTTGCAGACAATAATATTAAGCTGCATTTTGATCTGAAGAATAAAGCGGGGGTAACATATGATATCGACATCAACAATTTGTATGTATACGATACCCAGGGAACGCCACTGGTAAACAACCTGGTGGCCAACGGCAATTTTGAATCCGGCGGCGGCTGGGGTGGATGGGGCGGCAGCTCTACCCGCGGTGTAACGGCTGATGGTATGGGGGTAGGAAACAAAGGCAAAGCGTTTTATGTTACCAATCCCACTAAAGCGTCTAACTACTGGGATGTACAAACCAGCTATGATTTTGCCGCGCCACTGGAAAATGGTGCTACCTACGAATTGAGTTTTTGGGTGAAAGGTACCGCCGCAGGAATTATTCGCCCGGAATTGCAAAGCGCCAACTATTCATCTAACGGCTTCGGACAAGTGCCGGTAACCACAGACTGGACACTGGTATCGATTTCCACTACAGCTACTGCAAGCGATAGATCCCGGCTCATCTTTAGCTATGGCGAATTTGCCGGTACGGTGTATATTGATGATGTGGTGCTGAAGAATGCCAAAGCCACCGGCGGAAGTACTACAGTAGTAGAAAAAACAGCTGCGGAAAAAAAATATATCCTCACAGACGCCCTCGATAAATGGATGAGCGGCATGGTAGGCGCCGGTAAAACGGTGGTAAAAGCCTGGGACGTAGTCAATGAACCCATGGACGACGGTAAACCTTATGAGTTAAAAACAGGGGTAGGCAAAACGAATATGGCATCGGATGAGTTTTACTGGCAGGACTACCTGGGTAAGGACTATGCAGTAATGGCATTCAAAATGGCCCGTCAGTATGGTAATGCTACAGATATTCATTTTATTAATGACTACAACCTGGAGTTTAGTCTGGATAAATGCCGTGGCCTGATTGCTTATGTCAATTACATTGAAAGCCAGGGAGCCAAAGTAGACGGTATTGGTACGCAGATGCATATTGATATTAACGCGAGCAAAGATAAAATTGCAGAGATGTTTAAGCTGCTGGCAGCTACCGGGAAAATGATAAAGGTATCAGAACTGGATTTGGGTGTTGGCGTGAAAACAACCGCCGCTACCCTTGAACAGTACAAAGCCCAGGCAGATATGTACAAGTACGTAATTGATAAATACTTTGAACTCATTCCCGCGAAGCAACGCTATGGGATTACGATCTGGAGCCCGCTGGATAGCCCGGTGGGTGCTGGATGGCGGGCAGGTGAACCAGTGGGGCTATGGACCGAAGGGTATGTGCGCAAGCTTGCTTACGCTGCAGTAGCTAAGGCACTTGAAGCCAATGCGAAATAATAGAAGCAACCATCAGCCCCCTTACATACGGTAAGGGGGCTTTTTTGTGGGTAGTCATCACTCAAGGGCTTTATCTTTTTGCAGCCTTGCTATAAATTCTGAAGGCAGCATATTATATTTTATCTTGAATGATTTGGCGAAATAATTAGGGGTGGAAAATCCCACGTGATAGGCGATTTCCGCAATGGTCAGGTCACTTCTTTTCATTAGCATGGTGGCTTTCTCCAGCCGGTAAGACCGGATGTATTCTACGGGCGTTTGGCCGGTTAGTTCCAATAACTTATTGTAGAGGGAGCTCCGGCTCATCCCTACTTCTTTGCTCAGGCTTTCGACCGAAAGTTGTGAGTCTGTCAGGTTTTCTTCCAAATGGTTGACAATCCGTGCCAATAATTTTTCTTCCGTTGATACCTTTTCTATTTCAGGAGAAAGCAGTTTTATTTGTTTGGTATAAGTGTTTTTCAGGGTAGAGTTAAGATGCAGGTGATTCCTGATCTTCGCGTGAAGTATTTCGAAATTAAAGGGTTTGGTGATATAGTCGTTGGCGCCGGTTGCCAGGCCTGTAATCTGTTGTTCCTCATTGGTGAGTGCTGTGAGCAATATCACGGGTATATGACAGGTTCTTTTATCTGATTTTAATTTCTGCAGTAAACTAATGCCATCCATTTCCGGCATGGTAATATCGCTGACAATCAAATGCGGATGTAGCAATAATGCTTTCTGCCAGCCTTCTTTTCCGTTGGTAGCTTCTATTACTTTGTAGCTCCTGCTAAGATTATCTTTAAGATAAAACCGGAAGTCGTCATTATCTTCCACCAGCAGTAAGGTAGACATGTCGGGATGGTCCTGTAATGCTTTGAGGGGTGGTGTATTAGCCATTTCCGGCTCCTGTGGCCTCGTTGCAGGAACAGACAGCAGTGGAGCACCGGGCGGCCTTTCCGGCACCGGACTTTGCATAGGTGCTTTTAAGGGAAGTTGCAGCAGGAAAACTGCCCCCTGCCCGGATTCACTTTCTACTTCAATAGTACCACCATGTATTTTTACAAATTCTTTCGTAATAGACAATCCAATGCCAGTTCCCTGGTTTAATATAGCAGAAGCGGTATCTGTCTGGAAGAAGTGCTCAAATATTTTTTCTTTTTTGTCTTTAGGAATGCCAACGCCGGTATCTTTTACGATTATTTGAACCCATTGCTGAAGATCCTCCTCCTTGTTTTTTAACAGCTGCAGCTCCACGATAACGGAGCCTTTTTCCGGTGTAAACTTGAAGGCATTGGAAAGCAAATTGAAAAGAATACGTTCTATTTTATCATGGTCAAATAGCGCAGGCAATGTTACCGGGCCATTGATAAAGATAAATTCAATGTTTTTCCGTTCGGCAAAGTCGCGGAAGGAATCTGTTATTTCTTTAATAAAAGCTACGAGATCGCCTGTTGCGAGCTGTAGTTTTAGTTCATGTTCTTCCATTTTTCTGAAGTCGAGTAACTGGTTGACCAGGTTGAGCAGCCGCCGGGAGTTTCTTTTGATCATGTTGAGTTTGTCCAGGTGGGCGCTGATTTTTTCTTCCGTAATGAGTTGTTCTACGGGACCCATGATCAGCGAAATAGGTGTTCTGAAATCATGACTCAGGTTAGTAAGAAATTTAATTTTGAGCCGGTCTATATCCTGTGATCTTTTTACTTCCAGTCGCTCTTGTTCCAGCAGGAATTTTTTTCTGATTCGCTTAATCCCGAGATACCGGCTGTATAGCAGCAATCCGCAAATAAGACAGATGTAGAAGAGGTAGGCGTAGATGGTGCGCCAGAAAGGAGGCCGGACATAAATCTTTATCCTGGTGTCCTGATTACTCCAAATGCCATCGCTGTTGCCGGCTTTCACATGAAAGGTGTATTCTCCGGGATCAAGATTCGTATAGGCGGCGCTGTTAACCGTTCCGGCGCAGTTCCAGTCCTTATCAAATCCCTCCAGTTTGTAGGCATAATAGTTTTCCGTAGGAAGCGTATAGTTGAGTGCGACAAAGCTGATAACGAAATTTTGTTTGTAAGTCAGATGGATATTATCGGCTACAGAAATATGCGCTTTGAGCGGCCCATCTTCATCTGGCAATATTGATTTATTGGATACTTTTAAATCGGTTAATAATACGGCTGGCGCATGTTTATTCACCGTTAAATCAGAGGGGGTAAAGTAGTTAATGCCTTCCAGTCCGCCGAACATCAGATCCCCGTCAGATAAACGTATGCCGGAGTTGTGAACGAAGTTGTTATTTTGCACTCCATTGTAGCGGTTATAGTTCCTGAATTGTTTTGAGGCTTCATTGAAACTGCTGATGCCCATATTGGTACTCAGCCAGATAATACCATTTTTGTCTTCGAGCATCTGGTAGATGGTCGCATTCTGCAACCCATCCTTTTCAGAGAAATTGATGAACCGTTGTTGTGTTTTGTCAAAAAGACTTAATCCACCAAAGGTGCCTATCCACATACGGCCTTTACTGTCGCGCAGCAGTGTTTGTACTTTATCACTCGGCAAGAGGCTGTTACTCTGCGTATAGATGTCCCATTGCCCGGTATCCGGGTGATAAACACCTACGCCGCCGCCATGGGAGCCAATCCACATATTGCCCGCTGCATCTTCTTCAAGGGCTCTGATGTACCCGTTAAACGGCAGTTTTTTTTCATAAGGAAGTGTAGGATTGGGTTGAGGAGTATATCTGGTCACCACCTGCTCATTTTTGAGCACATCCAGGCCAGCTCCGTTAGTACCTACCCAAACATTGCCTTTGCTATCTTCTTTTATACAAAAAATATCATTGGCCCCGAGATGATTGGTACCTATACCTTTTGCAAGATATTTATAGTTGCCGGTAGCGCTATTCCAGATCAGTAATCCCAACGCATAGGTGCCAATGTATAATTTTTTGTCGTGCGTATAGTGAAGCGCCATAATCGACACTTTATTACCGTTTACCGGCAGTGGAATATCGATGGGATGAACTTTGCCGGTTTTACGGGAGAAGTCAAACATACCGCCGCCATCCGTGGCAACGAAAACTTTCCCTTCGCTGTTTTCCGCAAAGGCCGTGACAATAGACGACTGACGGCTGTTTTCATGGAAGGCTGTACCCGGCTTAAAATTAAAAAGATGTAGATTTTTGTCGTACTTATTAACTCCCCCTCTGAAAGTACCCAGCCAATAGATCCCCTGCTCATCGTTATAAATACATTTGATTGATTTGTTGGTAAGACTATAAGTGTTTTCGTCGGAAGGGAGATAATGATCGGCAGTATTGGTACGGGTATTTAACAGCACTAATCCTTCTTCCGTGCCAATCCACAGTTGATGGTCTTTGTCCGGTTTGATGCAGTTAATTAATTTATTGTTCAGGAGTGAAATAGCAGGATAGGGAGAGATGCTGATGCCATCGGGTTGCAGCATATACAAACCTGTGGCCGTGCCTATCCAGATTTGCCCGTCGCTGTCGCCGTTAATAGCCCTGATTTCATTGTCCTGGGCAATGGCTCCGGCTTTATGATTAGTGATCAGTTTTACTGCACCCGTGGAGGGAACATAGCAATATAAACCACGACTGGTGCCGATCCAGATTTGTTGCTTACGGTCTACGAAAATGCAGCGTGGACTTACCTTTGCTCCCTGGCCATCTTCTCCCGCCACCAGGTTGATTTTGGAAATATGATGGGTGCCGGGAGCCAGCTTGAATAAATGTTCGTATTGTGCCATCCATATATTGCCGGAGGTATCGCTGGAAATATCCAGTATCACCGCATTGGGAGGCAATTGTGGCGCATCTGCGTGGAGAGGGAAATGAACAAAGGCGTCTTTTTTCCGGTCGTACAAACTAAGTCCACCACCACTGGTGCCAATCCAGAGGTGACCGGTGTTGTCTTCATGCAGCGTCAGCACCTCATTAGCTCTCAGGGAGGAAGCATCACCCTGGCGATGCCGGTAAACCGTGAAATGGGTACCATCAAATTTATTTAAACCATCATCAGTCGCAAACCACATCAGCCCGTAATGGTCTTTCGTAATGGCATTTACTCCGTTAGAGACTAATCCATCTTTCGAGGTGAGGGAGGTGAAGTTGAGATGACCGGTTTGTGTCCAACCGGTTTTAGTCAGGTATAGCAAACAGCACAGGAAGGTGAAGGTATGTTTAAGCATATTGGGCGATCATTAAAAAACAAGATGTTGGTTGCGTGGTATAAACGTGGTTCTTTGATTCCCAATTTAAGTATTGTAATGAAATTTATGATCAACATGATACTAAATTGTCCTAACAGACTGTTTTTGAGCTATAATTATTGTCTAAAAGACATTTTTTCTATCAATTTCAACAAATGAACTACATGGAAAGTAGTGCGCGACGTATTTTTGTTTCCGGACAGGAGGGGATGCTGTTATTTTCTTCAAAAAAATGATCCATAAAAATCAAGATGACTGAATAAATTTTAAAAATGTATAAGAAATTCCTCGTTATAGCACTCCTGTCCATCTTTAGTGTGTCCATTCATGCGCAGCAGTCGGACAATGAAGATGGTACCTATACTAATCCCATCATCTGGGCCGACTTTCCGGATAATGACGTGATCCGCGTTGGGGATACCTATTACATGGTAGCCACCTCCATGTATTTTTTTCCCGGTGTACCATTGTTGCAGTCGAAAGACCTGGTGAACTGGACTTATGCTGCCAACGTAGTGCAGCAGTTTAAACAACATCCCTTTTATGATTTAAAAGGGGGAAACAGATATGGAAAAGGGCAGTGGGCCAGCAGTCTTCGTTATCATCAGGGAAAGTTCTATATCCTTTTCCTGACGCTGGATGAAGGCGGCTTTTTATGTACCGCCCCGAATGCAACAGGCCCCTGGAAAATACAAAAATTGAAAAGACCCTACTATGACGCCGGGTTGTTTTTTGATGACGATGGCCGCATCTATATTGCTCATGGATATTCTAAATTATCTGTGACAGAAGTGGATGCTGAGCTGGCCCCCATCAGCAGGGACAGCGTTGTATTCGACAAAGTACAAAGGCCGGGCCTGGAAGGATCACATGTTTATAAGAAAGATGGGTACTATTACATTTATGCCACCTATGGCGGTGGTGATGGCTATCAGGTGTGTCTGCGGTCAAAGAATATCTACGGCCCTTATACCGAAAAGGTGGTGCTGAAAGATGATATGAACCTCTATGGTAAAGGTGTTCATCAGGGAGCATTAGTGGAAACGCCTTTGGGGGAATGGTGGAGCATTATTTTTCAGGACAGGGTAGGAGTAGGCCGGGTGCCTACTTTGCAACCAGTGCAGTGGGTAGATGGTTGGCCGGTAGTAGGGGAAGATGGAAGAGCGGTGGTAACGCATATGAAGCCCCGCACTGATGCCGTTGCTCCGGTAAAGGTACTTCCCACCGCTGATGAGTTTAATGGCGATCAGCTGGGCATGCAATGGGCCTGGAATCATAATCCTGATGATAGCGCGTGGTCCTTAAGCAAGCGAAAGGGATACCTGCGGCTTACCACTTCCGGCATTGCCACTGATCTGCTCCATGCACGCAACTCGCTCACACAAAGAATATTCGGCCCATTTTCAGATGCTACTGCTGCATTTGATATTAGCGGTATGAAAGCTGGTGATGTGGCCGGACTGGCCGTTTTACAACTGCCCTATGCCTTTATCGGTGTCCGTGTGGCGAATGCTGCAAAGTTTATTGTCATGGAACACGGCGGCATCCGGATCGACAGTGTTGCCATTGGGAAAGAGCCCCGCGTTTTCTTAAAGGCTTCCGTTAATACCGTAAAGAATCAGGCGCATTACTACTATAGCTTCGATAATAAAACATTTATCCCCCTGGGTGATACACTGGACATGCAGTTTGACCTGAAAATGTTTACTGGCAACCGGTTTACCCTGTTTAATTATGCCACTACTCAAACCGGTGGTTATGTGGATATTGACTGGTTCCATATGGATGCCAGGAAAGGGCCGCCTAATCGCTTCAACGCTTCGTCGCAAATTAGCGCGGCCATGTATGACGACATTTACGGTGCACGGGTAGTTCCCGGACATGATGGCCGAGAGCCAGGACAGCAGGACGTAAGTCATTCGGCGCCCGGTGCATGGCTCCGGTTTAACCAGGTGGGCTTTGAAAAGGGATATAAATATCTGTTGCTACGGGTGGCTCCCCGGGGAGGACATATCAACGTATATCTGGATAAAGATTCGTTACATCCTTATGCTACAGTAGTAGTGCCGGAACAATCATCGCAACAGTACCTGACGCTGAGTGTACCCGTGACGCCAGTTACCGGCAGGCACCGGCTGACATTTACATTTACCGGCGAAGCATTGTCTGGCAGCAGTTTTAACTGGTTTACTTTCGCTGATGATAACCAGCAGGTGTATACATCACCGCCATTGATATCACATCTCTATACCGCTGATCCGTCGGCGCATCTTTTTAATGGGAAAATATACATTTACCCTTCCCACGACACGGCTACCAACACAAAAGAAAGCGATAATGGAGATCATTTCCAGATGGCAGATTATCACATCTTTTCTATGGATACTATCGGTGGTAAAGTAACGGACCATGGAGTTGCGCTGAAGGTGCAGGATGTACCATGGGCAGCGAAACAATTGTGGGCGCCGGATGCGGCGTTTTCAAAAGGAACCTATTATTTATACTTCCCCGCAAAAGATAAGCAGGGAGTATTCAGGATAGGGGTGGCTTCTTCCGCACAGCCAACTGGCCCGTTTGTGGCAGAAAAGGAGCCCATCACCGGCAGCTATAGTATCGATCCCTGTGTATTCAGGGACGACGATGGTGCTTTTTATTTGTACTTTGGCGGCATCTGGGGAGGACAATTACAAAATTGGGATAACAACCGCTATGATGCTACCGCAAAGCTGCGTGAAAAGAATGAAGTAGCCATTCTCCCCCGGATGGCAAAGCTTTCCGGAGATATGAAAAACCTGGAGCAGGCTCCCGTCACAATAAAAATCATAGATAGCAACGGCCATTTGTATAATGAGCAGGACAACGACAAACGTTTTTTTGAAGCGGCCTGGATGCACAAGTACAACGGAAAATATTACTTCTCTTACTCAACCGGCGATACGCACAATATCGTTTATGCCATCGGTGATAGCCCATACGGTCCCTTCACTTATCAGGGTATTATCCTGAAGCCGGTAGAAGGCTGGACCAACCATCATTCCATTATTCAGGTCGGGGAGAAATGGTATTTGTTTTACCACGACACCCAATTGTCCGGTAAAACGCATTTGAGAAACATAAAGGTGATGGAGTTAAAATATAACAGGGATGGTACTATTCAAACATTGAGTGCATTCAGATAAGTAATTCCATAAACAAAGAATCAAGCTACATATGAAATATATCAGCCACGTTGTTGTTGTTTTGCTGGCGGCCGTCATCAGCCTTTCCTGTGCAATTTATCGCATTCCCCCTGCTCATTTACCGGCAGCTCCCGGACTAAAGGATTATTACAAGGATTATTTTCCTATAGGCGTTGCCGTTTCACCACGTGCGTTGCACACAGATGAAGCGGGATTGGTGCTCCGGCAGTTTAATAGTATTACCCCGGAGAACGCCATGAAGATGGGTGTTATTCATCCTGAGGAACAGCAGTATAACTGGAGCGATGCAGACTCCATAGCGGCTTTTGCCCGCAGAAATGGGATGAAGTTGAGAGGGCATACCTTAGTGTGGCATAACCAGGCGCCTAAATGGATGTTTAAAGATGCCGCCGGGCAACCTGTATCTAAAGAAGTATTGTTGCAGCGTTTGAAAGAGCATATTACTACAGTAGTAAAAAGATATAAAGGGATCGTATACGCCTGGGATGTAGCCAATGAAGTGATCAGTGACCGTAAAGATGAATTTTACCGGAATTCTTTGTGGTACCAGATCTGCGGAGAGGAGTACATAGAAAAAGCGTTTCAGTGGGCACATGAAGCGGACCCCGATGCGTTGTTGTTTTACAATGATTATAATGAGATTAATGCCGTGAAGCGGGAAAAAATTATCCGCATGCTCAATGGGCTAATCAATAAAGGAGTGCCGGTGCATGGGGTGGGTTTACAGGCGCATTGGGCGGTAAACGAACCATCAGCAACACAATTGGATAGCACCCTGCAGGATTTTGTAAAACTGGGTCTTAAAATACAAATTACCGAATTTGATGTGTCTGTTTACCCCAAAGAACATGAGATGAGAGCCCGGGAAGCGGGGGATAGTGCCATGACCTTCACTGCCGTAAGGGAGCAACAACAACTGGAGCAGTTTAGCCGTTGTTTTGCTGCTTTCCGCAAGTATCATGCGGCTTTAACAGGTGTAACGTTCTGGAATATCTCTGACCGGTATAGCTGGCTGGATAATTTTCCTGTGCGTGGGAGAAAGGATTACCCACTGTTGTTCGATAAGGCGTTGGAGCCCAAGAAAGCATTTTGGGCAGTGGTTAAATTTTAAGCGATACAGAAGTCCCATTGGTAGTTGAGATGTATGGAGGTAGACATAGCCTTTTTGTGGGCTGTTTTTTTGTATCGATTTTGTGCCGTTATTCGGCTGCTGTAGTAGCCGATTATTTGAAAAGGAGGCCCTGTATATCAATCCTGATACAATGCAAGGACACGCTTATTCAATAAAAGTTGCAACACAATGCGGGTGAATTTGATTATTATCGATGTTCAATGATCCTCATCAATGATTCACATGCGCCAGAAAAACAATCATATAACTGATCATACAGCACACATTTTTGATATTCACCGACTTGAATAATGGCTCCGGAGCAGGCCCGCTTCGTGTATAAACGATTGCGAGCAGCCAGAAAAACGCGGCGGAGGCAATGTCCATCATATCAAATCTGCCATTTGCCAGGTGCAGCAACTGGAATATTTCCATGATCACTGCTACCAGTATGGGCGCTATGACGAGGCGCCATTTGCGTCCCCATATATTCAGGTAAAAGAAGCTGGAAGTGATGGTAATACAGCATATCCAAAGGCCCTCTGGCAGGGAGTAGATAATATAGCTATTCAGTGGCAGGAGGGAAGTAACCCTTGTTTTTGCCAGCAGATACCCTTCTCTGGTAAATAATTTAATGATCAGCTGGTTGACCACTGTTTTTTCTGTCCGGTAAAAGGTATAAATGAATAGACTAATCAGTAGCAATATGGCCAGTAGGTAGCGATGTTTTTTCAAGGTTTACGGAAGATAAATAGTTTGTAATAGGCGCCTGTTCCAAGTGCTGTTGTGCTGCAAAGTGTAAACTGCCGGAAGCCGCGTATCAGCTCCGCGTGAAAGAATGATTTCACATGCAGCAGCCGGCATACCGGTTGGAGTAGCCAGTCGATCAGCTTTAGCGGGTTATCAGGGGTAAAATGATTCAGGACAAACAGCTTCCCTGCTGGCTTTAATACCCGGTGTGCCTCGGCTAACAATTGATCGGGATTGGTAGTTACGGCCAGCACATGGGAAACAACCACATAGTCAAAGAAGGCATCCGGAAAAGCTAACTGCTCTCCGTTCATGAGTAGCAGCGTAGCGGGTGTACCAGCCAGTTTCGCCTTGTTAAGCATGGTGCTTGAAATATCGATACCTGTTATCTCATGCGACTTATAAAGGGATAAATGTGATCCATTGCCTACGCCGATTTCCAATAGTTTTCCGGCAGGCGCTTTGTTTACTTCTTCGATGAGAACCCGCTTTTGCCGTTTTAAAAAATGGTTGACAACAGGGTATAGGAAGTATAGGCGATTATAAAAATCAGCTATTGTCTGGCTCATTTCTATGTATTTAAAAGTACTTTGTATTTCAAAGTAAAAATAGGGAAATATTTGAATTTGCAAGAAAGAATTTCCAAATGGGATCTCTTTTATTTCCAACCCGTGGGCCCAACCTTACCATTAATGACATCATTTTTTTTTCTACATTCAGATTGCTTAAACAATTGCTTATATGAGAAACCGGGATAGGAAATTGCATGAAATCGTTGATTGGGCAACCAATAACCCCACTATTAGAACGGTATTACTGACCAGCTCCCTGACCAATCCCAATGCCCCACAAGATGACTTTAGCGACCTGGACATAGAATTGATCATGGAAGATTTACCCGCATTTCTGGAAGATGACAGCTGGCTGTCTACGTTCGGAAAGGTGATCGCGAAAGTGGTGGAGAATGAGGAAGCCTTTGATGGCCATAATGCGATGAGAATGGTACTGTATGATGATTATGTAAAAGTAGATTTCAAACTTTGCAGCAAAGCAGTATTTATAGCAGATGTGAATAGCGAAGAATTACCTGAAGATTGGGACGTTGGCTACAAAGTGCTGGTAGACAAAGATGGGCTGACGCATCACATGAAGCCCCCTACGTATCAGGCGGTGGTCATAAAAAAGCCAACGGAACAAAGATTCAATCAGCTATTTAACGACTTTTGGTGGGATATGACCTATGTGGCCAAATGCCTGGCCCGTGATAATATTTTCTATGCAAAATTCATGAGTGAGGATGTGATGAGAACAGATTATTTAGTGCCGATGATTGAATGGCACATCGCTGCAAAACATAACTGGAATATCACTACCAACAAACATGGGCGTCTCTTTAAAGAATATCTGCCGCCTGCGCTTTGGGAACGGGTAGCCGCTACCTTTTCAGGAAGTGATATCGCAGATAATTGGCGGGCACTATTGGCGTATGCAGATGTAGGCCACGACTTAGGTGTTGAATTAGCAGCCATTTTGGGCTATCAATATCCAGCGCAATTGGAAAAAGATATCAGAGCCTACCTGGCTTATGTGAGAAAGGATTTCTAAAATTTATCCTCTCTAAGAATAAATATAATATAGGCTTACCAATAAACCTGTTGCTATCAATGTCAACCACAGGAAAGTGATATAAGCGGTATATAATACAACTCCCTTGATGGTACTTTTCACAATAGACTGTCCATAATTTTTACGCAGTGCGATAATCAGGTAACACACCATGATACAGGCGAGGGTGCCATTGAACAATCTAAGATTACCTGCATGGATGGCAATGTAATCAAATAGGGGGAATGTTACCGCCATCAAAATGAAAGCAAAGACATGGATATGCAGTGTAAAAATCGCGTGATCAGCATAGAGCCATTGTTTATTCCGGAAGTATGCGAGTTTCAGGAACAGGGCAAAGAATGGCAGACAAAGGAGCATTATTTTGGGGAAATTATGATAATATCCGGCTTCAAAATTTCTTTCTTTTTCTTCATTGGAGCTGTAGTGTTTCAACGCTTTGGCTTCTGTTCTGACAAGTAATTTTATGAACGGAGAGAGTTGCAGTGAATCGGGAAGTTGGCGGTAAGCAGCGTCGAACTCTTCTACTGTTGTTGCTGCTGCTATCATCTTTAATATTTTGAGATTCCTGATAGCTCCCGGATCGTTTTGCCGGACGCCACCCTCGAGTTTCTTTTCCAGTTTCTTTAGCCCATCAAAGGTACCTAGCCGGGCTCCCTTGATGCTGTCTTCAGTAGCATGCGTTGCAGCACCGCTGCTGTGATGCGAAATGCCCGCAAAGTAAAAGTACGAGAGGAAGAATATAAACGAAGTAAAGAAATACAGTTTAATAGGATTCACATAACGTACCCTTCTGCCTTCGCGGTATTCACGGGAAAGAAAGCCTGGTTTGGTGAAAAGATATTTTATTGTGAGCAGAAATTGGGAATCGTAATGGAAAATATCTGCTACAAAATGTTTTACCAGATGGCC
Source organism: Chitinophaga sp. 05T412 (assembly GCF_056396465.1). Lineage (NCBI taxonomy): Bacteria > Pseudomonadati > Bacteroidota > Chitinophagia > Chitinophagales > Chitinophagaceae > Chitinophaga > Chitinophaga sp. 05T412. The sequence goes on from NZ_JBFTLN010000004.1 coordinate 403,558, forward strand.
AAACGTTTCGTGAGGAACTGTATTTTCTTGTCCGCATTTGTCACAGAATCTGTTGGGTACATAGTTTCCGCAGTTCAAACAATTTTTTTGGCGGCGTAAGGGTTGTGTTTTCAAGGTAACGCAGGTTAAGGGGGCTAAAGATAGCGGATTTTTTTACTGAAAAATGGAAAATTGTCGGCTATCACTAATAATTAATATATGCGGGAAAAGCAATCCGGTTGCCTCCGACTGGATCTTTGCTTTTTTCAGCTGACTTATTTTCGGAACGGTGATGGCAGAAGTGGCGGAAAGTGTGGGGCAGCAGTCATAAGATAACTTTAACGGATATACGGAAAAAGCGCCTGCAGATGCAGGCGCCGTCATCATCATCACCGTTGGACTATGATCCTGTAGTCGTTATAGAGGCCATAGTCATATAGATCGTAATCGCTACCGGGTGGTTGTACCTTTATATTATACCACTTTCCGGGATCTACCAGGCCGGGAACCGGCTTATTGTAGAATGGTCCTAACACATTTTTTAAACTCCCCGTTATCTTTACGGCAATTGTATTCTTTCCTTTCTTCACCCATTTACTAATGTCAAGCCTGTTAGGCTCACCAATGATAGTACCTGCCAATACACCATTCACTTCTACCGCCGCTACGGTACCTTTCCAGCTATCCAGTTCCACCGCATAGCTTTGCCCGGGGTTCGTAACATCAAAGGTTTTACTATATGAAATTTGCTGGCCATACAGTGGCAAACCCTGTTTGTTCCAGGCGCCCAGCTGCAGCGGCTGAGGAGCTACCACATTCCATCCCTGTTGTGCTGCTTCCAGGTTGAAGTTTCCAAGAATGTATATCGGTTCTATTTCCGCAAATACACTCATGGGAGAAACGGTTACTTCAATTTTGTTGTCGCCGGTTTTGAGGTGATCGCCTATTTTAAACACGCCATTGGAGCGGTCCAGCCACCATTCGCCGGGTTCGTTTTTGACGGTAACACCGTTGATTTTTACATCTTGCCAAAGGCCCGGTTGCTCTATGACCGCTTTGAATTGACGGGTATCCATCTCTGCTTTAATGTTGAAATGATACACGGCCGTGTAGCCGGTACCGATAGAAAACGTATCCCTGCTCACAATGGCATTCTTATATTGCGTACGGTTATTCCATGGATTGCCTACGCCATCGGTAAATCCGAAATGTTTGAAGGCCGTATTGGAAGCAATCCCTACGTGCAGATGGGTATAGTTGGAATCCGGCCGATGAAGATGCAGATCACAAAAGTCGATAGTGAGGGTATTCTCAACAGGTCTGTTCACTACCGTAGGGGAAGTATTGACTGTAACCCAATCTTTGGCTGCATTTATTTCTTTATAGCCCGTCATTTTCTTATCTGCCACAAACAGCATCAGGCTACCTGCTGGCGGTACATTAAATTCAAATGTTACTGCTGCATTTTGTGGCGTATGGGCATAGCGGGAGATCTTCCCATCTCCCAAATCAAGGACCAGTACATCCTTACCAGACATGGTAATTTTACCAACAGAGGAATTGGTCATACTGGCGTTGGTGAGTAATAGCAACTCTCCATTTGCCAGTTTACGGCGCTGGTGATATATGTTGCCACCAATGCTATCGCCCACTATGGGTGCGATGCTAAAGTCATCATGATGAAACTGCTGTATTAGCGCCTGCCGGCTTATGCTGCTGACTTTCGGCAATTGAAGGGCTGTGAGTTCCGGGTTAATCATGCCATCTACTAATTGCAGCTGTTCAAAACAAGCGACTTGTCCTCCTGCTGCAATGAACTTTTTCAACAGATGGAAAGTAGGGCCATCAATGCTTTCCATACCCGGGGGAATAACCACTATTTCATAACCCCGTTGCCCAATCACAAACTGCTTTCCTTTAATACTACCATGATCTTTAATGATATTTTCAGAGCCCAGATCGTATTCCAGGTGGGAACGCTGCATCAGCGTTACGAAGTCGTTGAAACTTTTGGTGATATCGAAGAAGCGTTTATTTTCGGCATCCCGGGCGTAGTACATCCAGGCGGAGGTAGTTGGCTCCAGCACCAGTATATGATTATATTGCTGTCCTCTCGACATCAGGTACTGCATGCGCGAAAAGTAGTGATTCATAGCACTGTAGTAGTTCCACCATGGTTCATGATAAGAAAAGCTCGGCGGGTAATCATATTTTCGTGCACCCCTCAACGTCATGAAAGAGAGATGCTGATTCATGAAATTCACCCCCAGCACATATTGCCAGTCCGCGAGACGTTTCATGTCCTTGAAGGTAAGCTCCCAGCCGCCGCCGCCATAGGTTTCAGAGAGTGTACGGGTTTTACCCAATTGATTCGCTACACTGCTCAGTTCTTTCACCGCGCGTATGTTGCCAAATTGCACGGGTTTATCTTCGTTATATTGATTAAACAGCATATCAATGCCGGGCATTTGATGCCAGGCGTACATGGCCATATTATCAGGTCCATGATAGGGACTAGGCCAACCATGTTCCCAATAGTGCCCGGTCCAGGTCAGGCGTTTGGCGTTCATGTAAGTGGATACCGGTTTGGACCAGCGATCAATAAACAACTGCAATAGCACCTGATAATAATTGTGGCGTACGTGTTTCCAGTCGCCCGTTTCCCGGAAGAGTGCCGGCAGGTGCAGGCGTAAATCGTAGCCCCAGGTTTTGTAGAAGGTATCGAACAAATCCGGCGTCCAGCGTACGCAGTCCTTTCCTTCATTGATGATAGTAGGTTCATCGGAGAAAACACCTTTGATGGTTTGGCCAAATTCGTTGCCTACTATTTTTTCGTAGCCTTTGTAAGTAACGTCAATGAATTTTTCGGTCACTCCTTTCGCCATGAGGTCTACATAAGATACCCCAATAGGACCCGCTACAGAGCCGCGGTTGGAGCGTTGGTAGTTTACTTTCTTAAAGAAGCGGTAGTTACCGGTTTTATCTTTTTCATCTGCCAGATGAGTGGTGATGTCCTGGTACTTTCCATTTTCTTCTTTCAGAAAAAGAAAGTAGAGAGAAAGATTATCCGGCAGTTTATTGGCAGCTTCCATGTAAAGCATCTGGCCCTGGTTGTAGGCTTCCGGCATTTCATCGGCGAGAAGCCCTCCCGCAAATCCGGTAGGGTAGGAGTTTTCGTCGTAGATCCAGATGTTAAGACCTGCTTTCTTTCCCTGTTCCATAGCGTATTTGAACAGATCGTACCAGTCTTTGGATAAATACTCCGTAATCAATCCGGGGCGGGGATGAATGATGACGCCACCGAAATCATTTTTACGGTAATCATTCAGCATGGAATCGATGTCCCGTTTATTTACTTTGGAGTTCCAGACCCAAAAAGGTACGGTACCGAAGTCTTTGTCAGGGGTTTTAAAGTGGGTGACAATGTCTTCAAACCGTTGCGGCTGTTGTGCCTGTAGGCGGCCGGTAGCCAGTAAAGCTGCAAATAATATAGTATGATAGATCTTTTTCTGCATGGCTGTTATTGGTTTTTAGGTTGACTGCTATTGTCCAGCAGCGTGCGTGTGATGATGCTTCTGTGGCCTGCAGGGGTAACAACAATCGTCTTCAATGGAATGCTTTTTCCTTTTGGAACAACGATGGTAATGGGTCCCGTATATTCGTGATCGTAGTCGCCGGGTGGTCTGTTGTTCAGCGTGTAAAATATTTTCGCTCCCGGTACCGGAGGTCGTGCTATTTCAAATCGGAATGCATCGGTTACTATCGTTGAATCCACGGGATGGAACACGGTTGGCACGCGGTAATTCATGCCGTTGCGATCAAACGTTGCCAAATGCGCAGGCAATGCACTATTGGCGAAGCGGGTGTAATTCTTTTGTGAGATATTTGTCCAGCCGCCCTCTGCCAGGGCCAACATGCGGGGCAGGATCATATATTGCAGCTTGGAAATATCCTTGATGTTTTCTGTCCAGATACAACCTTCTATACCCAGCACATGTTGGAGGTCGGCGGTAGACAGGGAAGGATAGGCAGGGTTGTAGTCATAGGCTTTCCATACCGGCGCATCGCCGCCATGGCTGGAAGGTTCCTGGTCGGAGGTACTTTGTGCATAGTCGAAATACAGCCCGTTGCCACCCGGCGCCAGCACAACGTCCATGCCTTTTTTAGTTTGTATAATAGCGCCTTTTTCACCGAAGCGATTCATCACCGCTACATTTTCATTCAGATCGCCTTCCATGATTTCATCCCAGCCGATGAGTTTTTTATTTTTAGAAAGAATGATTTTATTCAGCCGGGATATAAAGTAGCGCTGCAATTCATGTGCATTGTTTATCTGGTGTTCCCGCATAAATTGTTGTATGCTGGAATCCTTTTCCCAGAAGCCTTTGAAGCATTCATCGCCACCGATATGGATATAGGGATAGGGAAATAGGGCAGCTACTTCACCGAATACTTTATCGAGGAATTCGTATGTTTTTTCATTGATGGGATTAAGAGAGTTATCGATATACATCTCGTAGCTACCATCGGCAAACCATTTGGAGAAAGAGCTGCCGGGGTTTACAGCAATGCTTTTATCGCGGGTCACGCACAGCTCTGGATAAGCAGCAATGGCGGCCATGGAATGTCCGGGTACATCTATCTCCGGAAGAATTTCGATGTGGCGTTCGGCTGCATAACGGATGATGTCGCGTACCTGTTCCTGGGTGTAGAAGCCGCCGTCGGTGGCCTTTTCACCGGGTTGTGGTGGCAGGGTATTGCCGCTGAATTCTATGCGGGGTACACGCCAGGCACCAATCTGCGTGAGTTCTGGGTAGCTTTTAATTTCCAGCCGCCAACCCTGATCATCTGTCAGATGCCAGTGGAAACGGTTGAGTTTATAATATGCCATCAGATCCAGCAATTGTTTGATCTGCGGTACAGTAAAGAAGTGACGGGAAACATCCAGCATCAGGCCTCTGTAACCGAAGCGAGGTGCGTCTTCGATGGTCATACACGGAATGGCAGTATTGCTATTGGTGGTGATCAGTTGCAGCAGTGTTTGCATACCATAGAAAATACCTGCCTGCTTGCCGGTGAGTTGAATGCGCGTGGGTGTTATCTGGAGGCGGTACCCTTCGGCAGGTAAATTTTCAGCCCCGGTAGTTGTGATGACAAGTTCCTGTTGACCGTTGTTGGCTGCAGTGCCGGTAATAATCCGGGTATTGATTTTTTGCGTACGCAGTTGATCACGGAAATAAGCAATCACAGGTGGTGCGGAGCCATCGGTACGGATTACGGTATTGGTATTAAAAACAAAGTGACCGGTATCCATTTTTATCAACTGTGGCATAGGGATCAGTGCAGGCAGCGAGTTTTGCGCTACACAACGACCGGCATTGATGCCTGAAAATGCCCAGCAGAGCATGGCTATTATTTTTTTACTAAAGTACATTACTGGTAATTGTCGTAAACGATTTTCACTTTATAGAAACAGGCGCCATTCACTAGCCTGGAGCCTTGTAGTTGTCCGCTGGAAGTATAAAAATCCACTGTGCTGATAGACCAGTTGTTCAGTGAGCAATAAGCGGTAGGGCGTGGATTTTTATTTGCATCGGGTCTAACAAGTACGATTTGTCCACTGGGTTGATTGCCGATTCCTTTTACAAAAGTTAAGTTATTTGTAGGGGAAACGGAAAAGCTTTTGGTGGTTTTATTGAAAACATATTCTCCGCCATTGCTGGTCACCCAGAGCAGGTTGGTGTTGTTATGGTAGATGCTGATTTCATGGCCCCAGGGTGTTGGCAGTATAGCGCGGTATTGTTTCAGTTCCGTCAGTTCCGGTTGGGCATCAGTGCCGGTAATAGCAAGGGCAGTCAGGATGTGCGCATTGTTGGTCATATCCTGACCAGTTACCCAAAGGCAGTTAAGTCCTGGGTCCCAGAGCACGGCATGAGCGGCGCCGAGCGTAAACTCCGTATAGTTGTTAGCGTTAGCACCCTGCGAGGTGGGGTATACCCTGATCCAGTTGCCATCTGATGCGGCTACCGCCAGGTTGCCGTTGGGCAATAGTTCGGCGGAGTGCAGGTTGCCAGAAATTACCTTCGACCATACCCGCTGTCCGGAGGGGTAAGCAATGATGGCGGCAAAGCTGTTGTCGCTGATGGCGGCGAAGGTATTGTTTTGCCAGATGCTCATCTTTCTGACTTTAAAATCAGTGCCACCGCCAAATTTATTGATCTCATCGGTGGTAAAGCCGAGCGTGGTGGTGGGCGACCAGCGCCATTTTTTTGCTTCGGCAGTATTCCAGTCAATGACAGAGGGATCGTATATTTCTATTTGCTTCGTGGCGTCGTTGGTGAGTGCCAGCAAGTTACCCGGGTAGGGTTCGGGAACGGTTGCCGGTGGCGGGTTGGTACCAGGCCCTGGAGCGTTATTAGCTCCAGGGTTTTTGGTACAGGCGGTAAGCACTACTAACAAACCAATAATGATTTTCTTCATGGTATCAATAATAGTTAGGATCGAATGTTTTGCCTTTATAGATAGCGGAGCCGGGTACGGTGCGTGAGCCGGTAGCGGCGCCGGTGGTGGCATTGTAGAAATTCACGGTGGTGGTGCACCAGTTGTTCAGGGTACAACCACTGTTGGGAATGGTTTCCACCAGCGTATTCTGACCAGGTTGGCTGCTGATGCCTTTTACAAATGTTTGTTGTGCCGCACCGGGTAGATCCACGAATGTGCCTGTGGAAATTTTGAAAGTATGCGTACCTCCATTGGTGCTGAGTAGCAACTGATCCGGGTTGTTTACATCTGCGGATAAATCATGTCCCCAGGCCTTCGGTAATTTCGGATATACGGCGAGGGTATCCAGTTTAGGATTGGTAATAGTACCACCTGAGCCTGGCGCGTTGTAAGCATATTTTACCAGCTTATTGCCCAGTGCCCACAGCACCTGGTGGGTTTGATCCCACAGCAGGGCATGTGCGGCGGGTAATGAGTATTGTGTGTAAACGCCGTGATTGGGAGCCGGTTGGGAGGACGAATAGATACGTATAAACCCTACTGCCGGTGGTGTAGTTTTACCGGCGCTGGCTACCACACAGTTGCCATCCGGCAGAATTTCCATGGCATGTAGGGCCGTGGTGTCGTTAAAGCCCATCACCCATAGCTTTTGTCCGCGTGTACCCGTACCCGTATATCTTGCAATGGTAGCAAGCCGGTAAGAGGTAGCGGTGATTACCTGCGCAGTATTGGCAAATACGGTATTGTTACGCACTTTGATATCCGTAGGATCACCCCATAGCGGGATTTCGCTGGTGGCGTTGTACGACAAGGCCGTAGTAGGCTGCCAGGTCCACTTGGGGGTGGTCCAGGAGGCATCTGCCGGATCATACACTTCTATGTTTTTATTAGCCTGATTGGTAATCGCCACCCAGCAGCAGGTAGCTGCCAGTGTGGAGGATGTTTTTTCAGCTGTCTCGGTTTTCACTGCTTTCTTTTCCTTTACCTGTACCTGGGCAGCTTCCCGTGTACATGAAACTATAATGGTGGTCAATGCCAGTACTGTCCCGCAGACATAGGCTGACCGTGAGGACGCCGGGCGTCCCTTCAACATAAGCTTCTTCATGATAGAAAGTTTTAGTTAGTATCCTGGGTTTTGCGTGAGTTTATCGTTCAGCAATATTTCTGCGTTGGGAATAGGAAACAGCAACCGGTCCTGCGTTACATTATAGCTACCGGGTAGCAGATAACTATACTGGGCTTTTTGCTTCACGCCAAATGCAGTCATCACCGTAATTGCTTTTCCGGTACGCACCAGATCCAGCCAGCGCTTATTTTCGAAAGCCAGTTCCACTCTTCTTTCCTGCAGAATGGCGGTTTGTAAGGTGGCTTTGTCGGTGCTGCTGATGTTGTGGGTAGCATCGCCAAAGGCCCTTGCTCTCACTGTGTTCAGGTAAGGCAATGCCTCACCTGATTTGCCTTGTTCATTCAAACTCTCCGCCAGCAGCAACAGTACTTCTGAATAGCGGTATACCGGCCAGTCGTCGTTGGTTTGGTTGCCGATGGTGTGCGTATGCAGAAACTTCTTCGGAAACGGGCGTCCTACTTTGCCTGCAGGTGGCGTGTAGTTCAAGGCTGATTTAACAGCGGTGGCAGTGAAGTCGTCGCTGGCGTTGAAGCTACCTTCTGCAATCGCGATGGAGGCATCGAGGCGAAGGTCACCGCTTTCGTAGGCATTGATCAGGTCCTGTGTAGGCGTATTGTAGCCACCCACCGTGGTTACGTTGTTATAGTTCACACCGGTCACGATGGTGGTATTGGTCATGCGTGGGATGAAATTGTAGACAGAGGCTTCTGTCATTGCCTGCGGTACAGCAAGACTGGTGTTGGTCTGTATCTCAAAGATAGATTCTCTTCCATTTTTATTATTCAGTTCAAAAGCATCACTGTACTTTGGGAACAGAGAATAACCCATGGTGGTGACCTGTTTCAGCGTACTTTCAGCGAGGTCATATTTTTTTAGGGTAAGATAAACATCGCCGAGCAGTGTCAATGCAGCGCCCTTTGTAGCGCGGCCGGTTTGCGGAAATGTCGTTGCGGCTAATTTAGCAATAGCATCAGTAGCATCTGCAATGATCAGGTCATAAACTTCCTGCGCGGTAGCGCGGGGAACGTAAGTTTCTTCCCGGGTAAGTGGAGCGCGTTTGTAGATAGGCACACCACCGTAGAAACGCACCAGATCAAAGTAGGCGAGTGCCCGGATAAATTTTACCTGTCCCAGTATGGTGTTGCGGTTGGCTTCCGCCAGCTTGATATCATCAATATGATCAATCACGATATTGGCAGCAGAGATAGCACCAAAGGCAGCATTCCATTTGGGAGGCGTTTGGTTATTGTATTTATCATCCAGAAAGTCGGCGATGTTATTACGATTGGTAGTAGCTACCGCCTGGTCGGATGATTTATAATCATAGTGGGTATTATCTGAACGCATTTCTCCCATGGACCAGGCACTCTTATTGTTATAGAGGCCACGCAATTGGGCATAGGCGCCATTCACCGCCAGGTCGTAGTCATTCTGCGTTTTGAAATAGCTGTTCAGACTGATTCTGTTCCGATCTGTTTCATCCAGGAATTTTTTGCAGGAAATCTGGACCAGACTAAATATCACTAGTATTAAGGAGATGATTTTTTTCATGTTGCTGATTTTTAAAGACCAAGGTTCAAGCCGAACGTAAATGTTCTTTGCAGCGGATAGGCGCCCAGGTCCTGTCCTTGTTGTGTCACAAATGCAAGCCCGGCACTCACTTCCGGATTACCGGGATAGCTGGTGAAGATGTATACGTTTTGTGCAGAGCCGTATAATCTCAGACTTTTAATGACGGGTGTTCTGAATTTCCGCAGCGTATAGCCGAGGGTGATATTGTTGATGGTTAGATGTGACGCGTCGTGCACGAACAATGAATTATCGGTACGATAAGCAGCCGTAGTACCTGCCAGGGTGCGTGCTACGCGGCCGTTACCAGGATCTGATTCAGAGCGCCAGCGTTGCAATAATTCCGGAGGACCATTGAACACCCCATCCAGGTTGTAAGTACTTTCCTGCATACCGTTTTTCAATTTGTTACCATAGGTACCAGACATGGTGATGCTCATATCAAAGTTTTGGTATTGGAAGCTGTTGGTTAAGCCAAAGATGAAGGTCGGGTTAGGATCTCCGAGTACGGTCTGATCTTCCGGGAAAGTAATTTTACCATCGCCGTTGAGATCTTTGAAACGTACGGTACCAGCCTGTGAGGTAGTAGTGGTGCCTGTTCCGTAGTACTTAGGGCCGGCATCTGCTTCCGCCTGATTTTTGAAAATGCCGTCGAACACATAGCCGTAGAACTGACCAATAGGTTTGCCTACCAGTGTACGGAAGTCGGTGAATTCTGACAGCGTAATGGTAGGGTCGGCAGCAAATGGAATATTATTCAGGCCGATGCGTTTCACCAGGTTTCTGTTGAATGCGATGTTGAAATCCGTGCTCCACTTGAATTTTCCAATCAGGTTTTTACTGCTGACGGTGATCTCATGGCCCCATTGGCGGATATCACCGAGGTTGTCCTGTACTTTCGTAAAGCCGGAAGATTGTGGCACAGGAAGCTCGAACAGCAGGCCTTCCGTCATTTTATCATAGTAGTCGTAGCTCACATTCAGGCGGCCATTCAGTAATCCAATATCGATACCGGCATCAAACTGGCGGTTACGTTCCCAGGCCAGGTTGGCGTTGCCGAGGGTACTCTGTACTTTACCCGGAGCGAGGCCACCGGAGAACGTGTAGTTGGAATTGTCGATACGCGCTACGGACATATAATTGCCATTCAGTTCATTATTACCAGTCAAACCATAACTAGCTCTTAGTTTAAGAAAACTCAATGCTTTGATGTCTTTCAGAAATGGTTCATCACTGGCTATCCAGCTGCCGCCTATCGAAGGGAAAGTTCCCCATTTATTATTGGCGCCGAAGCGGGAAGATCCATCCCGTCTGATAGAAGCCTGCAACAGGTAGCGATCTTTAAAGCTATAATTAATTCTTCCCAGCAGGGATACCATTGACCATGCATTGAAGCTGGACGTATTGGTAGTAAAACGGGTAGCGGCACTCAGGTACTTAACATTATTATCCGGAAAATCGCGGCCTACCATGTCGCTGGCAAATCCGGTAGAACGCTGAAGGGTGAAGCCTGCGAGTGCTCCCAATGAATGGTTACCAAAACGTTGATTGTAGTTTAAGGTATTTTCATTCAGCCATACGTAGTCTGTGTTAGTCAACGACTCACCTAAAGCGGAGTTGTTTCCAGGCGGAGGGTTTTCCATCGGCAGCGCATTGAATCCACCCATAGAAGTAGAAGGGATAAAGCGCTGGCGATTCATGGTACCAATATCTGTGCTACCGGAAGTACGGAAAGTGAGGTTGTCCGTTAGTTTTACTTCTGCAAAAACATTGGCCAATACACGGAAGCGGTTGGCATCGTCTGTTACTTCCATCAGCTGACGTAACGGGTTCGCCCATACGAATTGGTTGGTGAAGCCTGAAATGCCCAGCGCCAGCGAACCATCCGGATTGTAAGGAGAGCCCATCGTGGGAATCATGGAAGCTGATGCAAAAATGGCCCGCTGTCCGTCTACGTTAAAGCCGGTGCCTTGTCTGTTGTTGTGTTCCAGCTGAAGGGAAGGCGCTACGCCAAAGCCGAATTTCACGCGTTTGCCGGGTGTGAAATCACCGTTGGCGCGGAGTGAGAAACGCTTGTAACCCGTGTTTACCAAAATCCCCTGCTGATCAAAGTAGCCAGCCACTATGCTGTAGGCTGCCTTCTCAGTGCCGGTGTTCACCGCAATGCTGTAGTTCTGTACCGGAGCGGTTCTGGTCAATGCGCTAAACCAGTCGGTGCCTTCCCCGTATTGATCCGGGTTTTGATATACTGCTGGAATACCGCCGGTATAGCCTTCGTACTTGATTTTATCTTCATAAAATCCCTTCATGTAAGTAGCCAGCTGTTGGGCGTTCATCACAGGCGGAATCAGTTCCCGCATGAGGGAAGCCCCGCCATAGTAGGAGTTGAAATTGACTTGTGTGAGGCCGGCTTTACCGCGTTTGGTGGTGATGAGGATCACCCCGTTGGCAGCGCGGGAGCCATACAACGCTGTAGAAGCCGCATCTTTCAGGATGGTAAACGTTTCTATTTCATCCGGGTTGATGTTGTTGATGTTGTCAGGATTGCCGGGCATAGGCTGACCATCTACCACTACCAGCGGTCGTACGCTGGAAGTAAAGGAGGCGGCGCCACGGATGCGCAGGTCCATACCCTGACCAGGGCGTCCGGTAGTTTGTGCTACTTGTGCGCCGGGGAGTTTACCTTGCAGTCGCTCCGCAAAGGTACCAGTAGGCTGATCTTTCATTTCACCCGCTTTCAGTGTTCCAACGGCGCCTACTACATCGCGGGCGCTTTGTTTACCATAGGCAATCACTACTTCGCCCAGCTGAGAGGAGGTTGGCTCCAATTGTACATTGATGATAGTTTGCCCATTGATGGCTACTTCTTTGGTAGTATAACCGATGTATCTGAATTCCAGCACGCCGCCGGCATCGGGAACATTCAGGGAGTAGGAACCATCTGCCAGCGTAGCGGTACCTATTGTTGACTTTTTGAGTTGTACGGCCACACCAGGCAAAGGATTTTTATTGGCGTCTGTTACCCGTCCTTTAATCGTTACCGCCACTACTGTTGGTGAAGGTGTGCGGGTGATGACGATGGTATTCTGACGAATAGTATAGGTAAATGGCTGGTTGGCGAAACTCTTTGTGAGTACTTCGGCGATGGTGGCATCGCTTACCTGTAAGGTAACAGGTTGTGCATCCTTCAGGATGTCTACATTCCAGAGTACGTTGTACCCGGTTTGTTTTCTGATCTGGCGAAATACATCTTTAAGTGTGATCTGTTTTGCTGATAATGTCATCTTCTGCGCATAGCCGGTGGCCTGCACTTCCAATAGCGCTGCGATCATTAACACAACGGTTAGTTTCATAACCAACAGGATTTTTTTACGCGTAGCGCCAGCATACCCCTGGCCTACGACAGGTATGTAAAATTTCATTACATTTGGATGTTTGAGTTTAAGAATCGATAACTGTGACTACAAAAGCATTAGAGATTTGTCCTTTACAGGGTAGACTCAAATTTTTGGCCGGGGGTGCTGGAACACTCCCGGTTATTTTTTTGGACCCTGTTTGTGCAGATTTTTTTATGGCATAACGGTGATCCTCCTTCCTTCTAGTTTAAAGTGTACGGCGCCGGTTAATTCCAGCATATTTAATACTTCAGATACGTTTTTAGACCGTGACAAACTACCGGCAATCGCTTTCTTTGAAATGTCGCCCTGGTAGTGTATTTCCACATCATACCAGCGACTGATCTGCCGCATGATGTTTTCTACTTTTTCATTATCGAATAAGAAGTAACCATTCTTCCAGGCAATCGCTTCTTCCGTATCGCCGTCGGTTGCATTCATTTTGCCGGTGGCCTTTTGCAGTATGGCTGCTTTGCCCGGTGTGAGTGTTACACCTGTTCCCAGATAATTCACTTTCACGGCGCCTTCCAGGAGGGTAACTACATGGCGTTGTTCCTCCGGATAGGCGTTGATGTTGAAGTGCGTGCCGAGTACCCGTACATTCATGTCGGTATTGGTACCGGAATTAATCGCTACATAAAAGGGCCGGTTAGGGTCCTGAGCCACCTCAAAATAAGCTTCACCAGAGAGCGTGACCTTTCTTTCATTGCCGGCGAAGGTGGCGGGGAAACGCAGGGATGATCCGGCGTTCAGCCATACACGGGTGCCGTCTTGCAGCGTAAGCTGGTATTGGCCGCCATAAGGGGTGGTGAGGGTGTTGTATACGATAGCCGTGCTGCTACTGGCTGTGCTGTTGTACTGTACGTGACCGCTATCTGTTTTATTGATCGCGGCATCGCCCTGATCGGTGATGATACCATCCTTCGCGTCTTCCAGTATTACTTTGTCGCCGTTGCTGAGTGTGAGCACTGCTTTGTTGCTGCCAGGACGCACGTCCTGTGCCAGTTGTGCAGGGTTATTGTGTGTTGTCTTTTTCAGGAGCGGATAGGTGAAATAGCCTGTCAGCCCCAATAGCAGCAATATGGATGCCGCCGCGGAAATATAGATCCAGCGGCGCTTGGCGGCCGGCTTTGCGGTGGGTGTGCTGATCTGTTGCTGCAAGTGCGTGAGCATGCGCAAACGCACCTGTTCTTCTTCATCAGCATTATCTGACAGCCATTCGATATCAGCTTCGTTGTGATCCTGGTACCAGGCCATCAGCCGGGCTTCTTCGTCCGGCGTAATGGTCCCTTCCAGGTATTTTTCAATGAGGTGAATGATGTTGTTTTTCAACGGATGTATTTTATCGTTACAGTGATATGTTCCCTAAGTATTTACTTACCCTTAGTGGTAACAAAAATTTTTTTTAGCGTGGCAGCGGTCACAATTTCAACCGTAGTTCTTTCAACGCTTTGGTGAGGTGTGCTTCTGCTGTTTTCTGGGAAATGCCTATTCTGCTGGCTATTTCCCGGATGGTGAGCCCATCGGTTCTGCTTAATTTAAATACCAGCCGGCATTTTTCGGGCAGTGTTTCCACGATACCATTGATTTGCTGCTGCAGGAACCGGGTATGAATTTTTTCTTCTTCCCAGTCGGCCACCTGTGGATCAGCTGCCTGCACGGCAATTTCGGTGCGGCGTTTCTGGCGTACATACTGTTTAAAAACAGCCAGGCGTACTGCTGTAGCCAGGTAGGCACTGATATTGTCGATGTACAGCTCTTTCCGTCTGTTCCATAGGCTGATGAATACCTCCTGCACAATTTCTTCTGCTACTGTCTTATTCCGGCTGTGTGCATAGGCAACAGCCAGCAGCGGCTGCCAGTAGCGTTCATAGATATCAGCAAAAGCTTCCCTGTTGTCCTCCCGGAGAGACAAGAGTAACACTGCATCAGTTATTTGCCGCTGCTGTTTCATATTACAGGTAAATATGCCGGGTATTGTTACGGAGAGCTGCAATACCCTTCATAACATGGATCTTATGTTTACAGGAATATGTACCATAAGGGGAGGGGATACCCTTAGTGCGCGGAAATATTTTTGAAAATTTTTAAGAGAACAGAAATTCGATGAAGGGAATGGCCCATAGATAAGGGCGATTGAGGTTGACCTTCAGTACCTTCAATGCTTTGGTGAGATGTGCTTCCGCCGTTTTTTCAGCGATGCCCATGCGCTGGGCTATTTCAGGAATGGAAAGCCCTTCTTCTCTGCTGAGTTTGAATACCAGCCGGCATTTTTCCGGCAATTCTTCTACAATGCCATTGATATGCTGTTGCATAAAGCGGGAGAAAATCTTTTCCTCATCCCAGGAGGCCACCAGCGGATCGGTGGTTGCTTCGATGATCTGGGTTCTGCGTTTCTGCCGGGCATATTGTTTAAAAACAGATAGCCGCACGGCCGTAGCAAGATAGGCGCCGATATTCTCTATATACAACTCCCCACGACGGTTCCATAAGCTGATGAAAACTTCCTGGACTATTTCTTCGGCGATATTTTTATCCCGGCTATGCAGATAGGCGACGGCCAGTAATTTTTTCCAGTAGCGGTGGTAGATTTCGGTAAAAGCTTCCCGGTTGTCCTCGCGTAAGGACATTAACAGTGTTGCATCGGAATATTGCTGGTACCGGTTCATACGAATGTAATCCGCTACAAGATTAGAAAAATTAATCGAGCAATTACATCAGGATATGAAAATATAATATAGATGAGTTATTGTAAGGAATTTTAATATAATAACCACCCGGTTTACCGGTGTCTTATCTGTCAACCTTTCATCCATCATTTCCCTTTTGCGCAAATATTTCTCCGCTTTACATAAACAAACACCACCATTGGTCGTAAGATTTTTGTGATGGACCATTTTATGTACTGTAGCATGTTTAGAAAACCATTGACTTATATTTTACTGATAGTTTGTTTTATGACGGAAAGTGTTTATGCGCAAATTAACCCGGCAACTTATACCTTACTGGGAATCATAGCGGATTCCACACTGTAGGGAATAAATATTACAACCAGGCGCTGAAAGTTACGCTGAACTGGGAGTTAGGATCACTATTTAAACCAGGCGCCGCAAAGAAGATCAGTAATGATGACGTAAGAGAACAATCAAAAGGGTAACGGCAGTAAGGGGGCGCCCCGGAATTTCCTGATTGAATAAACGTTTTTCCGGATTCGATTGGAAAAAGGAAACTTGTTCGCTGAATTTTGCAGAAAAGAATTATTCAATATCAAATCTGCAATCGCACAAGTTTACTATGAACAACCCATCTAATAAATACTTTGTAAGAAGTCTGTTTATTATCGCCGTCTTATTGTTATCTGTGAATATCGGCTATAGTCAGCAACATACCGGCAGTATCCACGGTACAGTACGTACAATGGATAATGTACCGGTACCTTTCGTGACCATTGCCGTTGTTGGTACCACAAAGGTACTATTTCGAATGAGCAGGGCAAATATGATCTTCCGGCATTGTCTCCCGGAACTTATACCCTGCAGGTAAAGTCTGTTGGCTTGCTGCAACAGAGCAGGAGTGTGACTATTACAGCCGGGCAGCAGCGTTCGGAAGACTTCCTCCTGGAAAAAGATATCCGGGCATTACAGGAAGTGAAGGTTACCATTGGGTACAACAAATTTGCCCGTAAAGAGGTAGAAGATGTTGCCCGGCTGCCCATTAAAAACCTGGAGAATCCGCAGGTATATAATGTAATTCCGAAAGAACTACTCCAGGACCAGGTCATCATCAGTTACAATGATGTATTAAAGAATGTAACAGGGGTAAGTCAGGCGCTTGTGAATGGCTCTAACTCGTTTAACCTGCGTGGCTTTATTACCATGAGCTATCTCCGCAATGGTTTACAGGATTATAAAATGAACAGCATAGAAGTGGCTAATATCGAGCGGATCGAAGTATTAAAAGGTCCATCTGCAACGCTCTTTGGCAGTAGCCTGGTTTCATTTGGAGGCCTGTTGAACCGGGTGTCCAAACAGCCACTGGAAACATTTAAAGGCGAAGTATCTTATATGGCCGGCGGCTTTGGATTGAACAGGGTGGCACTGGATATCAACACGCCTTTGAGCAGGGAGCGGGGACTTTATCTACGTACCAATGCCGCTTATCATAGTGAGGGAAGCTTCCAGGATGCCGGATTTACAAGAAGATTTTTCGTGGCTCCGTCTCTTTTGTATAAACCTAATCAACGATTATCCGTATTGATAGATGCAGAAGTATACACGCAGAAGGCCAACGACTTTAACCGGTTGTTCCCGGAAAACTCTTTTACAAAGACAACGCCCCGGGAGCTGGATGTTGACTGGACAAAATCGTATAGCGACAACAGCGTAATCGATCGTAAGCCTTCTGTAACCGTTTATGGAAATGTGGACTATAAGTTATCTGACATCTGGAAATCGCGTACGAGTATATCTTATACACATGCCACCCAGAAAGGACTATATAGCTGGAATGAGATCCAGGGAGATAGTGTTTCCCGTAATCCGGGCTACCAGAATAATGTGGTGAGTAATATCCAGGTGCAGCAAAATTTCAACGGAGATTTCCGGTTGGGTGGAATGCGTCATCGTATAGTGTTAGGTTTGGATTATTATCTCAGCAATATTCAGAATGATGCCGCAGCGATATACGGGTTCGATAAAGTAGCGATCAAAGGGAATGATCCCCATTACCACGATCTTACAAAAACAGCGCTGGACGCGGCACTTAAAGAAGTACCCATGAGCATGTCTTCTACCCGGCAGCAGACGTATAGTGCCTATGTTTCGGATGTGATCAATATTACCGGACATCTGTTGGCAATGCTCAGTGTGCGGGTAGACCATTTTTCCAATGATGGCACAAAAGACCTGGTGAAGGATACGATCCAGGGACAATACGCGCAAACCGTAGCTTCTCCTAAGCTGGGATTGGTTTACCAGGTGGTTGCTGAAAAAGTAGCTTTGTTCGCGAATTATATGAATGGTTTCAGTAATAATGCGCCTTACCGGCAGCCAGATGGGAGCGTTGCCAATTTCAAGGCAAGCCAGGCAAACCAGTGGGAAACCGGTGTAAAGCTGGATTTGTTGTCCGGAAAGTTGAATAGTACTATCAGCTATTATCATATTAAAGTAAGCGATATGATTCGAAATGATAATTCCCCGGGACGTAGTAATTACCAGGTGCAGGACGGTGGACAAATGAGCAAGGGCGTTGAAGTAGAAGTGATTGCCAATCCTTGTAAGGGCTTGAATTTTATTGCCGGATATGCTTACAATGATGTGTATACTATCAACACCAATCAAGATATGGATGGTTTGCGCCAATGGACCGGCCCCGGACAAACCGCTAATCTTTGGATTAATTATTATTGCTTAAAGGGGGCGCTCAAAGGCCTGGGCATGGGTATTGGTGGTAACTATAACGGTAAAGGCTATATTAGCCAATCCCGCCGGGATGGTATGTTTTACATGCCGGCATATACCGTGTTCAACACCGCCGTAAGCTACGAGCACTCATTTTATAAAGCGGCTGTAAAAATAGATAATCTTTCCAATGAGGTATATTGGGGTAGCTATGTCAGCCAGATGATGCCAAGGCGACTAAGCGCCAGTGTTACAGTGAAGTTTGGTAAGTAATTGTAAAAACAAGACGGAAAAGCAACGGGTGTTTCGTTTTGAAACACCCGTTGCTTTTTTATTTTTGTGGTATCCCAACGTCAACCTATGAAAGGCAAAATTTCATTATACGGCTTATGCGTAATGATACCGTAGAGAGAAAGCAGGAATAGAATGAATACCACCAATAAGGTAAGCGGCTTATATCTGAATTCCGTTCCTTTCTTTACCGTATACCGGTAATATAGTATGGTTGCGATCAGATATAGGCTTGTAAATGTCAGGATGATAAAATTTACTTCCATATTACATCTGTTCGCTCACCGCTTTTTTAATAATCATTTTACCGGAAATATACAGTCCGATGAGTACCACCAGAATACCAGTGCCAATTTGTGTTAAGTATTCCGCCACCCAGGCCACCAGAATAGCTACAATATGGATTTTCCCGTTGGCATCTGGTCGAAACATGTTGCCGTTAAAAATATAAACGGCGAAACATACGAAAACGAATAACCATACAGCGGCGTATACATAGTCCAGTGGCTTCTTACTAAAGGTGAATTTTTTGTTCATATAAAGGTAGGTTTATACCGCAATAGTAATAATAATTACTATGTCATTCCCGGCGAATTTAATATTCGCCGGGAATGAATCAATATTCGCCGGAAAATGTGTTCATCTAATATTGATATCCCAATAATTTCCGCATCTGATAAAATACGCGTTCAATCAATCTTAAGTCCTGTGTCACTATTTCCGCTGATCCCCTCAGTTCCCGATCGAACGGCAGTTGCTTATGGAAAGAAGTCTGTAATCCTTTTGGCAGCAGGATATACACGTAATAGTTACCATCTTTATCCGGTGCACTCGCCATATTTCTGACAGTTCCTTCCACCATACCATATTCCTGGAAAGGATAATTATCAAGCTTTACCAGCACCTTCTGGCCGGCTTTTATTTTGCCGGAGTTTACAGAAGGCACCTGCAAACGCCCCATCAGCATATCCCTTTCCTGGGGCATAATGGAAAACAGGACATCACCAGGTTTCACGAATTGGTTTTTACCAAGGAACTGCTGGAAGCTCACAGTGCCATCAATGGAAGACTGCAACAGATAGTTTTGTTCCCAGGCATTGAGGGATTTCCGCAATTGCTCAAAGAGTTGTCCTGCCTGCGCAGTGAAATTGATGTTGTCTTTTTGTGCGCTGATAGTCGCGCCACTGCGTATTTTGATGATACCACTGATACTTTCCTGCAATTGTGAAATGGTAATATTCAGGCTCTCTACATTTTGCTGCGCCTGTAATAGCTTCATCCTGGCCTGGTCCATTTCTGCGGCCGACACTACTTTTTCTTTAAATAATTCCTGGTACCGGTTAAATTCTTTTTGAGATAATTCCAGTTTAGCCAGCTCCAGCCGTTTTTGCTGTTGTAAGGTTTGTATCCTGCTTTTAGAAGTAGCCAGACTCTGCTCTGCGGCCACATAGTCAGGGGAATAGGGGCGGAGTTGTTCGTTGAGTTGTACATCTGTTAATGCTTTGGCGAAGGCGTTATAGTCGGCCTGAATTTCCCCGAGTTTAAAGCTGGCTGCTTCGTGAATGGGAAAATGTTCCAGGTGATTCCCTGTTATGGTATCAATGATGGCTCTCAGCCTGCGTACATCTTTGTAATCTGCGGTGGATTGCAGTACCATCAGTACCTGCTGTTTAGTTACAGCTTGCTGATCCCGTACAAAAATTTCTTCTACTTTGGAACTCACTCTTACCTCTGGTTTTTCCGGTGGGTTTTGGGAAGATATGATAACTGTGGATGGCACAAATACCGGGTACTTGATGAGATAACTCATTACAAGGATCAACAACAGGAGAATGAGTATAACGGTGTTGCCCCAACGTATCATCCAGTTCGGGGGCTGCGACATAATATCCTGCACTCCTTCGGAGCGAAGTTCTACTGTATCAAGGATGTCTTTTTTAGTTTCCAAGCTCCAACTGATTTTTAACTAACCGATAATATTCTTTTTTCAACGACACTAATTCTTCGTGGGTACCTTCTTCTACTACCTTTCCTTTATCCAGCACAATGATTTTATCTGCATGTTTTACGGTCGACAGGCGATGTGCAATCACAATGGCGGTTTTGCCTTTGAAAAACTGCTCCAGGTTTTGCATGATCACCTTCTCGTTATTGGCGTCCAGGGCGCTGGTGGCTTCATCAAACAGGATATATTCCGGCGATTTATACACTGCCCGGGCAATGAATAATCTTTGTTTCTGTCCACCGCTCACACCCAGTCCTTCATTACCGATCTGCGTATTATAGCTGAGTGGCAGCCCTTCTATAAACTCTTTGATATTGGCAATTTCCACGGCGCGGCGGAGTTTTTGTTTATCGATGGTATCTTCTCCCACAGCAATATTTCCGGCGATACTGTCGTTGAACACATATCCTTCCTGCATCACCACACCACAGTTTTCCCGCCAGTATCTTGGCGAAATATTTTTCAGCGGTACATTCCCGATTTTGATGTCTCCAGCTCCCGGCTCGTAAAATTTCATCAGCAGTTTCAGCAAAGTAGTTTTGCCGCTTCCGCTGGCGCCTACAATGGCCGTGGTTTTCTGGTAGGGGATACGGAGGCTCAGTTGTTCAAAAACAGGTGTGCTGGCGCCGGTATACCGAAAGGACAGGTTGCTGATTTCAATGTCCTGTTGGGGAATGTCTTTGACGGAGATATCCTGCAGGGGTTCTTCATCGTCCTTATCATGTATTTCACCTAGCCGTTCCATGGCTATCCGGGCATCCTGCATATGCCTGATAAAATCAATCAGCTGCAGTAGGGGACCATTCAGCTGACCGATGATGTATTGAACAGAAAGCATCATCCCGAGGGTCAGTTTACCGTCCAGCACCAGTTTGGCGGCGAGAAAGCTCACGAAGATATCTTTCATCTGGTTGATAAAATTGCCGCCTACTGATTGCCACTGTTCCAACGACAGAGAACGGATCTGGATTTTGAACAATCTTACCTGCATAAACTCCCATCCCCAGCGCTTTTGCTTCTCTGCGTTATGCATCTTAATTTCCTGCATCCCATTGATTAGCTCAATCACTTTGCTTTGTTCCTGTGTAGTCTGGGAAAATTTTTTGTAGTCCAGCTCCCGGCGCTTTTTCAGGAAAAAGGTAATCCAGGTAACTACCAGAATGGCGCCTGCCAGGAAAATGAAGAACAGCCGGTAGTCGTAAAAAAGCAGTACGATACTGAATATAACAAGATTGAAAAGCGAGAACAGGGTGCTCAGCGACGAGCTGGTCAGCAGTTGTTCAATCCGGTTATGGTCGCCAATACGCTGCATGATATCACCGGTCATCCGGGTATCAAAGAAGCTGATAGGCAGTTTCATCAGTTTGATGAAGAAGTCGGATACAATGGATATGTTGATGCGGGTAGAGAGATGTAATAATATCCAGCCTCTGATTACTTCAATCCCCATTCTGCCGGCAAATAGCATTACCTGCGCCAGCAAAATCAGGTAGATAAAATTTACATCATGATTCTGAATACCTACATCCACTACGCTCTGCGTCAGAAAGGGGAGAATCAGCGATAATACGCTACCGGCCAGCAATCCTATTGCCAGCTGGATCATCAGTCTTTTGTACCGGTATAAATATTTAGATAAAAATGAGAAGCTGTTCCTGACAGGCTTCTCACTAAATTCATTTTCATAAAAAGCAGGTGTTGGCTCCAGTGCTAATACAATGCCTTCTTCTTCCTGTTCCTCTTTACCAGCGCCCATCCAGCCGGCAACGAATTCCTGCTTGCTGTAGGTGAGCAGTCCAAAGGCTGGATCAGAAACGTATACGGTATTCCCTTTAATCTGATATACGACCACAAAATGCTGATGCCCCCAGTAGGCAATGCAGGGGAGTGGTACATCCTCAACTAAAGTATTAAAATCTATTTTTACAGCGATCGATTTCAAACCCAGTGCCTCCGCTGCATTGGAAAGTCCCATCAGGGAGCTGCCTTCTCTGGTGGTTTCCGCCAGGTCACGGATCGTGGGCAGATCTATCAGTTTGCCGTAATGCTTACTGATAATCTTGATGCAGGTAGGACCGCAATCCTTGCCATCAGGCTGTTTATAAAAAGGGAATGATTTTAATTTCATATTACTTTATCAATGATCTCAGGCCATAATGATCAATGGCCGCCTGTTTCAGAGGATTGTTTGTCCACTCCTCCCATTCGCTTGTATAAGGGTTGTAACCACATTTGAGTGGCTTGGAGTAGATATCTTCCGGTGTTTCAACGAAAGCCCTGCAATCCGTGCATACATGCCGGAATTCGCAATCTTTGCAGGTATTAATGTCGTCCTTCCGGATATTCCAATATTTTTTAAAGATAGGTTCCTCCAATACAGCCGATAGCGCCACTTCTTCCATATGTCCGAAGTGCGTTTGCATGGAAGGGCAATTCCGGATATATCCATTGTAGTCGATGGACAATTTCCTATTCAGGCAGGTATTGTGATGCTGGCTCTCCGTGAATAATTCCAGGTTTGACTGGAAATAGGCCGCGCTGATTTCACCGCAAGCCAGGCAGGAGTTAAGATGTTTGGAAAGAAAGATAACGGATACGGTATCATCGAAAATCTTCT
The DNA here is from genome assembly GCF_056396465.1 of Chitinophaga sp. 05T412. Lineage (NCBI taxonomy): Bacteria > Pseudomonadati > Bacteroidota > Chitinophagia > Chitinophagales > Chitinophagaceae > Chitinophaga > Chitinophaga sp. 05T412. The sequence goes on from NZ_JBFTLN010000004.1 coordinate 426,440, forward strand.
CCAGTTTTTGTTCCGGCGCGTCGTGTATCCATATCGATCTCACCCGTGGGTATTCTTTCACCAGGGATTCCAGTGAGTGAAGACTGATACTGTCGTGGTACGACAGTACCAATCTTATTACTCTCAATGTTTTACCATTGAACGTTCCTAGTAGCGGAAGGAGATCGTTTACAGAAATAGGCTGATAAGATCTGATTTCCAGTGCCTGCACATTAAAATCAAATAAATCATCCATGAATTTGTTGGTATAATTCAATTGGTCATTGTACTCCAGGATAACATTGGTAATGGGTGTATAGCGATCCCACTGTAAGTCCATTGGTATGAGCTGTTCCAGTAAACGATCATCTATAAAACCCATATCTTTCTTCACCACAAAATGGATGTAACCCTCAATGGCTTCTTTATTGTCTTCTCCAAAATGGGCAATACAATCGGGTATGGAGTATTGTTGCAGGTACTGTAATACCTCAAAGGTATCATTCGGGATATGATAATATTTGTGCAGCTGCAAATCACAGAGTAACGACATATTCGCACCGTGCACCAACTGGCAGTTTGCAAACAGATTTAAAAATTTCATGGTCAAAATTTTGAAATAGGCTTGTAGAAGCTCTGTAAATCAAATGCGGGGGCATTAATTTTCTCCGCTTTCTCGTACTTAACAACGCGCTTACCATTTGAAGCATCCTCTGCATCCAGGTAATACAATGGCAGCGGTAATCTTTCCTTTTCTTTCAGCTTACTGGTGAATTTTTTCTTCATGTGCGTTCATCTTGCTTAATAATATGGCCATTTTCCTTTCCAGGTAATAGTTACAGGGGAAAGACACCATTCCAAACTGACCTTCCGGATTTACTTCCAAAAAGTAATAGTCTCCCTGACGGTCTACCATTAAATCAATGGAACCTGTTTTGAAATGGAGCGCCTGCATTACCTTACGGAGCTTTTCTTCCACAATGGCCGGTAGCTGGTAAGGCACGGTTCTGTTGGGTCGCTCATCATCGTAGTTCCGGAAATCGTCCTTTGTTTTTTTATTATTTTGGGAGAAGATGGCCATGCTGTAGAAACTCCCATCGAGGTAAAATGCCCGGACTTCATATTTTTTCTCTACCTTTTCCTGTACCATAGACGGGAAAAACTGATCAGGCATCCGTTTTAGATTAGATGCGTTAATTACTTCCGTCAGCATCTTGAACTTCGTACCGGATTCATCATCTACCAAAATGCATTCTCCCATTGGTTTCACAATCAACTCCGGATATCGTTCCAGTAGTGCTACCACAGCAGTTTTCGTAGTTACCACTTCTGTAAACGGAACTTGCAAACCGAATTCCTTCGCTAACATGGACACGTGGAGTTTGTTCTGACTGTTCTCTATGATCGGATCATTCAGCCATTTATGCCGGTCTATGGTGTGGAATAATAAGGAATGCAATCCATTAAACTCATCTATCAGGAACCTTCTAACGGTATAGCTGGTTGGAGCATGCTCTTTTTTAAGACTGTATTTTGATGGAAAACTATATAGCTTTCTCCTGTACCAGACCACACCAATGTTGTCATTTTGTGGAAGCGCGTTCAGGCTCGTAAACTCGAAGAAATCCTCTCCATTTATGCGTTGGAAAGGAACCTGGTAGTAGTTCAGCCACTGACACACATTATCCGTGGTGGTTTCGAGAAATGCCTGGCTTAAAATCAGAATTTTCTGGTTCATCAATAATTGTTTTTTACTACCTCACTGATTCGTCAAAATTTGGGACAACAATGGATGATATGATTAATGGATGATCATTGCTATTAAGGAGTTAAATGGATGATCAGGGTGCTAAGGAGTTGAATGGATGATCATAACACTAAGGAGTTAACAAAGGGAACTGTCCGCACTACGGGACAGCCCCTTGTTGTTTGTTCAGTACCAGCTGAAGGTTAACTGACGACTATCTCGCGTCCCCGCTGTGATCACAGAAGTATTGATCACCTCTTTGCGTAGGTGTGTGAGTGGTAGTTGGGTTTTCACTATCGGAAAACTCCATTTGCATTTGCATGAGACCACCCTTAACGCTTTCCAGGGATGAGATTTTCTTTTCGTCTAATTTTGTCAGTTTTTTCATTTTGCTTTAATTTAATTAGTTAACAAATAAATGATTAGTTGCCTGCGTCTTCTTTGGTATCGGTTACCCAATGTCTTCCATTCCAGGACGCGGAATTTGAAGTGGTTTTGTCTCCGTCAGAAAATTCCATCATCATCTGCATGAGACCACCTTTAACGTTTTCCAGGTTTTCTACCTTTTTTTCGTTTAATTTTTGCAGTTTTTTCATAGCTGTTTACGTTTAAATAAGTTAACAAATCAGGTGACTAATTAATTCTTTGGATCCTGTTTAACATCAGTTACCCAATGTTTTCCGTTCCAGGATGCTTCATTGTAGGTGGTTTTAGTTTGGTCGTCGTCCAGAGAGAATTCTGGTTGCAACATCATCAAACCACCTTTAACGTTTTCCAGGTTGGTCACCTTTTTTTCGTTCAATTTTTGTAGCTTTTTCATATATGCTTTTTTTAATGTGTGCTACATATCCGTACTGACCTTTAAGGTGCATGTTTCGGTATGCATTTTACGGGTCATCGTATATGGTTAAATTATTACAGGACTTATTCCCTGTTTGATGACTCAAAAGTAAGGTGGGAAAGGATCACGGGAATACGTGATCAATATTTGCGGGGAACAAATCATTATTTGCCGGAAAAGGGGAAATATCCGCGGAACTAGATGCGTTCCAGGAATTCAGCCACGGTATCTTTTTTACGGTCCGATACGGGGATCTTGGCGCCGGTGGTCATTTCCAGGTATCCATCTTTAAAATATTTACTTACAAAATGGGCATTGACGAGGAAAGACTGATGGCAACGGAGGAACATCTCTGTAGGTAAAACGGATTCATACTCTTTCAATACTTTGGATACGAGGATAGAGGTGCCGTCTTTCAGCCAAAACGTGGTATATCCCTTATCACTGCTGCAATACACGATATCTTCTATATTGATGACCTGTGTAAACGTAGTGCTTTTTAATGCAATGCGTTTAGGGCGGGCGCTGCGGTTGTAATGGGCAGCCGCAATTTCCAGTTGATATTGGTTGAATTTATGTTGCTCGGTTTTCTTAAAGCAGCGGTCCACGGTGTCCTTAAACTGTTCTGTATCCAATGGCTTCAGGAGGTATCCGCCTGCGCCGAGGTTAAGGGCGTCAATGGCATACTGATTATAGGCGGTAATGAAAATCACCTGCATGGCCGATATATCGATGCGGCTGAAAAGGGTAAAGCTGGTATCATCTTTCAACTGTATATCCGCCAGAATCAGCTCCGGCTTTAATAGCGGAATTTCTTTTTCTGCTTTGGCAATATCTGCGGAATACCCTACCAGCTGCAGATAGGGGAGTTCTGCTACTAATGCTATAATGTGTCTCTGAATATTTATTTCGTCTTCAAGTATATAAACAGTCATTGTGCTGCTATTTTAAGCGGTTATAAAGGGTATGTTGACAATTACTACAAAGCCATTGCCGTTTGGCTTGGCGTTGCAGGAGAACCCGGATAGCTGCCGTTCTTTATTAAAGAGCAAATCCAGTCGTTCCTGTATTATAATCTGCGATAATGATTTCTTTTCCTTGTGCTGGCTGATCGGGCCCTGATTTCCAACACCGTTATCATCTACCGTAATAACCAGTTGTTGTTGTTCCTGGCGGAATGTAATCAGCAGCATTCCTTTGTAGCCGATGGTTTTAAACCCGTGCTCAATGGCATTTTCCACAAAGGGTTGTATCAGCATAGGTGGAATTAATATATCGGAAATGTCCAAATCTCCTGCATCAATCCGGTAGTCAAACATGCCGGTAAAGCGCATCAGTTGTAGCCGGATGTAGTTGTCCAGCGCGCCAATTTCTTCTTCCACCAGAATAAAATCCTCCCGGTTCAGTTCCAGGATATTCCGCATCAGCCTTGAAAAAGACACGAGGTAAGCGTTGGCTTCCTGCTTTCTGTCGCTGCTGATTAATCCTTGCAGATTGGCCACTGCATTATAAATGAAATGGGGGTTCAATTGCATTTGCCGGGTCTTTTGCTCCAGCAGTAAGCGTTTATTATCGATCAGCAGTTTGTCATTTTTCTCCGAGAGCAGGCGTTGCCGGTAGATGTTGTAAATGAAAAATGCCGCGACTACCAATAAGGTACAGATAACGATGAATATCCAGCGTTGTTGGGAAATGATTTTTTGGTTTAAGGCGTTCGTTGTTTTCAACACCACAATGGCCTGATCCTTTTTCTCTGTCTGGTAGCGGGTATGCAGCTCTTCTATTTTGGAAGCCTCAATAGAATCATTATTTCTGGCATAAATCTCGAAGGAGTGGTGGAAGGTTGCAAGGGCACTCCTGTAATCTCCTTTTTTCCGGTAAGCTTCTGTCAAGCCTTCATAGGCAGTAAACAGATTGGCTGATTGCTCTTTTTCAGCTGCCCAGTCAATACCCTCATTATAGTAATAAATAGCAGAATCCAGTTGATTGTTTCTTACAAAACTGGTGGCGAGGTTATTGAAGACAACCGAATTCAGATGATCGTGGGCCTTCATATAATTGAAATATACCTTCTCACATTCAATGGACCTGGCCAATTCTCCAGTGCGGGAGTATATCTGGGCCTCATAGTCATAAGTCCGAACCAATGCCATACTATCTGCAATCTGGATGGCTAACAGGCGGGCGCTATCCAGGTAGCGCTGCATCCCGCTGAGATCGCCCAATCTGGCCGTCAGCATGAAGCGTATGTCAAAATATCGCTGCCGTATGATGGGATGTGCTTTAAAAGGATTGTTCTTATAATACAACCCGGTATAGGTAACGGATTTGCCAATATTCCCATTGGTGTAATAAGACCGGGCCATCAGGTCATACAGGCGATAAAGGAATATACTGTTACTCCGTTCTGCTTTTTTGATAGCCTCCAGGATCTGCTCTGCCCGTTCTGCTTTGGTAATATTGGCGGCTTCCGTGGTAAGATTCAGTACGGAAAAATCGGCTAAAGCTATCAGCTGGGAATCTCTGGGGGAAGGCTCCATCAGCTTATAATAATATACAGCGCTGTCAACTTCCTTCTTCAGTTCATACTGGTATCCCCTGAAATAGTAATAATAGGGATCTTCCTCCTTATTCTTTCTCTTCTCCAGTGCGGCCAGTATAATTTTAACGGTATCTATGAGGAAGGGCTTCCCAAGGGTGTCCTGGGCAAGAATCAATGGAAGGAAAGCAGTATCCTGCTCACTTGTAACAGTTCTTACTGATTTTCCTTCCGGTCCGGCCGGCTGCTTACAGGCTGTATACAGGCATAGCAGCGCTATGAAGGTAACAAAAGCAATACATGGTCGGTACACAATCTTCATACTAAATACAGACATGGTTGGTAATGGAAGTACAGTCACTTGATAACTATCACTATAGCAAGGGACAAATATAAAAATATTTTTCACATTCCTTTCAGTATCAGCCTTTTTTGAATCCGCTAATTGTGCTTTGGCGGCTGGTTTTGTTATGATACTGTATGATTATTTTTAATATTTAAATGATTTTTACGTTACTTCATGTAATGAAACCCGACCTGAAAAGATATTTGTTTGCCTGTTATTACTGTACCTGTATTTTTTAGGGATTAATGGGGGGAGATGATCAAAACCGCGTCTTAAATATATCTACAACTGTTTATCTGATGCTGCAAACCTTTATCTGTATTTGCAAGGGCTGGGTCGTGTTTTTTTGTTTGCTATTATTATCAGCTAAACAGACTTGGGCGCAACAAGCTGCTACTACCCCCACTCAGGGGAAGGTGGTGAATAAATTCACTGAGGAACCATTGCCATTTGCTACTGTTTACTGGAAAGCTGCCGGCTACGGTGTAATGACCGATAGCGCCGGATATTTTCAACTCGTGAGAAGTTCCCGGAAAAATGACACACTGGTGGTTCGTTATGTGGGATATGAGGTGAAATCCTTGCCATTGGCGGCTACGCTGGCATCGTCTTTAATGATACAACTGGAAGCGGCTGTAAAAATCGGCGTAGAGGTGAAAGCCAAAATGGACAAAGGCCTGGTATGGTGGCGGCAGATAGTGGCCCATAGAGACGCAAATTCTCCGGCACATTATCAGAGTTATTATGCGGAGCTCTATAATAAACTGGAGATAGATCTTTCCAATATCAACCGGCAACGCTGGGAGAAGTCGAGGCTCATGAAGCCCTATACTTTTGTTACCCAACAAATAGACACCATTTCAGAACAGCGTCCTTTCCTCCCGGTATTTCTCAGTGAATCCGTTTCTGATTATTATGCAGCCGGCACGCCTCCCAGTATCAGGGAAGAGATCCGGGCATTGAATAACAGTGGTATCAAGAATGAGTCTGTTATGCAGTACCTGGGCGGTATTAATCAGAAGATCAATAGTTATCAGAACTCCCTGATGGTCTTCGGTCGTGAGTTTATCAGTCCGATTGGCAGTACCGGTGATCGCTATTACCACTACAAAGGGTTGGACACGGTGTATCAGCATGGAGAAGCCTATTATCATCTCGCCTTTACACCGCGCCGGGAAGGGGAGAATCTGTTTGCGGGCGACTGCTGGATACAGGCTTCTACCTGGGCGATACAGAAAATCAGTCTCTCTGTGGCCGGTGCGGTAGACATCAACTTCGTAAAACGGCTGGACATTATCCAGGAATTTGCGCAAAATAAGGAGCAGGAATGGGTGGTGACAAAAGATCGTTTCATTGTAGAGCTGGCGCCACTGGGTAAAGACCGGACCACTTTTATTGGCCGTAAAACCACGTTGTACAATCATATTGTTACCAACCAGGATTTTATTACGGAGAAGGTGAATGCCAACCGCAGAAAAGAAGAAGTGGTGATTCCCGATAGTGCGCTAACGGCCGGTAAGCAATACCTGGAAGGCCATCGTCCGGAGACATTAACGCGCAATGAGCTACATGCTATAACGTTAGTGGATACACTAAAATCGATGCCGTCTTTCCGGCAATTGAGCAATACAGCTACCTTTCTTTTTGATGGGCATATTAAGCTCGGGAAAGTAGAGATTGGTCCGTGGTATAAATGGGTAAGCCGTAATCGTGTAGAAGGTCCGAGAGTACGGTTTGATTTGGGGACCACCGCGGAGTTCAGCCGCAACTGGCGTTTATATGGTTACCTCGCTTATGGCACGAAGGATGAATCGCTGAAGGGGAGTATGGCCGTGAATTATATCTCACCCGGTGAAAATGGCTGGCAGGTGATGGCATTTTACAAAGATGACCTGGATAATAACCAACGGGGTTTTAACGGAGAACAGGTATCGCTGGATAATATCTTTGGCCAGCTGGTCCGCCGTCGTGGCATACCGCAGAAGTTCATCCGGGAAGCAGATGCCAGCTTGTCGGTGATCAAACAGTTTCCGCAGGAGTTCTCGTTGCAGGGTACTATTGTTCGTAGTCGCTACACCACCTTTGATCCGCTGCCTCCGCATAAGTTATTCCTGTCGGAAGAAAAGGGGCAGGTGGTGAATACCGAGTTACAATTGAAATTACGTTTCGCGCCGGGAGAGAAGGAGTTACGCACCTTCCGCAAGTTAAAGCGTGTGCGTAGTAATTTACCGGTTTCTGAACTGGCCTATGCTTTTGCACCCACTGGCATGTTCGGTGGCAAATATCATTATCAAAAAGTTAGCTTCAGCGTGCGTCAGCAGTTTCAGTTGCCCGGCTGGGGACGGGTGAATTATATGGTGTATGGTGGCCGGATTTTCACGGAGCGTTTACCCTTTATGCTGTTGCAAATGCATCCGGGAAATGAAACGTATTACTACAATAAAGAAGCGTTCAGCCTGATGAGGAAGTATGAATTTTTTAGCGACCGCTATGCAGGCGTCAACATAGAACACAACTTCAACGGGAAGCTGTTGAACCTGTTGCCATTTATGCGCAGCACCGGCGTCCGCCAGTTTTGGAATGTGAAGTCAGTCATCGGAGATTTGTCTTACAACAGCCGGGTATATAACCACATGGAATTTGGAGGTTATGGTATGCGTTCTCTTAAAGGGAACGTATATACGGAAATAGGCACCGGCTTCGATAATATTTTCCGCTTCTTCCGGGTGGATGCTGTGTGGCGGATTTATCCGCAGCAAACTGCTTTATCGCATAGCAATAACTTTGGATTGTTTGGAAGTTTCCGGTTGCAATTTTAATAACAGCTAAACAACAGATTGGCAGAGGTTGTATCCAACGATGCAACCCTTTTTTTAGTATAATAATGAGGTAATTATTTTCTGATAAATCATAAAGGAGAATTAACGCCAACCTCCACCATTCTGGCGTAATTATTGTTGAATGCCGTAGCATTGAATATTGAGGAGCGCCATCATTACAAACCATATCAGCATCAATATTAAACCATATCAAATTTCATAAACCATATCAAATATCCATAACCAGGCGTGCCGGATTTTAAGTGTAGCAATAGTTACATCTATTGATGGTCCTATTTTCTATCGCCTTACACATTTGCATAAATGATCCATTGCAGGAAGCCTGCCATAGCGGCGTTGTGGCATTACTTGCAGATGAACACATCATTCCTTTGTATCGTTCATTCCCCAAATTGACACCAGATTAAAGTAATTGAAAAACCTTCAACCAGTTTACACTATGTAATTACAAAATGAATAGCGTGAAAAACCTACATGTGCTCCCTAAAAACGAGCTTTCTGTAAAACCAGCATAACTTTCTAAAAATGGTAGACAGACGAAAAACCATTCGCACCCGACAGTGGAACTTTCTATTTTTATTATTTGGGGGACTGAACGCATATGGGCAGTCAACTGTACTCAAAGTAAGCGTTACCAATCAGCAATATCAGGGCGTTAGCGCTAACATTGCAGCAGGCTCAGTAACAGCTGCTACTGATTCAACCGGCAAGGCATTGCTACGTCTTACACCCGGACAGTATCAGATCACCGTTAATGCTACCGGTTATTCCGCCAGTACGCAGGGGATCATGTTGCATGGTGATACGACGATAGCCGTGATATTGTCAAAGAGTACGCATCTGCTCAAACCCGTTACCATTGAGGCAGACCGGATATTGCAGCTTAGCCAGATGAGTTCACATCTGATGACTATTGATCAGATCAAAAAGATGCCCAGGCTACTGGGGGAAATAGATCCCCTAAAGTCTATCACCTTGCTGCCTGGTATCAAGAACGCCGGAGACGCCGGTGGCATCTATGTACGGGGTGGTGGTCCGGATGAGAACCTGGTATTGATGGATGGTATTACTGTGTATAACCCTACGCACCTGCTGGGCGCATTTAGTATCTTCAACGGCGACGCCGTTAAAAGCATCTCTGTTATTAAAGGCGGAATGCCCGCCGAATACGGCGGACGATTGAGTAGCGTTATTTCCGTTGCCTCCCGGGAGGGTAATAAAGACTCTCTTAAATTTAACGGGAGTATAGGCTTGATCTCTTCCCGTCTTACCGTAGAAGGCCCTATATCAAAAGGGAAATCGTCTTTTATTGTCAGCGCCCGCCGTACTTATATCGATCAGATTGCCCGGTGGGTAGCGCCGGAAACCATTAAACAGAATGGTTATTATTTCTATGATGTAAATGCGAAGCTGAATTTTGAGTTAAATAATGCCAATAGTATTTCGGTGAATTTCTATACCGGTAAAGACAAGTTCAATTACGATAAAGAACAATCGAATGACCGGCATCGTAATTTCAACGCTGATTGGGGAAACACACTGGCTGGTATTACCTGGAAGTCCCAGGTCAGCAAACGCATTCAGCAGGAATTATCGTTATCTCATAATTCCTTTGATCTTGGCAGCCGTATCACCTACAATACAGATGGGGTATTATTTTCCTCGGGTCTTTTGGACTATCAGGTCCGGAACGACTGGATGTATATTCCAACAGATCGTTTTAAGTTAAAGGCGGGCTGGCAGGGCACCTGGCATCAGTTCAAGCCGGGCGCGGGCAATACCAGTGCAGGGGAGCAGGAGTTTGTATCAAAAATCAATAAGCAATATGGCCGGGAGGCAGCCGCTTATCTCAGCGCAGACTGGGACATCAGCCGCCAGTTTAATATCCTGGCCGGCGTACGGGCCAGCTATTTTGATCAGATAGGTCCCAAGGACGTTGTGGTATATGGAAAAGATGGCGTCCCTACCGGTAAAACCATCAAATATGGCAAAGGTGCTGTGATTGCCAGGTATATGTATCCCGAACCACGCCTGGCCATGCGATACCTGTTTGATCAGGAAACAAGCGTCAAACTTTCGTATACCCGTACGGTGCAGTACCTGCATTTGGCCACCACCAGTGCCGCTACATTTCCGAGTGATCTATGGATTCCGGTTAGCCGCCTGATAAAACCAGGAATAGCAGATCAGGTGGCTGCAGGCTTTTATAAAAACCTCTCTAAAGGATATGAAATCAGTGCAGAAGCCTACTACAAAAAAATGAGCAACGAATTGGAGTTTATGCCAGGCGCTCAGTTGTTGCTCAATCAGAATATCGAAGGAGAGATGATCTTTGGTTCAGGAAAAGCGTATGGGCTGGAATTATTTTTAAAAAAGAAAACAGGACCATTCACGGGCTGGATCGGTTATACGCTTAGTCGCACCGAACGCACTTTCCCTGCATTGAACAACGGCAAGCCCTTTCCCTACAGGTATGACCGCACCCACGATCTCAATATAGCCGCCAATTATCAACTGTCGAAAAAGTGGTTATTCTCCGGCATATTTGTATACAGCACCGGTAATGCACTCACCATGCCGAATGGTCGCTTTGGTTATAATCTGGGATATAATTTCAGAAGTGATGTACCGGTATTTACCAATGTCGACCGCTATGGTAAGGTCAACGACTATCGTATGCCTGCCTATCATCGCCTCGACCTCTCCGTTACTTTTACACCAAATCCGGAAAGTACCCGGCGCTTTAAAAGTAATTGGATACTGAGTGTATATAACGTTTACAATCGTAATAATCCTTACTTCATTTATGTAGACGTTGACGAGAAAAAACAAACCATACAAGGCAAACAGGTGATATTGTTCCCCATTCTGCCAAGTCTTTCCTGGAATTTTAATTTCTGATGTATGAAAAAACCGAGTAACTATATCTTTGCTTTACTGATACTGCTGCTTTGCAATGCCTGCGAAAAAGACATCGATCTTCAGCTGGATAAAACACCTCCCATGCTGGTGGTAGAAGCATATATCAACAACAATCTCCGTTCTTACAACTATGTCATCATTGGGAAAACGGTCAACTTCACGGAATCACAGTTTGCCAATACGGCGGTGGAAAAAGCCACGGTGACCATCACAGAAGGGGACTTCCAAAAAGGGAAAGGTTATCAATGGAATACTGCCGCTAAAGTAACAATGAAGGAAGGTAAGATGCCTGCCATGCATTCGCTGTATATTCCCGGTGTATACTTTGATCCCAAACTGGTGACGGATTCCGCAAAAGCCCTGATAGGTAAGCCCGGAAAATCCTATCTGCTGGAAATCGTGTCAGAAGGCAAAACATATACGGCTATTACCACTTTACCCATACCGGTGCCGATTGATAGTCTTACCAATACAACTCCTTTTAAAGACGATTCCGGAAGGGTACGAGCCCGGCTTACGGTACATTACACTGACCCCGATACCCTTGGTAATGCGCAGATTTACTATTGGGCAAACCGTTATACCAAAAGTACCTTCGGATGGGGCGCCCTGGGTACAGACAGGTATTTACCCAATACAGACGAACTGGTAAACGGGCAGTCTATACATATCACGCATTCCGCGGTCATGCCGGTAGGAGATACCGCTACTTATTACCTGGTGAGTGTTGAACGTCCGGTGTATGATTTCTGGGATAGCTTTAATAAAGCCAGGGCCAATAGTGGACCGTTTTCAACGCCGGTAGTGTTGAAAAGTAACATAAAGGGAAGTAATGTGGTGGGATGTTTCAGTGGTTTTAGCGTAAGTAGTATGAGGCATGTGATAAAGTAGGAAGACGTTTTATCGTGTAAAGCAAAAAGGTGGCATTTGCCACCTTTTTGCTTTACAGCCGGTACCGTAATAGGTGAATAGTAAGGAGTAGATACTATATAGGTGCTGCAGTGATGATCTGTTTTGTTTGATTTTTTGTATGATAATCGCAGTTGCTAATATTATTTTCACCAAGACGTAAAAAGTATTTGTTTCTGATAATAATTGAATTAATTTGATAGTAATAAATATAGAATCCCAATTCTTAAGATCAATTCTGTTGTACCGAAGATTCAATCAAAATCATAGATAGTAAGTGAGCGTTTAATCCGTTATTTTCTTAAAATTTAATTTGTACTAAAAATTATTGACCCACGTGCGCGCGTATACAGTGAAATGTATTCCTGTAATAACTATGCGGTGTAATTAGCCAGGACTGCCTGGTATTCAGTATTTCCAGTGAATTAAATTGTCTGTTTCCTTATTAAGATGGAAGTCAGCAGGGGAGATTATGTTCGATCGGCATCCTTGTCGGACGTAGTATGTTGTTACTGCCATCATTTGTTTTTATCAATCAAAATTTATTCTTCATCTAAACAATTATTGTGTATGTTTAAAAAGCTACCATTGGGCTTTGCATTTCACGTTGTGTTCCTGTCTTTTAGTTTATTCTTTGTGCAAGCTTACTCACAAAGCAAATTTTCTGTTATTGGAACAGTAACTGATTCAGCAAAGAATCCTCTTCCCGGTGTAAGTGTCTGGGCATCTGGTACCAGGTCTAACGGTACGGCCACAGATGTTAACGGTAAATTTGTACTGGACGTCACTTCTGGTACCGTACTAATTTTCAAATTTGTTGGTTACAACGGAGATACCGTTGCAGTAACGGAGCAGAAAAAGATGATTACTGTGGTGCTGCGGCCATCCAAAACAGTGTTGAAAGACTTTGTGGTAACGGCTTTTGGAAAGAAGCAGATAAAGGAATCAGTAGTAGGCTCCGTTGTTACTATTAAGCCAGACAACCTGAGAACCGCAGGAAGTAACCTGACAAATGCGTTAGCCGGTCAGGTTGCCGGCATTATTGGGGGGCAGTCAAGCGGACAACCAGGCTTAGACAATTCCAACTTTTTCATCCGGGGTGTTACCACGTTTGGTTATCGCCAAAATCCGCTCATCCTGATTGATAACGTTGAATTGACAACAAATGATCTGGCGCGTTTGCAGGTGAATGATATTGCCAGTTTTTCTATTTTGAAAGATGCCAGTGCGACTGCATTATACGGCGCAAGAGGCGCCAATGGTGTTATTCTGGTGACTACCAAAGAAGGGAAAGTAGGAAAAACGAACCTTAATCTGATTCTGGAGAATGCTATTTCAAAACCCACACAAACCATAAAACTGGCAGATCCCATTACTTACATGAAAATGTATAATGAGGCCACCACTACCCGTGATCCGCTTCAGCCCATCATATTTGATGCCGATAAAATATACAATACAGAACAAACACTTAAACATGCTCCCGGCAGTAATCCTTATGTTTACCCGGCGGTGGACTGGCTTGATATGCTGTTCAAGAAGTCTACCAGCACCCAGAGAGCCAATCTTAATGTCAGCGGTGGAGGAGATATAGCACGCTTTATTGTATCAGGATCTTTTAGCAACGACAATGGCATGCTGAAGAAAAGTCCCGCAAATAATTTCAACAATAATGTTAATTATAAAAACTATCAGTTACGCTCCAATGTAAACGTAAATCTTACAAAAACGACGGAGATGGTAATAAGGCTATGGGGAAATTTCAATGACTATAATGGCCCCATGACGAATGACGCTTCCTTCTCTTCAGATCTCTACAGTGCCGCTATGCATACCAGTCCGGTGCTATTTCCTGCTTACTATCAACCGGATTCGGCAAACAGGTTGACACAGCATATTCTCTTTGGTAATTCCAGTCAGGCGGGGGCCAGTGCCAGCCAGATGGGAGTTGGGTATTCTAATCCTTATGCACAGATGCTGAGAGGATACAAAAGATTTTCAGAGTCCCGTATGTCGGCAACACTGGAGATACATCAGGACCTGGATTTTGTAGTGCCCGGATTGAAGCTACAAGGTTTTTTCAATACTAACAGGTACGCCTATTTCGATAATACCATGGCTTATAATCCTTTTTATTATACCATTCAGCCGCAGGACTACAACAAGGCGACTAATCAATATGCACTTACCTGGTTAAACTCCCTGCCAGGTGGTACTTTCCTGGGCAGTCTTGGTTCGGGCGACAACAGTGCGGCTACGGAGTATCTGCAATATTCACCAGGAAAGAAGGATGCCAATACCTTTCTACACTTTCAGGCGCAGCTGGAATATGCGAAGCAATTGCATGACCATAATATTTCTGCGTCATTAATTGGAGTCAGGCAACAGAAACTGATTGCCAACGGTGTTGATCCTGTTACACAAGTACCCAGTCTTCAATATTCATTACCCTACAGAAACCTTAACCTGGCAGGAAGAGTAGCCTACAACTATCTGACGCGGTACTTCGTTGAATTTAACTTTGGGTACAACGGGTCTGAACGTTTTTCCGAGAATCATCGCTTCGGCTTCTTCCCAACTATTGGCGCTTCCTGGATGGTGTCAAAGGAAAAATTCTGGAGTGGTGGTCTGGCCGACATTGTTAGCTCTCTTAAATTACGTGCGAGTTACGGGCTGAGTGGAAATGATGACATTGGCCAACAAAGGTTCTTCTATTTATCGGATGTAAACCTCAACGCGGGTAATGGCTCCTCTTTCGGACTGAATAACGGCTACAGCAGAAATGGAGTGAGTATCAGGAATTACGAGAACAGGAATGTTACCTGGGAAACAGCTAAAATTCTGAATACAGGCGTTGAACTCACGGTACTCAAGGATATTGATTTCATCGTGGAATACTGGAAACAAGACCGCCGCAATATCCTGATGAAGCGCAATATTCCATCGAGCATGGGACTGGAAGCGGACATCCTGACCAACAAAGGAACAGTGAATGTAAGCGGGCTTGATCTGACAGCCAACATTAACCATAATTTTTCAAAGGACCTCAGAGTGTTGATCATGTCTAACCTGACCTACTCAAAAGGTACTTATGGCGTGTACGAAGAGCCTCAATATGCGGAGGCCTGGAGGTATCGGTCAGGCACTGCGTTGAATCAACAGTTCGGCTATATTGCGGAAAGACTTTTTGTTGACGACAAAGAAGCCGCTGCTTCTCCAACGCAGCAATTTGGAGGTAACGCTGTTAAAGGAGGCGATATCAAATACAGAGACCTGAATGGAGATGGGCGCATCACTGTGGCGGACATGGCGCCGATCGGATATCCGACCGTTCCTCAAATCATGTATGGCTTTGGATTTTCTGTAAACTACAAAGGCATCGAATTTAACGCCCGCTTTCAGGGACAATCGAGAGTGTCCCTTTTTATAGACCCGAGATCCGTGAGTCCTTTTGTTATTCCACCAGCACCTCAGATTCAGGGACAATCACAAGTGTTAAAGGCGTTTGCTGACAATCACTGGTCGGAAGAAAACCAGAATCTTTATGCGCTCTATCCCCGCCTGGGTACCAGCTCACAGGCCATTGAGAATAACCTGCAGAGTAGTACCTGGTGGATGCGGGATGGTAGTTTCCTGAGATTGAAGACCGCAGAAATCGGATACGCGTTGCCTCCCTCGTTGTTAAAAAAGCTGGGCCTCCATTACTGCCGCATATATGTAAATGGCATCAACCTGTTCAATATTACCAGGTTTAATCTCTGGGACCCTGAGCTGGGTGGAAATGGATTCAACTATCCAATCCAGAAGGCATATAACATTGGTATTAACATCAACATATAAAAGCGAGAAAAATGAGCATCTTCCAAAAAAATATAACTACCAGCATATTTTCTGCTTTTCTGTTTTGTCTGATTTTGATGATAAACACCGGTTGCAAAAAGTACCTGGATGTAACACCTGAAAACGTAGGAACGATAGACTACGCCTTCCGAAACCGGAATGAAGCAGAAAATTACCTGTTTACCTGCTACAATACGCTGCAGAAAATGGGTGATGTGTTAAGTGATCCAGGTTTTACTACATCTGCCGAAATCGTTTATCCTAACGATTTATCGGAAAGACCCATTGCAGATGCGGGTTTTCAGTTAATCCGCGGAACAGTACAAAATATTTCTAACCCAATACTAAATTACTGGGATAACCCTAATCAGGGATATGGCCTTTTTCAGGCGATCAGGCGCTGTAATATTATGCTGGAGAATATTGATAAACCAATTGATCTCAGCCCCAGTGAAAAAGCGCGATGGATTGCAGAGGTAAAATTCCTGAAAGCATACTACTATTATTTCCTGGCGAGGATGTATGGCCCTGTTCCTATTTACAAGGTAAACCAATCCGTAACCGCACCTATTGAAGAGATCAGGGTGAAGAGAGATCCTGTTGATTCTGTATTTAATTATGCAGCGCAGCTGTTGGATGAGGCTGCGCCTGACCTGCCGGAACAGATTGGAAACATACAAAAGGAATTGGGAAGAATTACTAAAGTGATTGCTTTATCTGTAAAAGCGGAAATACTTGCCACCCAGGCAAGCCCATTGTACAATGGGAATGCCGACTATGCCGGATACAAAAACAAAGATGGGAAGCTGCTGTTTTCTGCTACAGCAGATCCGGCAAAGTGGAAGAAAGCGGCAGTAGCCTGTAAAGCAGCCATTGATGCGGCTGTTGCAGTGAACGTGAAATTGTATAGGTTCATACAACCTGCTAACCTACCTGTTGTCAGTGATTCCCTGAAAGGTGTATTAACGATTCAAAATGCCGTAACCGAAAAATGGGACTTTAATGCCGAAGTTATCTGGGCGCTGAACCCCACTTTCGGCTATCAGAGCTTCTGTATTCCCAGGCTCACTTCTAAAGCAGTGCAGAATTCAACAGCTGCCGCAGGTAGCTTTACGGTACCTCTTTTTACCACCGACTTGTTCTATACCGATAAGGGGATTCCTATTAATGAAGATAAAACATGGGACTATGGCCATCGTTTTGATCTGCAAACAGGTGATGAGGCCAATAAATATTATATCCACAAGGGATATACAACTATCAAAAATAATTTCAGCAGAGAACAAAGATATTATGCCAACATTGGTTTTGATGGAGGAGTATGGTTTGGTAATGGGGTGACTGATCAGAATAACGCCCTGTATATTGAAGCAAAAGGAGCGGACTCAAAAGCCGGACCTAAAGACAGGGTAAGGATTAATGTGCTGGCTATCTGGCCTAAAAAGCTGGTGAACTATCTGACCGTTTTCGATGATGGTGTACAGCAATCATCCTATCATTTACCTCGTACCCGTCTCGCTGATCTGTACCTGCTCTATGCGGAGTGCCTGAATGAAGCAGACGGACCAACACAGGAGGCATACAGCTATATAGATATGGTACGGCAACGTGCTGGCCTGAAAGGTGTACTGGAATCCTGGGCGCAGTATAGTAACCGCCCTTCAAAACCAGCTTCTAAAGAAGGCCTCCGCGAGATCATCCATCGTGAACGTCGGATAGAATTGTGCTTTGAAGGAAAGGCCGGCTGGGATCTCCGGAGATGGAAGGAAATGCTGACAGTGCTTTCAAATCCTATTCAGGGGTGGAGCATTTATCAAAAAACAGATGATAATTTTTATACCCTGCAAACTTTATTTATACCTGCAGTGACTACAAAAGATTATTTCTTCCCGCTGTCAGATGCCGCGTTGTCGAACAATCCTAATCTTGTTCAAACATTGTACTGGTAATAATTTAATGATATTAAAAAAGAACAGTTATGCGCGACAGATATATCTTTCATAAGCTTGCTTTATTAGTTGCTATTTTATGGGTTCACTTTTCCTGTAGTAAAGTAGTAGACTATAATCAGCCTGTTTCCAATGATAAGACAAAGCCAGGAGTGGTGACTAATATTAAAGTAATCAACTTTAAAGGCGGCTCTTATATTACGTATGATTTGCCCAAAGAAGGTAACGTATTATATGTCCAGGCCGATTATACCATTAATACGCAAACCGGGAAGAAAAGGCAAACTAAATCCAGTTACTATAGTGACACGATTACAGTAGAAGGTTTCGCGGAAAAGAAAGCATATGATGTGACCCTCACCACGGTTACCCGCTCCAATGTAGTGTCTGACGGGGTAACGGTGCCTGTTTTTCCTGATACGCCTGTTTACAAACTGGTAGCACGAACAATAAAGATGCAGGCTGATTTTGGAGGGGTGAATGTTCAAACTGCCAACCCGGATAAAAAAGCAGTGGGGGTTATTGTATTATACCAGCCAGTTGCGGCAGATAAATATTCGATCTATCAACAAAATTTCAGTGATTACGACCATGTCAATTTTTCCACCAGGGGATTTGACACGTTACCCAAAAAATTTGCCGTATACATTACAGATCAATGGGGGAATAATTCAGATACGGTTTATAAAACCATCAATCCTTTATTTGAGATGCAACTGGATAAAAGCAAGTTTTTTGCAAATGCCCTACCCAGTGATACAAAAATTGGTTTTGGATGGGTGCTACCCAATTTATGGGATGGCAGAACAGACGGCAATGGCTGGCATACTGTTCAGGAGAATGTTCCCTTGCCCATTGTATGCACTTTTGGGATCGGTGTATATGCAAAGCTAAGCCGGTTTATTCTTTATGGGCGAGCGGGATATGAATATGGACATGGAAATCCAAAGGTCTTTTCTTTGTGGGGATCTGATAAGATCGCCCCGGCAGATGCTGTTCTACCCGTATCTGCACCAGAAGGCGCCGTACAGGGAGATTGGGTAAACCTGGGCAACTATGTATGGCCCGGACCTCCTTCAGGCGCTCCTCCTACTGCGCCAACAGATGCCGATAAAGCATTCTTTAACAGGGGACTGGAATTGAATGTGCCTTTTAAAGCGCCTAAAATAAGGTTCCTGAGATTAGCCGTGTCAGAATCCTGGTCTGGGGCCACTTTTGCACATGCCATGGAAATAACATTATACGGAAATACAAACTAAATAACTTTACATATGAGACAAACTGCCATCTGGATACTGTTTATTTCCCTTATGTTTTTAAGCTGCGCTAAAGATGCCACCAAATACCGGGACCTGTTGGGCGGCAGCGAAATAACATACCCCGGACTTACCAATAATTTTAAGGCGTATCAGGGAAATTTGCGCCTAAAACTACAATGGAACCCAAGTCCCGATCCAGGGATTAAGCGTTACATTATTTACTGGAATAACGGTAATGATTCTATTCTACTAAAGAGCTCAGGTAATAACCCGGCTGATACTGTCAGTACCATTATATCGGGTCTTAATGAGGATATACAAAATTTTGTGTTATATACTATTGGAGAAAAAGGAGAACGATCAATAGGGCAGACACTTTCTGCGGTAAGGATTTATGGTCCGTTGTATATTTCCTCCCTTGTTAATCGTTCCCTTAATGCGGGGAAGGCTCCTGTAGCCATAAACAGCAATACTTACAAGCTGTTTTTTACGGTTGCAGATACTTTAAACATCAGTACCTCCCTTACATACCTGGATAGCCTGCAGCAAACCAGGATAGTAAACATAAGCGCAAAGACAGATTCTGTTATTTTGAATCTGGCCACAGCCGGTACAAAAGTAGCGGTGCGTTCATCTTATGTGCCCATCAGGAATGCGATTGATACTTTTGAGGTTACTTATAGTGATACGCTGACGCTTAAGTAGCGGATAGCAGATAATTTGAAAGGCTTGTAGGTTGTTTACCTACAAGCCTTTTTTTATATTGATGAATTATTTGTTTATTGCTGTCGGTAATGCTTTAAAAGTAAAAGACGGCCGCAGTGTCAGGTCGTTTTATTGGAATAATCAACATTCATAAAATCGATAAAACGATGGAAACAAAAACAGCGCTTATAAGTGGATTGATCAAGGAAGCATTTCTCCTGAGTAAGCTGCGTCATGATTTATTTGAATTTTTAAATTGGGATAAGTCGTTTGAAAGTGCAGATGGTTACCGTGTTCCCGTCTATAACGAGAGCACAACGCTAATAGACTACGTTACGATAAACGAAAACGATGAAATTAAGGTAGTGGTGTATAAATATGTGCATCACCATGAAGATGTTTATTATAGTGTTATTATTGGCATAGGTACATTTATCGAGCATGAAGTTCGGGACTTTTTTACAGTAAGCAAATGTTTAGGCACGCTGAAATATAATCACGATTTTAGCTGTTATGATATAGAATTTTCAATTAGCGATTTAAACAGGCAGCGTTGAGAGATAGATCTAAATTCACAAATAAAAGGAAGTAAATAAAGATGGTATTGGAAACGTTGATAGGTCAATATGTTGAGTTGTATGATAGTAGGATTCATATGATCATCCAGCTGTTTACTGATAAATTTGGGGAGGGGCATCATTTAGGAATGTTCTGGAACGGGTTGATTGATAAGACGGGCTATTTAGATGCCGATCATCAAATAGAATACTCTTTTCATGGAGGAGGGGTTAGTGTTTATTTTGCAGATGAGGAAGTCATCTCTTTTGATTTTGATGGGAATAACGGGTACTCTTTTGACGACTTTAAATTCTGTTTATTTATAGAAAGTACTAACGCCTTGAAGGAGTATAAATCTATCATAAAAGATATTTATAGTTTGAAGGTGCATGTGAAGAAACACAATGGACATTTTGTATTGACGAGAATAATCAGCGGTCACTGATAGAAAACAAAGGCACTGATAGATTCTATCAGCGCCTTTTTAGTCGTCATTATCAGGTGATTACTTCGCCGCCGGATAGGTATAATTGAGCATCCATTTGATGCCAAACCGGTCTTCACACATACCAAAATAAGCCCCCCAGAACGTTTTATTCACGGGCATTTCAACTTTTCCGCCAGTTGAAAGTGCTTTAAACAGGCTATCTACTTCCTCTTCCGTATCGGTGTGAATCACCAGGTGTATATTATTCCCTAACTGTACTTTCTGTTCCATAGACTCCAGGAAGTCTGTTCCCATCAGCACTGCGCCGTTTTTGGTGGTAAGTATAATATTCATGATTTTATCCCGCTCGTGAGGTGGCATATTTTCGCCACCGGGAGTATCTTTAAAGCGTGCAAAGGAAGTAAACTCTCCGCCGAAAATGGATTTGTAGAAATTCATGGCCTCCTCGGTATTGCCCTGGAAATTGAAATAAGTGGTAATTGCTTGCATGATAAAGGTGTTTTAAGCTGAAAGCAAAGGTAAAGACAGAAAGCAATCCCTATAAACGGTAAATACGGCAACTTATGATAGGTGTTTGCGTCATTTCTTTGGTTTACTTTTGATCATTATGATCCAGATATTCATTCTCACCGTAAGAAATGCAGGCGTGGCATCCATTGCAGACTGCCAGCAAGTTTTTACCATGGTGAACACCTTTCTGACGGAGCGGGGGAAAAAGCCCTTGTTTGATGTACGACTAGCCGGTATTACAACCGATGTAACCTACAATGGGGGCCATTTTAAAGTCGTCCCTGATGTGAGGCTGGAGGACATACAAACCGCGGATCTCATTATCATTCCTACACTGACAGGCGATATGAGTACCGCTGTGATGCTTAATACGCCTTATTCTCTGTGGGCTGCCGAACAATATAAAGAGGGGGTTGAAATTGCCTGTTTAAGCTCCGGCGTTTTTCTATTGGCCTTTTCCGGAGTCCTGAAAGGCCGGCAATGTACTACTCACTGGAATTATGCCAATGAATTAAAGTTCTATTACCCATCTATCGATGTGACAGATGAACGCATGATCACCGACCAGCATGGCCTCTATTCCTGCGGAGGAGGCAATGCCTACTGGAACCTGCTGCTACATCTGGTAGAGAAATATGCAGGCCGGGAAATAGCCATCTACGCAGCCAAATACTTCGTTATCGACCTCGACAAAAGTGTACAGTCTCCCTTCATCGTGTTCCATGGCCTCAAAGAACATCACGACGACAACATTAAGGCCGTGCAGTTATATATTGAAAGGCATTATAAAGAAAAGCTCACCGTAGATGATCTGGCGATAGCCTTCAATATGAGCCGGAGATCCTTTGAACGACGTTTCAAAAAAGCTACCCGGAATACCGTGGCAGAGTATATACAACGGGTTAAAATTGAAGGGGCAAAAAAACAACTGGAAGTTGGCAGAAAATCTATCCGGGAAGTAATGCTGAATGTGGGCTATACCGATACACAGAGCTTTAGGGACGTGTTCAGACGTAATACGGGTATGACTCCCGTGGAATACAAGAACAAGTATTCAAGGAAAATGCTGGACTGACCAGCAGTATAAAAGTAGGTTATACCAAAAATGGAACGGCTATACGAATTTTTATTTTCGTACAGCCGTTTCATTTATGCCACTGCTTCCGCCTTATACCCTGCCTTTTCGATAGCCTGTTGTATCTGAGCTTTTCCTGCCTTGTCTGTAGCTACTACCAATAATTTATCCGGGCTCTGCAGATCCACTTCCCAGTTATCGGCGCCTGCCAGTTCATTTAATACGGGGGTAACTGCGGCGATGCAACCTGAACATTTGATGTTTGTTTTGAATTGTACTGTTTCCATGATTATTTCTTTTTAAGATGATTTGCTGTTTGATGATGTAAAATTACAGCTACGGAGGTGCTTCTCCGTTATACTATAGAGCGGATGTTTTATATAATTATCCCATTTATGCTTATTTTTGCCCTCCATATCTCGGAAACCTTTGAAAAATCACACTAAAAGTGGTCGGGATAGTGTTTATATTATTGTTTGGTAAGAAATAAGGACTTCATGCAAATTTCATTAAAACCTGTATTACTGCTGCTATTGCCATTTGCCAGCTTTGCTCAGAAAACGGTATTACCCGGTCACCCGGACGTTAACACCGCTCGTTTAAAACCCGGAAAATCGTTATACACGATCTATTATGTAAAAGATAACAACTGGACAAAAAAGGGTAGTTATACCAACGAGATATCCGTCTCAGGAAACGAACTGACGTTGGTGGCGAACTATGTAGATGAGAAAGACCAATGGTTTAAGAAAAGAACGTCTGTAGCAGATGCTAAAACACTCAGCCCGGTCAGCTATAAATCGGAAAGCACCAAAGGCTCGCTGGCATTGAATTTTGGAACTACCATTACCGGTAAGGAACGGAAGTCAAAAGTGGATAAGGAGAAATCAATATCCATGAAATTTGCCGGAAAATTTGTTGATTTCAATGTGTCAGAAATTTTCTTCACCGCATTGCCACTGGATGTAGGTTATAAGGCCATCGTGCCGGAGTTTTATTATATGGATAGCCCGGATAGTGTTTTATCTAACTATATTATCAAAGATGTAAAAAGTTATGTGCAGCGTTCTCCTAAAACCGGCAATCACGACAGCTGGCTGGTGAGTGTACTGGAAGAAAGCTCCGGAGCTGTATACACCTACATCATAGATAAAAAAGACTATAGAATATGGCAAAGAGAAATGCCTGCAGGTGGTGGTACCACAGAGATTTGTGTCAATGAAGAATTAGATTACCAGCCTATAGCCAGCAAATTTGATAAAGCAGAGAATTTAAGAAAGATAGAAAACGGAAATAGTGTCATCATGGGTACGGCCTTAGCCAGGGATCACGGAAACAGCCGGGTGCAGGTAGTGAATATAAATAAAGCACAATTCGCGCCCAAAGGTACCACCGTGTACCTGTTGCCTAATTCTGATTATCTGGAAGAATGGAAAGCGGTAAATAAGAAAATACGGAAGCGTAACAAGGTGCAGGAAGTACCTATTGATGCTAACGTGGCCGCCTGTATTAAGAAAACAACCATTTATGATGACAAAGGCCACTTTGAATTCACGAACTTAATGCCTGGAGAATATATACTGTGGACCACTTTCGGATATACACACAAGTACTCCTATCAATATTATGCCGGGACTTCTAACCTGGTGCATCCAAGTGGAGCGGTGTTATCTTCCACGCCTATTTATAATTCAGCCAGTGGCGCATCCGGCGCGACAGCTGAAATAGAGGAGAAGATCACTATTCATAAGGATGGCGATAAAGTAACTGTTAGTTTGAAAGATGTACGCTGATTTGTGGTATCTTTTGCGGGAAATGAAAAAACTATGAAAGTAATCGCCATATCTTTTTTTTGTTTGGTCATGGGGATGATTGTCAATGGACAGTCGAAATCCGCTAATACAGGCATTCCCGGAGGCCAGGTAGTAGGACAGGCCACTGGTGATCTGGATAAGGATAGCGTGAACGAAACGGTCTACATCTATGATGTGGTATCTCCGAAAGACAAGTTAGCGGTAACGAGGATGTTGGCCGTATACAAGACTGTTATGGGTAAGCAGCAGTTGTGGTACAAAACACCGATTGATTCCATTGAGAACATCAATTTCCCGATGAACAGAGAGGTCAATAGCTTGTCTATACGCCGCAATTGTATAGTAATAGAGCAACAGCGTTTTGCCGGAGGACGTAACAGCGAAACGTCTACTCATATTTTCAGATTTCAGAATAATGGCTGGTACCTGATTGGTTCAACCGTAAATGCGATCACTAACTGTTATGGGGCTACTAAATATCAAATCAATTTCTCCACTGGTGATGTCCGGATCGATTTTGAGCCGGATGGAGGATGTGATGATGATCCGCAACCCTCAACAGCAAAGGCTTCTCACCAGTCTTTCAAATATGTGTTCAAAAGCCTTCCCCGCCTGGATACACTCAATATGGGAGAAAACAGCTTCATCGTTTCAGGAAAGCAGGAATGCTATTATTAAGTAAGTAGCAAGTTATAAATGTAACGGCCATACGAGGTTTATTCGTATGGCCATTTCATTTATCCTATTTCTACTGTAACGTCGGCGGTGAGGGGGAAGCTTTGACAAAGGAGAATCATGCCATCGTCGATATCGGAAGGCGCTAAGGCATAGTTATGGCGCATTTTTACTTTACCGGCGGTGAGTTTTGCGGTGCAAACGCCGCAGGTACCGCCTTTGCAGGAATAAGGAAGTGGTATCCGGTCCTCCAACGCCGCCTCCAGAATAGTTTTTCCCGGGTTTACATCTAACAGGTTGGATTGCTCATAAAAATGCAGCAGTACTTCCTGTGGGGCATCCGGTAATATTTCATCTGCCTTGATAGGTTCAGGAGAAAACCACTCCAGGAAGATATTTTCGGCCGGTACCTGCATGGCTTCCAGCATTTCCTGGTGCATTGTCATCAGCCCCGTAGGGCCGCAAATGAAGTAATGTACATCAGCATGTGGTTCGGCAATCTTTTGCTTGATCAGTTTGCGGGTCACCAGCTTATTCAATCGTCCCTTGACCAGGTTAGGAATATCAGCGTCGCCGTGTGCGGAAAGAGCGTGGTGTACCTGAATCCTTTCCGGGTGGTTGTCCTGCCAGGAGGCAATATCCTCCCTGAATATAATTTCTTCCGGTGTCCGGCTGGCGTAGATCAGTGTCACCAGGGTATCGGGAGACTGATCCACCACGGCTCTGGCAATGCTGTACAGTGGTGTGATACCGCTTCCGCCAGCCAGCAATACGATATGTTTGGCAAACCAGGTGGATGCTGCAGGCACGAAGGCGCCAAAGGGCCCTGTCACCTGCCATTCGTTTATTTCGCTGGCATGTGTCAGGATGTAATTGCTCATGATACCGCCTGGCACTGCTTTCACCGTGATGGTGGGCTGCTGATCTTTGCCCGGCACAGAGCTTAGGGAATACGACCGGGTAATAGCCTTATCGTTGATGACTAAAGTAAGATTGATAAATTGTCCGGGTTGGTATATAAAAGGCTGATCGCCCGTATCAAACCGGATGGTCACTGTGGAAGCGGTTTCCGGAATAATATGTGCCGTGCGCCAGATCTGTATGTCGTTCATGTAGGTGAATTGCTTTTAATGGGTATGCGGTGTGGATTGGTGAGAAAGGATTTCCTTCGATTTCCTGATGTCTTTAAAGTAAGAAGTATTGAGGCCGGTTTGATCTTTAAACTGCCGGGAAAGATGGGCGCCACTGCTGTAACCCAGCCGGAACGCTATGTCAGACAGCGTTTCATGAGTATATACCAGGAATTCTTTGACTTTCTCGGTACGGAACGCAATGATATATTTCTCCAGGGTAATGCCTTCCAGCTCAGAAAAGGTATTGCTGATCAAATCATAGTCTTTCCGCAAGCTGGTTGCCGATAGCTGCGAGAAACGGAAGCTCTCCGGGAAGTCGTAGGAACCGGAATACACTTTCTCCACCAGGGCTTTAATATCTCTCACCAATTTCGTTTTCTTATCTTCTAACAAGGTGAATCCCAGCGGTTGCAGCTTTTCCCCAACGGCCTGCAGGTCCGGCCCCGATAAGGCAGACACTGTGGTGAATTCCCCAAGAGTAACGCCAGTGACGGGTATTTGCAGCTCATGCAGGGCATCTTTGACCGTAAGGATGCATCTGTCGCATACCATTCCTTTGATGAATATCTTATAGCTACTTAGCATAATATCGGATTTGTGCCGTGGCAAAGCTCCGATATACATCCCATGGAGCGTTATACAATTCAGGAGAAAGTTTATATAATTTGGCCCGGGTGAAGGGGAAGGGATGGAAATCCTTTACGGATGGGCCTTTTATATATATTATATATTTATTTTATGTTTTAAAGCGGGTCGTTTTCACTAAGGGCAAATGCCCGTATTGCTCATTTTCTGAGTTCCTTTAGAAGGGATGCCGTATCGCCATACTGGATTAAGATCTCATATTGATATTTAATTTCTTCGGATATAGGTAGGGCTAATACCTCGGCTAATAGCCCGGTGCTATCTTCCTTTAGTGTTACTCCTTTCTTGTATAGTATGATGTAGTGCGCCGTCCAGCAATCTGTTACTTCCCTGCCGGTCTCTGATTTACAAATGCATACGAGGTTAGGTAACCCATCAGGGGAAGGGCCACAACAGCCTGTCATTCTGTTCCCATCAGGATGATAAGACAAGTGATGTTTGTCCGACGTACAGATATAGTAATCACCGTTTTCATCAATGCCATATTGCCCTGCTGACAACAGTAATTCGCCATCCATTTTTCCGATAAAATCCAGTGCTACCAGCTCCTCCAATAAACCAGAAACCCTGGCGCCACAGTTGTTACAAACAATAAAATGTTTCATGGAACTAAAATAGTTATTTAGTTTGGATGAGGGGTAGCATCATGTAAAGGAATTGCGCCTTTTTAGCTGGACTACCTATTTTATAAAAATGGGACCACCTGCATCATCCAGTGATCCCGTACATTTGTGGGGTGATAATGCTACCCGCATTATATGTTCATCAAAAAAAGGACTGTAGTCACTATGCACATTTACGATCTCATTATTGCAGATAAGGAAACAACGCAACTGGAGGATATTTTTCTGCCGGACGAAAAAAGAAAAGCGATTGAGCAACTGATCAAGGAACATTATTACGTACAGGAATTACAGCAGTACGGATTGCCGGTTAATAATAAGATCATGCTGCACGGCGCCTCTGGCTGTGGTAAAACCACCACTGCCAAAGCTATTGCCAATGCGCTGGGAAAGCCGCTGTTTATATTAAACCTCAGTAATATCATCTGTGCCCGCATTGGGGAAACATCTCAGAATATTAAAGCGGTATTCGATAAGGCGGCCCGCGAAAAAGCGGTATTGTTTCTAGATGAGTTTGACCAGATCGGCAAAGCCCGCGACGATGATCAGCAGGACGTAGGAGAGATGAGACGCCTCGTTAATACACTTATTCAGCTGATTGATTATTTCCCGGAAAAAGCCCTGCTGATCGGTGCTACCAACCATGTGCATATTATAGACCATGCCCTGCTCCGGCGTTTTCAACTCAACCTCTCATTTGAAATGCCGGCTGACGAAGTGCTAAATGATTACTACGATACCCTGTTAGCCCGTTTCCCGGAACATATGCGGCAGGTACAGCGTAAAATGAATGTCTCTTTTGCGGAAGCCAAAGATGATGTGCTCACACAAGTGAAAACTAACCTGATTGCTCACCTGGAGTCAACGACAAAAAATGTGAACCTATGAGTGAAGACATCCGGCAACATCTCCGGAAAATTAATAACAGCATAGCACAAGCCTGTAGCAACAGCGGAAGGAGCAGCAACAGCGTAAAACTGTTGTTAGCGACTAAAACGGTGCCGGCGGAGCGTATCAAAGTGGCACTGGAGGCAGGATATACGTTGATTGCAGAAAACAAAGTGCAGGAGCTGAAGGAAAAATATGATGCGTTGAAAGCAGTGCCACATGAAAATCATTTCATCGGTCACCTGCAAACCAACAAAATTAAAGACCTGCTGAAATATGAGGTGACCTGTATCCAGTCGATGGACCGCCTGGACCTGGCGGAAAAACTGCATCAGCGGCTGCTATTGGAGAACAAGCAGATGGATGTGTTGATACAGGTAAATACCTCCGGCGAAGAAAGCAAATTCGGCGTATCGCCGGAAGGCGCCATGGAACTGGTAGAGCGGGTGTCCCGCCTGGATACGCTGCATATAAAAGGGCTAATGACCATTGGGTTGCTGAGCGCTGAAACGGAAAAGGTGCGTGCCTGTTTTCATCTCCTGAAATCATTACAACAACAGATCAGCGCTGTAGCTATTCCCCGTGTAGCGATGGCGGAATTGTCTATGGGCATGAGCGGCGACCTGGAAACGGCCATAGAAGAAGGCGCTACTATAGTGCGGGTAGGCACCGCTATATTCGGCCAGCGGCCTACGCCCGATAGTTACTACTGGGATGAATCGACAAAGGTACAATGACGGGAACTCAAACACTAAATGATAAGCGATGGTACAAATTGTCAAAGCAGGAATCGAACATCTTGATGAATTCGCGGAATTATTCAACCATTACCGCATTTTTTACCGGCAGCCTTCAGATCTCGAAAAAGGGAAAAACTTTTTACAGGAAAGAATCAGTAAAGGGGAATCAGATACCTTTTTAGCGCTGGTAGATGGCAAAGCGGTAGGATTTGCCCAGCTCTACTCACTGTTTCATTACAAAAAGCTTGAGCGTCAGTGGTTATTGAGCGATTTGTTTGTTGACCCAAATTACAGAGGACAAGGTCTTTCCGTAATGATTATTGACCGCTGTAAAGCCTGGTGCGAGGAAACCAATGCCTGTGGCCTGTTACTGGAAACCGAAAAAACAAATACCATCGGTAATCAGCTGTATCCCAAAACAGGATTTGAAGTGGACCATGAACACAATTATTACAACTGGTGGAAGGCATAGCGGCCAGAAAATTTCCGGGGTATACCTTGTATCACCCCGGAAAATAGTTTTTTGTTAGCAAGTTCTGCGACTGCAAAGTAGCATACTGTGTACGGGATCACAAGGATTTTCTGTAGTTGGATCTGTAATCAGGTAACCCGCTCCGTTGCTGGTGGATAGCTTGCTCAATCGCGCAACAATTTTTTTGCTCAAAACAAGTTTCTGCAATTGCATTTTCTTTTTCATAGCTTTAAATTTGAGGTGGGCAGGCAAATGCCTGTACTATTAAAGTACGCCATAATTCACTGTCCCTGCATCCCGTAAAAAGGGGATTTTCAAATTTTTGAAGACCTCTATGGTAACTTATGGGACCTGCTGGAGCGACGCTAATCAAAGAAGTGCTCGTCAACCTCAAAGAAAGTCCTTTTACCTCATCCTATCCACCCACGTACATTTTTCCATCCTCTCCAATAGGTGCATGTTGTACCTGCGCTATATCCTTGCCATAAAGAAGTAGTACCCACAAAAAAGGGATTTACAGAGATGCCTTTTCCATAAAGTAATGTGGACGGGCTGATGTAGTAGTCCTGTAGTAGCCGGAAGTACTATAAAAACGGAGAATTACGCTATATGACGTAGTAATGAAGTGGTGGTTTCCTAACATTTTCCTAACAGCTATCCTACATTTGTTTTATCCACGATTCACTATTAAGGAACGACCAAAACTAAATTTTGCGTATGAAAAAAAAGTATACCTGTATTATTATCCCCCTTTTTCTTTCCATGATCATCCGGTTTACCGCCAGCGCTCAAAATAAAGTCGTGAAAGGTACGGTAACCGATGACAAGAACCTGCCTGTTATTGGCGCCTCGGTTGGGGTAAAGGGTACTGCAAATGGTACGATAACCAACGAGGTGGGTGGTTTTAGCCTGGCGGTATCGCCTGGTGCCGATTCACTGGCGGTATCCGCCATAGGATTTGCCAGGCGGGTAGTAGCCATCACTGGTAATGTGGTGAATGTACAACTGGAGCCTACCCGTACCGGACTGGATGAAGTAGTGGTAGTAGGGTATGGTACCCAAAAGAAAGCGGACCTGACCGCTCCCGTTACTACGGTGAATACCGACAATATGATGAAACGTACTACGGCTACCGCTATGGAAGCGCTACAGGGAAGTGTGCCTGGTGTGCAGGTGGTAACCAGCGGGGCACCGGGTAGTGTCCCCAACGTCCGTGTGAGGGGAGTAGGCTCCTTTAATAATGAGAACCCCCTGTATGTGGTGGATGGAATGTTCGTGACGGATATTAATTTCCTGAACCCCGGCGATATTGCGGATATGTCCGTGTTAAAGGATGCGTCTGCCGCCGCTATCTATGGTGTGCGCGCCGCCAATGGTGTGGTGCTGATTACCACCAGGAAAGGAAAACTTAACATGAAAACCCGGGTCACCTATACCGGGTATGTAGGTATGCAGAAGCCCACAAATGTATTGAAGATGGCTAACGGGAAACAGTATACGTCATTTTCACTGCAACGGGGATCTGTGGCAGATAGTGGTACCGCGTTGTTGTCATCCCAGAAATATGGTGGTACCGGTTATGATCCCACTACCAGCACCGACTGGTACGATGTGATCCTCAGAAAAAGTGCGCTGATCACCAATCATGGCATTGATGTTACGGGTGGAAGTGATAAAATCACTTATTCTATGGGGCTGAACTATACTTACCAGAATGGTATTCTGAATGCCCTGAATAATTTTAAACGCTATAACGGCCGGTTGCAACTGGAAGCGCATGCATTTAGCTGGCTGAAGGTGGGTATTACTGCTATCTTTAATAATTCCACTACTTTCAGTCCTGATAACTCCGCATTCCTGAATGCCTACACGGCTTCTCCTTTATTCCCGGCGTACGACAGTACCAACGTAAATGCTTACCCGGTAAAATTCGCAGCGCCATCTGTGATCGGCAGGTCGGATGATAAGAATCCCCTGGCTACTGCTTATTATCATTACGACCGGTCAAAAGGATTTCAGATTTTGCCAACCTTGTATGCCGAAGCAGGATTTTGGCAGAATAAAATCACTTTCCGGTCTCAGTTAAGCCAGATCTACGGATCGTTGCTGGAAACCAACTACAGTCCGGAACAGAACCTGGGCCCTGCTGCAGGCAAAACTGCTTCGCATCTGAAGTCTATCCAGGAACGGACGACCAATTACATCCTCGATAATTTGCTGACCTATAAAGACGGCAAAGGACGTCACCACTGGAGCTTACTCCTGGGACAATCTACCAGGGAAGAACGCTGGCGCCAAACGCGTGCAGAAGCTGATAATGTACCTAATCTGGAGGAAGCCTGGTATGCCAACCCGAGTGCCACCAATTCTACCTACGGTGAAGACGGTACCCGTAATGCTGGTATTTCCTATTTTACGCGCGGTACTTATGACTTCGACAATAAATACCTGTTGACCGCCACCTTCCGTGCAGATGGTAGTTCTAAATACCAGACCAAATGGGGCTATTTCCCTTCAGTAGGTTTAGGATGGGTGATCAGCAGAGAGGCGTTTATGCAACATCAGCATTTGTTTGACTTCTTAAAAATCAGGGGTAGCTGGGGCCGTCTTGGAAATGATGGGGTAAATCCTAATGCCGGCTACGCCATTGTGCAAACCGGTAACGGCAACTCCGCCATTTTTGGTAGCACTGCCGGGGCCAATGGAACTTATGTGCCGGGATATACCGTGAATCGTTTATTCCAGGACATCTCCTGGGAAGTAGTGACAGAGTGGGATGGAGGTGTTGATTTTGAATTGCTCAATGCAAGATTAAAAGGTTCTGTTGACTACTACAACAGAAAAACCACCGGGGCTGCTTTTTACAAGGGTGTTCCTTTTACCTACAACACTATTTATGGTAACTGGGCCGATATGGTGAACAGCGGTTGGGACGTCGTACTGAACTGGAGCGATAAAATTGGTAATGTGGGGTATTCTATTGGCGCTAATATGTCTACCTTAAAAAATAAGGTGACCAGCCTGGGCCCTCTCCCCAGTTCCACCGGAGGTTTTCCTGAGTGGACTGCAGAGTTTCCAAATCGTATAGTGGTAGGGCAACCGATCAACTATTTCTACGGCTATGAATTCATCGGCGTTTATCAAACCCAACAGGAGATAGATAATGATCCAATCGCCAAAAGTTATAATCAAACGGCCACTTCACCTATCCTTCCTGGTTTCCCTAAATATAAAGACCAGAACGGCGATGGCGTGCTGGATAATAAAGACCGTGTAAATATGGGAAGCTATTTGCCAAAAGTTACCTACGGTATCAATATTGGTCTCACGTATAAAAAGTTTGATTTCAGCGTTGCCTTCCAGGGGGTATCCGGTAACAAAATATTTAACCTGAACAGGGGCCGGCTTTACAAAGCATCTTCTTCACTGAACCTCGATGAAAAATTTGCCAGCGGTCTCTGGACTGGCCCCGGCTCTACGAATGCCTACCCTTCTGCCTATGCACTGGGACAAGGCTGGTTTAAAGTAAGCAACTCCTTCTTTGTAGAAAGCGGCGCCTATCTGCGTATTCAGAACATTCAACTGGGATATAATTTTGATATAGGTAAGCAATCTCCAATAGCCATGAGAATATTTGCTACGGCCGACAGACCTTTTATGTTTACCAAATACAATGGCTTCACGCCAGAAATTAGCAGCTATCAGGGCGTTTCCGGTTATGACTCCAATGTGTACCCGGTATCTTCTACCTATAGCTTAGGCGTAAGAGCTACTTTCTAAGAAGGCTTTCGTTACCGGCTATACGAAAATGTTTATCATCTATCTATCGTGCTAGAAAATTTTAAAAAAGAAAATATGAGAAGTTATATATCCATCTTACTCATCATCATACTGTTATCTACCGGTTGTTCCAAGTTTCTGGACCGTCCGCAGGAGAACAAAGCGCCCATTACTACCGTCAATTATAAGGATTTGTCGCTGATGTATCAGCCGGTATCGGGTGTATACAGAACGGCTGCCAGCGGTACTTTTGCGAAATGGATCAGCGTGGCCATGCGCGCTGTACGCAGTGATGATGTTGAAACAGGCAATGACGACGCCGGACAAATAGCCATCCATAACTTCCAGACGGATGTAACCGTAAAAAGTTACTGGGGCATCAACGACATGTGGATCAGTATGTATGCGGTGGTATTAAACGCGAATAGTGCGCTGGCAGAATTGAATGAATTCGCTAAAAATATTCCTGCCGGTGATGCCGAGAATACCAAACTGATGGCAAGGTATCAGGCGGAAGTACGCTTCTACAGGGCCATGGCGCAGTTCTGGATTGGCAGAACCTATGGCGCAACCCCCATCCTTGGTATCGAAAGTAATGATGCTGCGACCCTGGGTGGCGTTGGCAAAAGCAGTATTGAAGACGTGAACAAGTATGTCATGGCTGAAATGGATTACTGCATTGGCAACCTGGAAGATGCCAGACCCAATGCAGCTGTACATGTAGGTGGCGTAACAAAATACACCGCACTGATGCTGAAAGCAAAAGCCGCCATGGACCTGGCAGGTAATAACAGCGGTAGCCCTTACTGGGACGTTGTGCTGGATTGTACTAACCAGATTGTGAATAGCCATCAGTTCTCCCTGTTTGGTGATTACTACCAGTTATTTAAGAAGCCGGGTAAGTTGTGTAATGAGGCGATTCTTGAACTGCAATACTCCGACTTCGGACAAAGCAGCGGCGATATCGTTACCGGCGGCGGTGCTAATGAAACATGGGCTAACTTCTACCTGTTCCAGGCGCCTGAAAATACCTATAGTCCCGTGATCTCCGGTCCGGGCTGGATGGTACCTACACAAAAAGCGTTTGATTTCCTGAAATCACGTAACGATAGTGTACGTTTAAAAACAGCTATTGAATACTGCGGTATCAATGGCGCTCCGGGAACCTATAAGGTAACACCTGCTGGTGATACTATCTCAGGGAATGCCTCCCGCAAAAAGTATTTCAATGGAAAAGCCTATTTCCCTACTTCACAAATGACACCCGGCAGAGTTGATTTTTACGGCGCCAATAATAATGTCCGGATCATGCGCTATGCTGAAGTACTATTGATGAATGCAGAAGCTAAAATCCGTAAAGGACAAAGTGGTGATGCCCAGGTGAATGAAGTAAGGAAACGCGTAAAGCTGGACCCTATTTCCAGCGTAACCCTGCAACAGCTGATGGATGAACGGCATGCAGAATTGATCTGCGAATGGTGGGGCGAAAGATTTAATGATTTGCTGAGAACAGATCAGGCGGCCACCGTGCTTCCCGGATTTGTGAAAGGGAAAAGCGAATACATCCCCATTCCGCAGGCGCAGGAGGATATCAATCCAAAGTTGAAAGATTAAATTTATTGCAGGAACGATTGTTACTATCACCGAAATCATGAACATGAAGAAAAAAAACTATGCGCTGTTTTTGCTGCTGACCATCTGTGGGTATACCACTATGGTGCAGGCACAGTCCATTCAGCGCCACAAGAAGTGGAAGCTGGTCTGGAGTGATGAGTTTAACTACAAAGGCGTCCCGGACAGCACTAAGTGGGGATATCAGACAGGCCGGTCAGGCTGGGGGAATAATGAGCTGCAGCTGTATACCGCTGCTGATACCAATAACGCGAAGGTGCAAAATGGCTTGCTGTTTATTACCGCCAGAAACGCGGGTACCGGAAAGAATAAATATACTTCCGCCAGGATGGTGACTAAAAACAAGGGCGACTGGAAATACGGCAAGCTGGAGGTAAAAGCCAAACTGCCTAAAGGCAGAGGGCTATGGCCTGCTATCTGGATGTTGTCTACCGACGATGCCTACGGCGGCTGGCCGGAAAGTGGCGAAATTGATGTGATGGAACACGTAGGTTATATGAAAGACAGCATGTTTGGAAGTTTGCATAGCAAAACCTATAATCATGTTATCGGCACCCAGAAAACCAAAGGTGTTTTTATTGCACATCCTTATGATCAGTTTCATCTATATGGTGTAGAGTGGACACCTGATCACATCACCTTCCTGCTGGATAATAAAGTATATTACCAGGTAGCCAATGAACACAAAGGCCATGAAGGCTGGCCATTCGATAAGCGATTTTATTTGCTGCTGAATGTAGCTGTTGGTGGTAACTGGGGCGGAAAAGAAGGTTTGGATGAATCCGTGTTCCCCGCGGCCATGCAGGTGGATTATGTCAGGATGTATGAAATGGCAAAATAGTAAAAGTATAAGTTGTATATTATCGTAAGCTTTTAGCAGTTAGCTATTAGCTTACGATAATATTTTTTAACGAATCTTTTAAAGCCAATGACACGGGTAAAAGTAGCCATACTGGGAGCAGGATTTATTGCTGACATTCATTTGGAAAGTTATATACGGTTTGTGCCGGAAGCTGAGATAGTAGCGGTGTATGCGCGACATGCAGACAAAGCGAAAGCCTTTGCAGATAAGCATCATATCGCGCAATACTTTTCTTCCATTGACGACTTATTACAAAACACAGATATAGACGTAGTGGATATTTGTTTGCCGAACTTCCTGCATTGCGAAGCCACGTTAAAAGCGGCGGCAGCGGGCAAGCATATCATTATCGAAAAACCGCTGGCCGTAACACTGGAAGAAGCAGATGAAATGATAGCCGCCTGCGACAAAGCCGGGGTGAAACTGATGTACGCAGAGGAACTTTGCTTTGCACCCAAATACGAGCGTGCGCGGCAGATGGTGGAAGAAGGCGCCGTTGGCGACATCTATATGCTGAAACAATCAGAAAAGCATTCAGGCCCACATTCGGATTGGTTCTATGATGTAAATCAATCCGGTGGTGGCGTATTGATGGATATGGGATGCCATGGGATCGCCTGGTTCCGCTGGATACTGAAAAACAGCCGTGCACTGAGTGTCACCGCTTCCATGAATACCGTATTGCATAAAGGACGAACCAGGGGGGAAGACAATTCGATTATCATCATTGAATTTGAAAACGGTGTGACTGGTGTGGTGGAAAACTCCTGGGCAAAACATGGAGGAATGGACGACCGCAGTGAAATTCACGGCACTAACGGGGTCGTCTATGCTGACTTATTTACCGGTAATTCCATACTGGCTTACAGCAGAAGCGGCTACGGTTACGCGATGGAAAAAACAGATACGACGGTGGGCTGGAGTTTCTGCATGTTTGAAGAAGCTTTTAACCAGGGCTATCCGCAGGAGTTAAAACACTTTATCGACTGTGTGAAAAATGATAAAACACCACTGGTGACGGGCAAAGACGGACGGGTAGTATTGGAGATTATCTATGCTGCTTACGCGGCAGCGGGAGAAGGTAAAAAAATCACCTTGCCCTTTACACCATCCGTAGCCAAACCGGTTGATTTGTGGTTAAACGGCCCTGCAAAATAGCATCTGAACAGGGTAAAATGACAACATAAAATTTCACGTATGGCAGCTGATCAGGATCTTTCCAAACACTTTGATGCCATTGTAATTGGCAGTGGCATCAGCGGGGGCTGGGCTGCAAAAGAACTATGCGAAAAAGGATTGAAAACACTGGTGCTGGAGCGGGGCAGAAATGTGGAGCATATAAAAGATTATCCCACCGCTACCACGCCGGTATGGGACTTCAAATACCGCGGAGCGCTACCGAAAAAGGTGTTGGACGAAAACCCCTATATCAGCAGAGCTGCGGGATATGACGCCAGCACGGCACATTTCTTTGTGAAAGATGCGGATCATCCCTACATCCAGGAAAAACCTTTTGAATGGATACGGGGCTATCAGGTGGGTGGAAAGTCGCTCATATGGGGCCGTGCATGCGCCCGCTGGAGCGAGATGGATTTTACCGCGCCACATCGGTACGGTTACGGTATTGAGTGGCCTATCGGCTATCACGACATTGCTCCGTGGTATAGTCATGTTGAAAAGTTTATCGGCGTTTGTGGCAATAAAGAAGGTATAGCTACTATGCCGGACGGAGAATTTCTGCCGGCCTTTGAATTGAATTGTGTGGAGCAGCATATAAAGGAAGTAGTGGCCCATCAATTCAACCGCCACTATGTATCCGGCAGGTGGGCGCAGGTAACGGAGTCGCGGGGTATTCCGAAAGAACAGCACCGGCAATGCCTGAGTCGTAATCTTTGTATGCGGGGATGCCCGTTTGGTGGCTACTTTAGCTCCAATGCCTCCACGCTTCCCTGGGCGGAGAAAACCGGCAACCTCACCATCCGGCCCTTTTCTGTGGTACATTCCATTATTTACGATGAAGCTTCCGGCAAGGCCACCGGCGTAAAAGTAATTGATACCAACACGAAAGAGTTGATGACTTTTTATGCGAAAATTATTTTCCTCAATGCGTCTGCCTTAAATACCAATCTGGTTTTGCTGAACTCTACTTCCCAACGGTTTCCCAATGGTTTGGGAAATGATAACGGACTGTTAGGGAAATATATCTGTTTCCATAACTACAGATCCGGTATGAGTGGGGAGTTGGAGGGTTTTGAAGATAAATATTACAAAGTATCCAAACCGGCGGAATGTATTATTCCCAACTTCCGGAATGTATATGAAAAAGACACTGATTTTGTAGGTGGTTATGTGATATTTGGTGGCGCCTATCGGGAACGGCTAAACGATAAAAATATACCGGTTGCTTTAGGAGCTGAATTTAAAGAAGCCATCAGCAGGCCGGGGAAGTGGGGCGCTTACATGTATATGCAGGGAGAAACCATTCCCAAAGAAAGTAATCATGTCAGGTTGAGCAAAGACAAAACGGACCAGTGGGGCATTCCTTTGCTGATCACTGCTGTCGACTACGATGATAATGACGACCGGATGGTAAAGGATTTTCAGGAACAGGGAAAAGCTATGCTGGAAGCGGCCGGCGCAAAAAATATTGTGGTAACCGATAACCATCAGCCACCGGGATTAGATATACATGAAATGGGCGGTGTGCGCATGGGAAAAGATCCTGCCACGTCATTGCTGAATGAATGGAATCAGCTGCACCATTGTAAGAATGTTTTTGTGACAGACGGTGCTTGTATGACCAGCACCGGTAATCAGAGTCCTTCTATTCTTTATATGTCGTTAACAGCCAGAGCGGCCAATTATGCGGTAGAGCAGCTGAGGAAAGGGGTGTTGTAAAAGCAAAAAGCTAAAAGCAGAAAGCAAAAAGCTATTGTCGCGAATGATTATAGCGTTATAATATTTGAAAAGATCATTCGCGACAATAGCTTTTTGCTTTCTGCTTTTAGCTTTTTGCTTTCCCAAACAACTGAATTTCTTTGACCGCTATTCTGCTGCTTTCCGGTTGGATGCTGCTAATCAGATAGCGTACATACCTGGCGGCAGACGCTTGCAGGGATACTACTTTGTAATCCTGTCCGGATACCCGTTGAGGGCTTTTCACTTCCACCCAGTCGCTGCCATTGGCCGATACCGAAATGCTGTAGGTATACCAGTCGCTGTCTTTCCCCCATACGATACGACTACCCGTTAACGCATATGTTTTCTTCAGCTCCAGTGTAATGCTCATGGGTAACTGGGCTGCATCTGCGGTCCATTTGGTGGTGGTGTTGTCGTCAGTCATCCGCAGTGGGTTTTCCTTTCCGGGTGTGGGTTGCACCGAAACAGTTACGTCGGTCAGGTCGATCAGCGGCAGTGTGTTGGTATCATCTATAGACTTCTCCCACGGCGCTGTTTTATTTTCAGGTGACCATGGGTGGTGGGTACCATCGGGTACATACTTCGCGGAAGAGGCGCTGGTTTTAAATGTTAGGTGGCCAGTACCTTTATCCAGGACGGTGGCGCTGATATTAATCTCGCCCGGTATGGTGGTATGCTGGATCAGGCCATAGGCGATACCACCCTCTGTATGCAGGAGGGAAATATTA
Source organism: Chitinophaga sp. 05T412 (assembly GCF_056396465.1). NCBI lineage: Bacteria > Pseudomonadati > Bacteroidota > Chitinophagia > Chitinophagales > Chitinophagaceae > Chitinophaga > Chitinophaga sp. 05T412. The sequence continues at coordinate 465,818 of NZ_JBFTLN010000004.1, forward strand.
GGTTGAGACATCTGGCCTCCAATCAGGGTTCCTTCTCCGGATACACGTACCCGCATGAAAAAATCCTGACCAGGTTTGCTGTTGGAAATCAGTGTTCCATTCTTGTCACATACCTTCACATAGAATGGCGTGATGGACGAACCATCCGCAAGTGGTGCAGTATGGTTGGCGGGTATTTCAATTTCGAGGTGATGAGGCCAGCGATCGGGTGTTCTCACGGTATGCGTGCAAACAGGTTTGCCGTTCAATATACCTACTGCCTTCAGGGTGCCAGCTTCATATTTTCCGGTATGGAAGGTGAAGTAGGGACTGCCGCCTTTAGCAGCTACAAAAGGAGCGGTGGCCGCATTTTGTGCCCGGGTGATTTCACCGCATAGCTGATCGTTCCGGTAAAGCTGTACAGCGTCGCAATTGGAAAATACCATGATGTTGCTGTCCAGATCCGGTTGGTTGTTATAGCTGCCAACGTATACCATGGGACCATAGGCCGGATTACGGGCATCCTGCATGGCCTGCAGCTGGTAGTAGCCGAATTTCTCATACCGGTCAAGATCTACTACGCCGCTGAAAGCGGTGACAGCATCAGAGCCACGGGTATAGTCGTTGTAGCTCCATACAAAGTAGCCACCTATTCTTGGATTAGCATCCAGTCCGCCGTGATCCCAGTAGCCGCCCAGTTCTTCGGAGGTTTCTCCATTCAAAGCGTTTTGCCTGAATATACATTGATGGATCAATCCCTTTTCTGTATAGATTCTGCTGGCACGCAGTCCATTTTCTTTCTCCGCATCTGCCATCCAGCTGTCGCCCCATTCGCGGGTGAGGAAAGGACGGGAAGGCATTGGATCGGTGCCATCTTCGTTTACTACTTTATAAGAAACATTGTAATGATCTTTGCTGCGGGAATTATAATCATCGGCTACAAATAGTTGCTGGCCGGGCATTTCCTCCCGTGCCGTTTGTACTGCCTGTTGCATCCAGGAGGCTGGCGTAGGGGATTCGTTGAGAGACGTTTCCCAGAGAAAAACAGCGGGGTGGTTGCGATCGCGGCGGATCATTTCTCTGATATCGCGGTAGGTATTGGCGATGAAAAGTGAATCTTTGGAAAAGAACTGCCATCCCGGTTCGCATTCAATGACAAGCAAACCTGTTTTATCGCAGGCATCCAGGAAGGCGGGCGACTGTGGATAGTGCGCTGCCCGTACAGCGTTGAATCCTCCTTTTTTCAGCTGGAGGGCATCCATGTACTGCATATTATCCGGTGCGGCATCGCCAATGTATTCGTAGGCCTGGTGCCGGTTGGCGCCACGCAGATACAGCTTTTCCCCATTGATATAAAATCCGTCCGGCCGGAAGGCAATATTTCGTATACCCGTAGTAGTGATAAGGCTATCTACCCGTACCTGGTTATTGTACACCACCGATACCAGGCGATACAAATAAGGATGATCCGGATGCCATAGCTGCGGATAAAGTATGGTGAGAGATTGCTCTATATCGGTATCCGTGTGGCCATTCAGGCGTTGCTGACTACCGGCGGTAGCTACGGCGATACCGTTGCTGTCTATCAGCGTTGTTTTTAGTTGCACATTCGCCGGCTTGCCGCTGGCGTTTACAAGGTTGGTTTTAATATGTGCAGACGCGGTATTGTTGTTAGAGGCCGGATAGGTGATAAATACGCCGCCACCGGCTACTTTGTTGGCTTCCAGCGGATGGGAGATGAATATCTTTTCGGTAACCAGCAGGGTCACATTTCTGTAGATGCCGCCAAAATAGTTGAAGTCTAAGTTTGCCTGTGGCTTTCCCGGAGGGATCTGTGCGTTATCCGTATTGGTGACACGTACTGCGAGGACATTGTCTTCTCCCAAAATTATATACGGGCTGATATCCACTACAAATCCCATGTAACCACCGGTATGAGTGGCGATTCGCCGACCGTTTATATATACTTCCGCCGTGGTTTGCACGCCGTCAAAACAAAGCGTGATGCGCTTATCATGATACGCCGCCGGTACACGGAAATATCTTCTGTACCAGCCTACACCCTGGTAAACCTGGTTGCCGCCGTTGTGCTTTTTTTCAATGCGCATCACATGCGGTATGCTGATGGCAGACCAGTCATTGTCGTTGTATTTTACTTGATCAGCACCGGCTGCTTCGCCTCTGTGAAAGGCCCAGCTGGTGTTGAAATTTAAAACGGTTCTGCTTTGAGCAGCCAGATGAGGTGGTAGAGATACAGATAGCAGCAATAGTGTAATAAGTCCGCGGAATTTTAACAACGACATCCATTTTTGGTTTTAAGATAAAAAAATCCCGCTCATTTTTCAATTCGCGGGATTTTTCAATGTGCATGATAAGAACTAGTAGCCTGCGTTTTGCGTCAGGTTTTTATTGATATCTCTTTCCTTTTGTGGTACCGGCCACAGATAATCCCGGTTATCCTGGAAAGTACGTGTTTCTACTTTTACATGGTCGCCGGAAAGCGTCAGTTTACCATTGGCAGGATCTACAGTACCTAATTGAGTACCATATACGGTACCGGATCTTACCGCACTACCAATTTTCCAGCGTTGTACATCAAACCAGCGCAATCCTTCCAATGCCAGTTCCACTCTGCGTTCCCGTCTTACCAGTGTACGCATTTTGTCTACAGTGTTGTACACGGTTCTGTCTACCACCGGCATTCCTGCACGGGTTCTCACAGCGTTCAGTGCATCGTATACAGAATTATCGATGATGCCGGATTCAATTTGGGCTTCTGCATAGGTCAGCAATACTTCTGCATAACGGATCACAATCATATTCAGCCCGGTGTTCCACATGTCAGAAAAGTCGGAGAGGTGAGACGTGAATTTCTTCGGAATGTATCCTGTTTTGGAATTGTTATCACCGTTGTAATAATCGCCGGAGGACTTTTCAATTGAGTTGTAATAAGCGCCTTCGTATAACTGGCCCGGACAAACGATGGTAGCTGTTAAGCGGGGATCTCTGTTATTATAGGGATCTTTATCGTTATAGCCGGAACTCGCGTCATCAATGGTTTTCCCGGTTTTGGTTTCATACGCATCTACCAGCGCCTGGGTAGGATCGAGTGAGCCCCAGCCCCCAAAGCCGGACGACGGCATAATGCCAAGGTCGGCGTTGGAATAATCATTCTCTTTGTATTGTACGTCGAGAATCACTTCCTTGTTGTTTTCATTTTGAATGCGGAACAGGTCCTGATAACTGGGGAACAGTTCATAGCCTAATCCCATTACTTTTTTACAATCAGCGATACAGTCGGCGTAATTTTTATCGAATAATTCTACCCTTGCTTTGAGGGAGAGGGCGGCGCCTTGTGTAATATGGCCTACTTCACTACCGGTGTAGCTCACCGGCAGAGAGCCGGCGATAGCGGCCAGTTCGTCTTTGATGAATTTACGTATATCCGCTGCCGGTGTTCTTGAGATGCTGTTGGCTACTTCTGTCGTCACCGTGTTTTTAACGAAAGGTACGTCCCCATACAATTGCGTCATGATGAAATACTGGTAGGCTCTTATAAAGCGGGCTTCCCCTTTGTACCGCTCTTTTAATGCGGCGTCCATGGGTGTTTTATCGATGTTTTCCAGGAACCAGTTACATTTCTGCACACTGGTATAATCCCAGCGGGTAAAAACGGTGGTATTGGAAGGTGTAACGGTACCACTGCCATAATCAGTGTAACCTTCCCATGGATATTGGCTGTAAAGGTTATCGCTCACCGCATCCAGGTAAAGTAAGTGGTAGTCGCCCTCCCAATCTTTGAAGCAGCCGTTGAGCGCTGCTAATGCATCTGCCTGCGAGGTCCACAAAGACGAGTTGCTATAACTATCTAATGGCTTTCTATCGAGGAAATCCTTCTGGCAGGCGGATTGTGTCAGGCCTGCTGCGAGTAATATATAAAGAATGTTTCTTTTCATGATGTTGCGTACTTTTTGTTAAAAACTAACATTTACACCAAGTGTGTGCACTTTTACCTGTGGGTAGTAATAAATACTGCTGGAAACGGATGCTTCCGGATCTATCCATTTGTACAGGTGATCAAACGTGAGAATATTTTGTCCGCTATAGTAAAAGCGTACTTTGCTGAGTCCAATTCTTTTCACCAGGCTACCCGGCAAGGTATAGCCTACCTGCAGATTTTTGAGGCGCAGGTAAGAGCCGTCTCTCACCCAGAACGACGATGGTGTGTTGCCAGGATCATTTTGGTTATAGCTAGACCAGATGCGTGGCAGGGACGCGTTGGGATTGTCCTTGGTCCAGGTGTCCAGGAGCGCAGAAGTAGGTCTGCCTGCGGCAGAACTCACACTACCCAGTTTGCCGCCATCGATATATGTTTTTACACCGGCAGCTCCCTGGAAGAAGATCGTCATATCAAAATTTTTCCACGAACCTCCGAGGTTAATACCAAAAGTTACTTTCGGGAAGTAGCTGCCGAGGTATACTTTGTCGGCGGTGTTGATGGTGTCATTGCCATCTTTATCCTTGTAGCGGATATCACCGGCGGCAGTTCTGTTGCTTTGGAAAGGGGCCTTTTGTACTTCATCGTCAGACCGGAAAATGCCATCTGCTTCGTATCCGAATAAGGAATATCTGGGATAGCCGGCATTCTGGATGGTATAGCCATCTATCTTAGGACCGGCGCCGTTGCGGCTGATGATCTCATTTTTGATAAAGGCCGCATTGATGGAGGCATTGTATTTGAAGTCGCCTTTCTTATCGTTGTAGCCAAGGGAGAATTCCCAGCCTTTGTTCAACATAATGCCTGCGTTTTGTACAGGTGGCTGCAGACCATATACGGCGCCTACTTCCACTGGCATCAGGATACCATCGGTGGTTTTATGGAAATAATCTGCTGTAAAGTTCAATTTTCCGTCGAGGAAGCCTGCATCTAAACCTACACCGGTTTCCTTGGTAGTTTCCCATATCAGGTTCTCGTTGTTACCATTAATGGGGGAGATACCACTGGCGATAGTAGCGCCGGTTCCGCCAAAGGTGTAGTTCTGGCTGCCATTTACCTGCAAAATGTAAGCATAGTAGGGATAGGTGGGATATTTTTTATCATCTATCCCTGTCATGATCTGGTTGCCCAGTTGTCCCCAGGAAGCCCTTAGTTTCAGGTAGGACACATATGGTTTGGCAGACTGGAAGAAGTCTTCGCGGTCTACGTTCCAGCCGGCAGAGAAGGAAGGATATGCGCCCCATCTGTGGCCTGGTGCAAAGCGGGAAGAACCATCGTAACGAAGGTTGGCTTCAAGGAGGTATTTACCGTCGAAGTCGTAGTTAAGTCGGCCAAAATAAGAACGGAGTGCCAATTCATAAGAATAGCCGCTGGTTTTTTGTCCGTCTGTAGAGGCCAGGTTTACATCGGTCAGCAGGTTATTCAAAAAGCCTTTCCGATAGCCATCATCGAAGGAGAATTTGGTAAGTTCCTGTGAGTAACCGCCTAATATTTTAAAGTTGTGTTTACGAATGGATTTGATGTATTCCAGTAATACCTGTTGCGTGACTACATTGGCAAAAGAGTTTTCGTCGGTAACGGAGTTTGGTCCCTGGTAGAACGTCGGTTTTCCGTTGGCATCGTAGTATTGCTGGTCTGCAATGAATTTCTTATTATGCTTGATGCCCATCACATAAGCCACTGACGGTTTAAAATGGAGACCGTTTATAATTTCCCAGTCGGCGCCCAGGTTGCCAATCAGGTCATATTTTTTATAGTTATTGGCGCTGTTTCCTTCCAGCCACGCCATAGGGCTACCATCTGCAATATAGCCATAGTAACCGTTAGCGTATTTATAAGGAATGGTAGGAGAGATGCGGTTGATTTGTCTTACCAGTTGCTGGAAATCACCGGTGTAAGGGTTGCTGGGTTCTCCTGTCACCGAATTGGTGAAAGCAATATTCGCATTTACTTTTATCCGGTTGGTGACTTCAGTGGTGATATTTAACCGGCTGGTATAACGTTTGGCATTGGTTTCTTTCACGATACCATTTTCATCAAACAGGCCAACGGAAAGGGAATATTGTGTTTTGTCACTGCCGCCGGATACGCTAACATAATGGTTTTGCTGCAGGCCGCTGCCTTTGTAGAAGAGGCCCAGCCAGTCGGTGTTAGGATATTTATAAGGATCAGAGCCATCTTTGAATTTTTGAATTTCATCGCCTGTCCAGCGTACTGGCTTGCTTTCATTTAAGAGGGCCTGGTTATACAGCGTAGCTGCCTGCCAGGATGGTAAGTAGTCGGGCAAGCTGGTGGCGTTTTGTTTACCCACATAGGCATTATAACTCACCTGTGGTTTTCCTTTGCGGCCTTGTTTGGTCGTAACGAGTAATACGCCATTGGCAGCGCGGGAGCCGTATATGGCAGAGGAGGCCGCATCTTTCAACACAGACATCGACGCAATATCATCGGGGTTGATATTATTCAGATTGTCCAGGTTGGTGATGACGCCATCTACCACTACAATGGGATTGGGATCATTGAAGGTACCGATACCCCGGATGCGAATCTGGGCGTTGTCGAAGCCGGGTTGTCCGGTAACATTGGCGGTAACGGTTACACCGGGCATTGTACCCTGTAACGCGTTGCTGATGTTGGTGACAGGTCTGTTAGTTAGTTGCTCTGACGAAATAGACGTAACGGCGCCAGTGAGATTGGCTTTCTTTTGAACGCCGTAACCCACTACTACAAATTGTTGCAGGGCGCTAACATCGGGAAGAAGTTGTACGGTGAATTGTGTTTTTCCTGCTAAAGGAATTTCCTGTGTCACATATCCGAGACTGCTGATCACCAGCACCGCTTTTTCCGATACATCTTTCAGCTCGAAGGTGCCATCGGCGGTGGAGATCGTACCTTTTTTAGTACCTTTTACAACGATGGAAGCGCCGGGAATAGCGACCCCGGTGTTATCAAGGATTTTCCCTGTAATCGCTACCGGTGGCGGTGCGGTGGGTGGTGTTGTTGCCGGTTTTTCGTTTTTGGTAATGAAGATAGTGTTCCCCTGAATTTCAAAACTCAGTGGTTGTTGTACCATCACCATTTCCATGGCCGTTTGCGGCGAAGCATTTTTGAGATCTACAGATACCGGGTTACTGTTTTTGAGATCTTCTTTATCGTAGAAGAAAACATAACCTGTTTGCTCTTTTATTACTTTGAGCACTTTCTGAAGACTTTCCGATTTCGCGGAATAAGTGACTGTTTGCGCGCTGCTGCTGGCACTTACTTGTAAGGTGGCCGCGAGTAGCAGGAGAGAAGTTAGTCTCATCACTAACAAAATTTTGGTTGAGAGCTCCGCAAACTTCCAATATTTGCGGGTACCGGAATTACAAATAGCCTTAAGTTGCATACTTTTGCAATGTTTGGTTGAATTAATAAATAATGTTTACCGACTTGTTTGTTGATGAAATTGAACTCCAGCCGGGGTAGGACGCCAATCTTAAACCCCGGCTTTCATTTAGCGTATATGGGAGCTATTCCTCCCTGATTTCATTGTTCTTTATGCTTTCATTGTTCCCTGCTATGGTTGAATAACAATCCTGTTACCATTTTCAATTCTATACCTGATTCTTGTTTTTGCCAGTCCTTTTAATACCTGCGATAACGTGAGGTTTCTGCCTATTTCTCCGGTAAATGCCCGCTCGGGGATATCGCCTTCATATTTTACTTCCACATTATACCAGCGTGCCAGCTGTCGCATCACTGTGGGGACGTCTGCATCGTTGAAGTAGAAGAAACCGTTTTTCCAGGCGATGGTCTGTAGCAGATCTACATGATCCACTACCTGTATTCCCTGGCCCGTGGCCGTTACCCTGGCCTGTTGTCCGGGTTTAAGTGTTTGCTGTTGTTGTGGGGTGATGATTTTTACCGCCCCTTCTAATAAGGTAGTATTGGTGCTGGCTTCGTCTTTATACGCATTAATATTGAAATGTGTACCCAGTACGGCTACCGTGGTATTATTTGCTTTTACGAAGAAGGGCATTTTTTCATTTTGCGCCACTTCAAAATAAGCTTCGCCGGTGATGGTTACTTTTCTTTCTGATCCGGTAAAGGCGGTGGGGTAGTAGATAGAAGAGCCTGCATTGAGCCATACGGTGGTACCATCCGGTAAAATAAGTTTGTATTGTCCGCCCAGCGGAGTGCTCATGGTATTGTACAACACTTTATCTGTTGCGCCGGCCGACTGGTAGGCCAGTTGTCCGTTGCTTAATTTGGTGATGCGGGTATTACCTTGTTGCGCCAATACGCCGTTGCCGGCACTGTCCAACGGTATTTGCGAGCCGTCGGAAAGGGTAAGCATGGCCCTGTTGCCACCGGGAGCTACATCTTTAACAGCAGCAGCAGCTACTATGGTTGGAGCCGGTTGGTTACTCCTGTGGTAGTACCAGGCGCCTGCGGTGATCACCAGCATAGCGGCGGCAGCCCACCAGTAGCGCTGAAGGAAATGCACTGGTTTTTTAACAGGCGCCAGCGGCAATGATTTATCTGCGTTCAGTATTTGTGTTACTACCGATTGCCAGTAAGCATAGTCATATTCCTCCGCACGGGTGGCGGTATTGGAGTTGATGCCATGGAATGCGTCCAGCTGTTGCGTAACATCGCCGGTATCATCATGGCTGATGAATTGTAACAGTTCTTTGTATTCAGCTGGTGTTGCCTGTTGGCGCTGAACCTGTTCCAGCAGGTATCTGAGTCTTTCGTTCGTGGACAATCAATGAAATTTTAAGTCTTATTGATTTAGTTGACGTGGCAGGGGGAAATTGGCGGATGAATACCCCCCTGTTATATACGTACGCTGACAAATCAAATAGTACCTATCTCCCTAAAAAAAATTAATAAAAGAATAAAATGTCCCATCCCAGGAGGACGAGCGGTAGAATAATCCCTTTGGAAATAAGAAACTCCCGGATGGATTTGAGGGAACGAACCAATGAATTCTTAACTGTTTGCTCTGACAATTGTAGTTCAGCTGCAATAGCAGCAATTTTTAATCCTTTTTCTCTGCTGAGCAGATATATTTTTTGTGCTTGTGGCGGTAATTGTTGAATCGCCTGTTTTACTAATAAGGTGGTTTCCGAAAAAGCAATATTTTCCTCTGTCAGATTGGAATGGTCGTCGCTTTCCATAGCGATCCGCTGACTGGCTTTATTCCGTACACCCTGTTTCTGTAACCAGCTGTAACAACGGTGATACACCATTTTGAAGATCCAGTTATGCGGCGCCATTACTTCCGTCAGCTTTTCCCTACCCAGCCATATGCCCAGAAATATCTCCTGTATAATATCTTTTTCAGGTCCTTCTACCTGTATTACACGGGTAATGACCGGTTTTATTTTAGGGACATAGAGATGGAACAGTGTTTCAAATGCCATTTCGTCCCCCTGGGCAATTTGGTGGAAAAGTGCGATTTCATTTATTGCTTCATTATTCATTCCGTTTAATCCTGGTCGCTTAAATATGATCCTATCCCTGCTAATCTATAAAAATGGTTAAATGAGGTACTATATTATATAATTGATATACGCGTGTGGTTGCAAGGTACAAAAACAAATGATCGGATGCTATCCCTTTTATAGGAGCGTGTTTGCCATCGATGGCAATAATGTCAGAGCACTTTCAACAAGCGCTGATCTCAAAAAAAAATCATGCGTAATGGTTTACTCCGCTGCCTGTATGGACAGTGCATGATGGAAGATATTCAACGGGTCCCATTTGCGTTTTACCTGTTGCAAACGGGGATAGTTATCGTTGTAGTAGAGGGTAGACCAGGGCACGCCGGATTTATTCCATGTGGGATCTGCGAGGTCAGTATCCGGATGGTTGATCATACTGCCGCCGGCTTGTTCATTGGGCACAGGAACCCCACCAGTAGCGGCAAACAGTTCCTGGTAAAAATGCCTTACCCATTCCACGCTGGGGGCTTCTCCGCCAGGATCACCCCATCCGGTGTTACAGGCAATGTCGAGTATACTATCACGTTGCGCGGAGGCCGTGGCATCCGGTGGGATGGTATTTACTTTCCCCCCGTAGGTAGCCATGCCTAATCCACCGAACACGGGTTTGTCCATGGTGAGGTAGGTATATGCCGTACTGATTTGGCTATCCGTAAATGGTTTGCGCAGAAAGGCATCTTTCACTTTTGCGGTGGCATTATCGAAACCTGGTTGGAACAATTCCGGGAAGGGATTGAGGGCAAAGCGTAGCCAGGGTGTTTGTTCTATTTGCCGGGTATGTGGTATGCTCAGTGGTGCCACAACAGCGGCCAGGTGTGCGTCTATTTGTGGCAGGGCATTGTCACCGGCGGTAGTGAGTCCTTTTATTTCCAGCTTACCGATGTTTCGGTGATTCAGGAAAAGAAGGCTGAACAACTGTGTATATGGACTGTTGGGCCGGCTATGTTCCAGGCTCCACATGCCAAAATTATTCGCCAGCTGATGGAAGGCCGCTTCGTTGAAATCTTTCCATTCCCATTCTATTCTAAATGTGGTAATAGTGGCAGGTGCTTTCGGCATGGCAGTGTATGGATCACGACCGTCAACGCCGGGCGCTCTGAACCAATAACGGGTAACAATACCATAGTTACCACCGCCGCATCCGGTATGCGCCCACCAGAGTTCACGATGCGGATCATTTTCTTCGCGGGTAGCCATCACCGCATGTGCTTTACCAGAAGCATCTACCGCCACAAGTTCCAGGGCATACAGGTAGTCAGCTGCTAACCCATATTCTCTGCAGAGAAAACCAAATGCACCACCTAATACGTGTCCACCTACGCCAATATTAGGATGCTCGCCGCTGGGAAGTACAGCGCCCCAACCCAAAAATAATTTCCGGTTGGTTTCACCGAGGGTGGCGCCTGCTTCTGCTACAAACGCGGCTTTGCTGGTATCGTAGTCCACGTTTCTCATCAACGACATATCAATGACCACCTCTACCGCAGGATCTGCTACAAACCCTTCCAGGCAATAGCCGCCACTACGCACCACTACTCGTTTGTGCTGGGTTACGGCTTCCTGTACGGCCGCCACTACTTCCGCAGTAGAGGTAGGGAGATAAATATAGTCCGGCTTGCCAAGGAAGCGTTTATTGAATCGTTTTTCAGCAAGATCGGCGTAACGTATATCGGTGGGCGTTATCTTTTCCATAAACTAAATTTAAAAAGAATCGCACTCTTAAACAACTGCTTTACCCGTTGAATCGTTTGGTAAAATCAAGGTAACTCAATACAGATACACCACAGAACAGCGATAAACTATAGATCTCATTTTTGGCCAGGAATCCCTGCTGTGGATACTGATAAAATACCGTGATTAATCCGTCGATATAAGGAAAGTACACTGCTTGCTCCATATGGCGATACAACAGAATAGCCATGCAAATACCCGTTAAGCCAATACCGATATTAATGAACATATTTTTTATCCGGATACTTAGCCAGAAATGAATGGCCAGTATACCCAGGAAGGCGATCAGGGTTCTGAATACCGTATAACTCACCAGCGCAAAGTCGGGCTTATATTGAAAGAAGCCCATCTGAGGATATACTAATCCTAATATGCCGGCATCGATAAAACAGCAGATCAAAAAAAGCACATAGAGCAGGAGCAGCAACAATAGCGTCATCAGGAGCTTGTTAAAATAAATGGTGCGCTTTTGTATGGGGAGTGTCAGCAGGTACTTCCAGGCATAATACCGGTGCTCAATGTGCATGTACATGCAGGTAACCATCACAATAATGAGTGGGCCAATAAATACGGTGAATCCTTTGATCGCCTCTCTCCAGAAAACGGGCCAGGGATCACCATGCGCGGCGATAATGTCCGGGGCATGCGTTACGAAATCAAGGCTGGTGAACAATGGAACCAGAAAGGCCGCAATGGCGATGAGCCATAGGATGAAGTTGTTTTTTATTTTTAATATCTCGGTATAAAATTGCATAGTGTTGCTATTAATGATGCTTGTCAATGAACTGTATGAAAGTGTGTTCGAGATCCATCACAGCTACGTCCAGCAGATAAATGCTGATGCCGGCTTTTACCAGTAAAGCCGCAATGCCGGCTACCTGCTCATTATTTTCATAAGGGACTTCCAGCAGCTGCTGTGCTGCGGTGGTCACCAGGTATTGCTGCTGACGCAGGAGAAAATCTGCTTTGGCGTTGTTATTGGTTTTTATCCGGATCACATTTGCATGGTGGTTAATTTGCTGCAACGCCGCCATGGTGCCTTGAAATATGAGGGCGCCCTTATGCAGGATGCCGATATGGGTCACCAGTTTTTCCATTTCTGCCAGTAAATGGCTCGACAAAAAAATGGTGATACCCAGTTCCTTATTAAGACGAAGTAATAGCTCCCTCGTTTCAATGATGCCGGTAGGATCTAGGCCGTTTACCGGTTCATCAAGGATGAGCAGATCAGGGTTGGATAGTAATGCCAGCGCTACGCCCAGTCGTTGCTTCATCCCCATGGAATACGTTTTGACTTTGCGATGCGCGGCAGGGGTGAGTCTCACCAGTTCTAGCACTTCCCTAATCTTTTTTTTCTCCACGCGTCGGATGATCCGCGTAATGTCCAGGTTATCCCAGCCAGACAGCTGTTCATAGAGCGCCGGTTGCTCTATCAGCGAGCCAATTCGGGTCAGTGTGGCCATACGGTTACTGGCAAGTGAAGATCCAAAGAGAGAGATACTGCCGGTAGTGGGAGGGAGTAACCCCATTATTAGCCGGATGGTAGTTGTTTTCCCCGCACCATTGGGGCCCAGGAAGCCATAGATAGCGCCTTTTTCTACAGCGATATTTAAGTCTTTCAGCATTGGCTCATTTTTGTGAAAGCCAAAACCGAGATGGGAGGTGTGAATGATGGGGGAAGTTGTTTGTGTTGTCATATTGATTACTTCAGGTGATATATCAAATCTATCATTCAGGTGGCGTGTCGGATGTTATGCCGGCCGGATAGCGCCTGTTATGGTATGAATGGGAGGATACGAGGGACCAGCTATATCTTCCGAAAAATATAACCGCGGGAATCGGCCAGGGGATGGTGTTTACGCGGGAGTAACCAGATTGCAGGATATTGATTCGTCCGCCTCCGGGACAGTTTCAACACGGTGGGCGATATGTTCGTCCCGATAGGTTGTTTCTTTACCTGAATTTTTGGATCTTAGTTAAGTGAAAACAATAACCACGCGTTTCCCTAGAGTATTTGAACAAGAAGCCGGACTGCATATTTTTTTTGTGGGCGGATTGTTGCTGGTGTTTTCCATCATCTTGTTTTCCAGTCGCTTTACGGTATCGCTATTACCCAGAGCGGTATTCAGTTTCGCGCTGTTGCTGGCTTGTGCCTACACCGGCAGATGGATTGGCAGATGGTGGTTGCGGCATAATCGCTGGCTGGTAATGGCGTTGTTGTATGTGGTGTTCGCCATTTTTTATGCCACGCTGGGAATAGCTGCTTATGCGTGGCTCATGCATTTGACCGTTGACAGTGAAAATGCCCGGATGTTTTTTGTAGGCATTCCCGGCTTTGTATTGTTGTTTTTGTTCGGTGGCGGATTTGTAGCCATCAGCCGGTCTGCCAGGAGCGCGCAATTATACGCCAGCCGCATCCGGGAACAGCAGCAGGAAAGTGAGTTGGCCTTGTTACGCTCACAGGTAAGTCCTCATTTTTTGTTTAATACGCTGAATAATTTATACGGGCTTTCCCTTACCCATCATGAAAAAATACCGGATTTACTGTTGCAGTTATCCGACCTGTTACGTTATTCAGTATATGAAACCGGGCAACAATGGGTGCCGCTGGAGGAGGAGCTGGCCTATATCCGCAATTACATAGCGCTGGAGAAAATACGGATAGCTGATCGGCTGGATCTCCACGTGCAAATGGATAGCGGCAAGGGGCAAATAAAGATTGCACAACTCCTGTTGATCATGTTTGTAGAGAATGCTTTTAAACATTCCCGTAATACATTAACACCAAAGATTAGAATAGACCTGCATTTGAGTGTAGTGGAAGAAGAGATTATTTTTAAGATAGGCAACAACTGTGGCACGGATGCTTCCTGCAGCCATGGTTCCGGCGTGGGAATAGATAATGCCGTGAAAAGACTGGATTTACTATACCCGGGCGCCTATTCGTTGACCCGGCAATCCGAAAATAATTACTATTATGTGGAACTCCGGCTTAAAGCAAAATAAATGAATAAGATCAGCTGCCTGATTGTAGATGATGAACCCATTGCAAGAAGCATTCTTGTAAACTACTGTAATGCAGTGCCCGCGCTGGAAATAGCGGGGCAGTGCGGAAATAGTTTAGATGCCCGTAAGGAAATGATGCATAAAGATATCCAACTACTTTTTCTGGATATCAATATGCCGGTGTTAGATGGTATCGCATTTTTAAAGACGCTGAAAAATCGGCCGCAGATCATTTTTACCACTGCCTACAAAGAGTATGCGGCTACCGCATTTGACTTGTCGGCCTGTGATTACCTGGTAAAGCCGTTTTCCCTGGAGCGGTTTATTATTTCGGTAGATAGGGCCCTGGAGCGCATACAGCATATGAACCGCCCGGCGGTGCCGGCAGATAATTTGCCGGACGAAGGTTTTCTATCTTTCAAAACAGAAGGTAAAATATTCAGGTTGAAAAATGAGGATCTGCTATACGCGGAAGCCAGCGGTAATCACACCCGGTTAATTACCATCAATGGACTTATTGTATTGCCCATGTCGTTTACCGCCGTAGAACAAATGCTGGCAGGTAAATATTTTATCCGGGTACACCGCTCTTTTATGGTGAACAAATCCAGGATTTCTTTGATCCAGGGACAACTGCTCTTTTTAGATAAGTTGGAAATACCTATTGGTAAAAGCTATCGGAATGAACTGTTGCAAATGCTGGGATTGTAGCGGTAGGCATCTTAAAAAAATTTCCCCCTTACCCGCGAACATTTACTAAGAATGCGTAATTTATAGAAGGATCACCTTCAAACAGGAAGCATTATGCAAAAGCAAACGCAACATACGGATGTTTTATTGATAGGGGCGGGTATTATGAGCGCCACACTGGCAACGATGTTTAAGCACTTGTCGCCCAACAGTTCTATTGCGGTGTATGAACGCCTGGACCGCGTAGCCGCTGAAAGCTCCGATGCCTGGAATAACGCCGGCACTGGCCACTCTGCGCTATGCGAGCTTAACTATACGCCGGAAAAAGAAGACGGTACTATTGATACCAGTAAGGCCATACATATTATTGAGCAGTTTGAAGTATCTAAACAGTTTTGGTCTTACCTCGTAGAACAGGGACAGTTGCCCGATCCCGCCGGATTTATCCGGAGCACGCCGCATATGAGTTTTGTACATGGGGATAATGATGTCACGTATTTACGCAAGCGATTTGATGCCTTGCAACAGTATCAGCTGTATCAGGGCATGGAATATTCTGAAGACCCGGAAGTACTGCAGGACTGGATTCCATTGGTAATGGAAGGGCGCGAACGCACCGAGAAAACCGCCGCTACCCATATGGAACTTGGTACCGATGTGAATTACGGCGCACTCACGCGGTCGTTGATGGCACAGTTGCAGCAACAACATAATTTTAAATTACACCTGGAATTTGAGGTAGAAGCGCTGGAACAGCTGGCAGACGGCAAATGGGAAGTAAAGGTGAAGAACCTGCTCACCCGCGAAACATCACACGTAACGGCCGATTTTGTGTTCATCGGCGCCGGTGGCGGATCGCTGCAGCTGTTGCAGAAGTCCGGCATTCCGGAAGGACGGCTGTATGGCGGCTTCCCGGTTGGCGGCGAATGGCTGGTATGTAAAAAAGAAGACATCGTGAACAGGCATCATGCCAAGGTATACGGACAAGCCTCTGTGGGCGCGCCACCCATGAGTGTACCGCATTTGGATACCCGGATTATTGACGGCGAAAAAGCCATTTTATTCGGACCCTTTGCTACTTTCTCCACCAAGTTTCTGAAAGAAGGCTCTTTCCTGGATTTGTTTGAATCTATTAAATACTGGAATATTCTTCCACTCATGCGGGTAGGACTCGAAAATTTTGGGTTGGAAAAATACCTGGTGGAACAATTAAGTTTATCATTTGAAGACAGGATCGCCGCTTTGCAGATATTTTATCCGAATGCAAATGGCAACGATTGGGAATTGCAGGAGGCTGGCCAGCGCGTACAGGTGATCTTTAATGATCCCGATAAAGGAGGTACGCTGCGTTTTGGTACGGAGGTAGTAGCTGCTGAAGATGGCAGTATTGCTGCCTTATTAGGCGCTTCTCCGGGCGCTTCTACCGCCGTATCTATTATGCTGGACCTCTTAAAAAGTTGCTTCCCTGATAAAATGAAAGGAGAGTGGAAGGACGCGTTAGAGAAAATGATTCCTTCGTATGGCACCCCATTGGAAGGAAATCCTGCATTAAGTTATCGCATCAGAACCTGGACCAGCAATACTTTGCAGCTCGACTGGCAACAGCCGGCTTTAGAAAAGCAATAAATTTATTTTAACCACTGCTGCATGACCATCATGTTTTATTCATGTTGGTGCAGCTGGTTCTTTTTTACTAATGCTTTTAATTCTTTGCCGGTAAGGCTATAGTATTGTGCCCATTTTTTTCTGATGCGAAAGATCAGGATAAAGTATGGCACTTCAATCGCTATATGCAATAGGGCAAAGGTGAGAAATCCTTTGTTAGAAAAAACGACCAGCACTAGCAGAAAATAAATCCCCTACACGACGCCAAAGGCCAGGTTTAAGGGTACAGCCCATTTTACTTCCATCCAAAGGAGAAATGTCATCATAAAAAAAAGTATGCCACCCAAAAGTAATAAGCATAGAGGTAGGATGATCATCATGGGCTCCGGGTCATTGTCCACCAATAGATAGTAATTAAGTAATTTAAGCAGTATGGCAACAATTGAGAGGCCTCCGATCACCATCCCAATCCAGATATAAATTTTCAGCGCCAGGGGCAATAGTTCCCGGCGCCGGATATAAGGTGTATCGAGAAAACCCCGATCGAAGATGCTTAAGGAATCATCCATAGGTAATGCTATTAGGTACAGAGAAATAAAATGCTGTACGAAGATAACATTTTATATCATCCTGTTTTCCATACAGAGCGTAGAGTCGCGTCTGTGTTGTATTCGTTAGTATGGCAGGTGATGTTTCTTTATATACCTATCTAAGGCTTTACCATCGTAGGTATACAAATGTGTCCATTTTTTTCGAATCCGGAAAATTAATATGAAGTAGGGAAGGAGGATCATTAAAAATGGCAGCAGAAGATAAAATACGGAGATGCTTTTGAAGAGAACAGCCATCGCCAAACCCATCGTCAGCCAGGTACCGGCAACTATCCAGTTAAATGTTATGGCCCATGCTACCTGCATCCATAATAGAAAATTCATCCCGAAAAACAAGCATGCATTAAATATTAGGAAGGCAATGGCGAACATGTCGGCACGCCAGTCCTGGGAGGTAGTCTTTAAGGTAAATAGGAAGACAATCAATTTGATGATAATAAACTCGCTGGATAGCATGCCGCACCAGATATAGATTTTTAGCGCCGGAGACAGTAGGTCCCGGCGCCGGATATAAGGTAAATCAAGGCGACCCCGATCAAAGGTGCTTAAATAATCGTCCATGGGGCAACTGCTAATAAATGGGGTACGAAGCTATTCTTTAGCTATAAATCTTCTCTATCGCCGCTTTATATTTCTCCATGACTGTTTTACGTTTCAAGCTCAGCTTAGGTGTCATTTCCCCACCTGCAATACTCCATTCTTCTGGCAGCAGTTCAAATTTTTTGATTTGCTCCACGTGATTGAAGAATTGGTTGTACTTATTGAGTACGTCTTCGTAGGCGGCCAGTACTTTAGGATTTTTGACCGCTTCTTCTGCAGTGGTGAATGGGATGTTTTGCTGGTTCATCCAATATTTCAGGTAGGTGAAGGCAGGTACAATCAGTGCACCGGTGAATTTTTGTCCCGCGCCTACTACCATGATCTGTTCTATAAACGGACTTTCCTTGAACTTGTTTTCGATCGGTTGCGGCGCTACATATTTACCACCACTGGTTTTAAACAGTTCTTTTTTACGGTCTGTTATTTTGATATACTTGTTATCTACCCATTCGCCTACGTCGCCGGTATGCAACCAGCCGTCAATCACTGTTTCAGCGGTGAGGTCGGGGCGTTTGTAGTAGCCTTTCATCACGGTCGGTCCTTTCACACAAATTTCCCCATCTTCTTCCAGCTTAACTTCCAGGCCATTGATGGGTGGGCCTACGGTGCCAAACTTGGTACCGCCGGGAGTTTTCCGGTTTACGCAAATCACGGGGCTGTTTTCGGTAGGGCCATATCCTTCGTATACGGGGATGCGGGCAGCATTAAAGATGCGCAGTAGTTTTTCCTGGCAGGCGGCGCCACCAGTTACAATGAAGCTGATACGGCCTCCCAGGGCTTCGCGCCATTTGCTGAATATCAGTTTATTGGCAATAGACAGCTGCAGGTTATACCAGGCGCCTCCATCGATGTTATTATCATATTTAGAAGCCAGTGCCACGGCCCAGAAGAACAGACGGCGTTTGATACCGGTCAGGTTATTGCCGGTGGTCATGATTTTTTCAAATACCTTTTCCAGCAGGCGTGGTACTGTGGTAAAGCCATCAGGGCTGATTTCCTTCAGGTTGGCGCTCAGAGTATCTATGCTTTCTGCATAGTAAATACTGATGCCGCTGTAGAGATAAATATAAGTAACCAGTTTTTCGAAGATGTGATTCAGCGGTAAAAAGCTTAACACCTTGCAAGGTTGTGGCGCGTCTTCAAAAGGAAAACTTTCTTTAGACAGCATCACATTGGTCACAATATTTTTATGTGTGAGCATTACTCCTTTAGGAGTACCCGTGGTACCGGAGGTATAAATGATGGTGGCCAGGTGATCTGGATCGATACCCTCTTTGATGGTTGCTACTTTGGCCAGCAAATCAGGCGTAGCCAGGGCCGGAATTTCGGACCAGTGCGGGGTGCCGGGTATCTGATCAAAAGTGTATACGTGTTGTAAGGAAGGTACGCCGTCTTTAATACTATTCACTTTGTCCAGCAGTTCTTTGCTGCTCACGAACATGTATTTAACGGCTGCGTCCTGCAAAATGAACTGTAATTCGGCCGGATTGGTAGTGGGGTAGATCGGGACCAGTACTGCACCGGTTTGTTGTACGGCAAGATCCGTAAATACCCATTCCGGGCGGTTGTTACTGATAATGGCGATTTTGTCGGCGCCTTCCGGCGTAAAGTCATTTCCTCCCACACCCAGCTGCAGCAGGCCGGCGCTGAAACGGTTTACAATGTCACTTACACTTGCCGTATCGTAGGTTTTCCATTGTCCATCTACTTTGGCCGCCAGGGTATCTGGCTTTGGAAACTGTGATAATTGCCAGGCAATTGCGTCAAAAAGTCTTTGCTTTCTCGGTAGATTATTCATAACGGCATTTTAATGATGGTTCGTTCTTTTTCCACTCCTTCTAAATATACTAAATATATGATATCATAGCATACCGGAACCCTGATAGATGGGGTTATTTTATCTGCCGGCGGGGTGAATGGGATATTTATTGTGTGATACATCCACATTTCAGTCAAACGATTGAGCAAGGTTTTGCCCTTTTTGTTTGAATTTATCGCCTACTTTTATTCCACGGAACACGGAAACTATACAAACCTATTTTTCTGGAGAAACGGAACCATGACGAAAAACCTGACAGGCAAGCCTTTGCCGGAAGAATAGTACGTGGGTGTCTTTTTTAACCACAACATATATTTTATGAAACCACTTAACAAACATCTGTTACTGGCTACCGTGCTGGCGGGCAGTATTACCGGATGTACCTCAAAACAAACATTACGGCCCGCGGGTCAGCCGGATGCAGCACTGCTGGAAAAAAACAGAACTGCGGCAGCAGCGGTCGACTATCGCCAGGAAATGAGAAATTTCGTGATTGGGATTAGTCAATATGCGAAATCAAAAAATCCGCAATTTGCGATTATTCCACAAAATGGACAGGACCTGGTCACCACCAATGGTGAAGCCAATGGTACCCTGGCAACGGCTTATGTACAGGCGATTGACGCAGTAGGCAGGGAAGACTTGTTGTTTGGATATACAAAAGACAACGTGCCTACTCCCACGGAAGATAAAAACTTCATGATGGGATTTCTGAACCGCATTAAAGCCACCAAAAAAGTATTGGTGACCGATTATTGCAGCGGTAAAGTAAATATGGATAAGTCTTACACTACTAATAACGGGAACGGCTATGTGTCTTTTGCGGCCGATCACCGTGGGCTGGACAATATTCCGGCTTATCCGGCTACGCCTTATGGGGTAAACAATGCCAATATCACCAATATTATGCAGGTGAAAAACTTCCTGTACATCATTGATCCGGGTGCATATGCCGATAAAAACAAATTCCTCACTGCGGTAAGTGCTACCAATTATGATCTGATTATCATGGATCTTTTCTATGATAAAGCACAGTTCACTGCCGCAGATATTGACCGCCTGAAACAGAAAGCCAATGGTGGTAAACGTTTGGTAGTAAGTTATATGTCTATCGGCGAGGTAGAAAACTACCGCTACTACTGGAAAAGCGGTTGGAAAATTGGCAACCCTCCATTTATCGTAGCCGAAGATCCGGATTGGACAGGGAATTTCTACAGCGAGTACTGGAACAAAACCTGGCAGGATATTATTTACGGAAGCAGCACTTCTTATGTGCAAAAGATTCTGGACAGCCATTTCGATGGCGCCTACCTGGATTTGATTGACGCATTCGAATTCTTCGAAAACAGATAATCATCACCTACATCAACGCCCTGTTGCTGTCTGTTCGCCCGGAACGGATGGTGACGGGGCTTTTTGCGCCTACCATCCGCGAAAATCAATCAGGGCTTGATAATTATGACGAAAGCTGCGCGCAGGTTCATTGGAAAGTTGAAATCCATTACGTATGTTTGATATTTGTACTGTGTAAAAATTCGCTATACCAACGTACCTATGAGTGTAACTTGTCCAAGATGTTCTGCTTCCTCTTCTGAAGGAACTAAAGTTTGTCAATATTGCGGCCATAACTTCCCGCAGCCAGCTGCTGCTGAGGCGATTGCCAGACCCCAGCCCCGTTATGCCAACAGGGGAGCCACCAGAAATGAGAAGGTGTATAGCCTGCGTCTCGATGATCTCACCACTGGTTATTCAAAAGCCTCTGTGATCAACCGGTTGGTGGCTCATATCCTGGATGTTATTTTTACGTTGATCATGCTGGTTCCTGCAGGGGTGATGATATTCGTGTCTTTTGCCAAACTGTTGCAAGCGAAATTTGAAGATGCCATATGGGCCTGGGTAATATTTTCTTTATTGGTATTCGTTCCAACAGTTTACGCGTCGATTAAAGACGGCTTAGGAAAAGGGCAAAGCTGGGGTAAACAGATCATGAATTTAATGGTGATCAATATAGATACCAATGCCCCCTGTTCAAAAGGGGAGTCCTTTGTACGTAACTTTGTTTCCTGGTTAATAACTGGTATTCCTTATGTGGGTTGGGTCATAGAACCACTGATGCTGCTGATCAGACCCGATGGCAGAAAAGTGGGAGATCTGGCAGCACGTACGCAGGTAATTGATGTCAGAGAATATCAAGAATAAAACGGCAGCTTGTTGTAGCGGATAAAGATCATTCGCTACAACAGCTTTCTGCGGTTTATTACCTATCTTCCAGATATGAAAGAGCCACTGTCGCCAGCGGAGATTTTTAATAAACACGCAGCGTTATACCAGCAACAATACCAGGACATATCCCGGTATGAAGATACCTTTGATCTGTTCTGCAGCAGTATCCGTGATGGGAATGCGGTCGTGCTGGAAGTGGCCTGCGGACCGGGTAACGTTACGCAATACCTGCTGGCAAAACGGCCGGAGCTGCAAATACTGGGAACCGATGTTGCGCCCAATATGATCCAGCTCGCGCAAACCAATAATCCTACTGCTTCGTTTCAGGTAATGGACGCCAGGGATATAGGGAAGCTTCCCAACACCTACGACGCCATCCTGTGTGGCTTTGGTTTTCCCTACCTCTCTAAAGAAGAAGCCCTTGCTTTTATTGCCGCCGCTGCCCATGTGCTAAATACCAATGGCGTGTTGTATATCAGTACTATGGAAGATGATTACAGCAAGTCGGGTATTAAACATTCTGTTACCACCGGCGATAGCACCTATATGTACTATCACGAAGCCGGTTATCTCACCGAAGCATTGCAGGCACATCACTTTCACATCTTATTAATAACCCGTAAATCCTCCACAGGAGCCGACGGTACTCCCTACACTGATCTGATCATCATTGCCAGGAAGTAGCTATGCTATTTTATTTTTATATATATTAGCGATGAAATTACTATGCCTTACTTTTTCAGATACTGCTAATAGCAAGATCTGAGAATAAACCCTAAATGATATCCTGTGAAAAACATTATGCTGACGGCTATCCTCCTGGGATATGCAGCTGTTACACATGGGCAGCAAAAACAAGTAAAAGAAGTGCTGGAGAAGGTGAAAGAGGCGGTACAGCTGGTGCCTGCCGGTAGTTACCTATTTCAGGAAACCGGTAAAAAGACAGTTACTGGTAAAGCGGCGGTGGTAACCAACAACGCAGCTATCTGTAAATTCAGGGTGAACCGGAAAGATACGCTGATGGGATACAAATTGTCGATGCTGCAAAATGATAGCACTGCTCACTGCGTGTACAATGGTATTGACCTGGTAACGATGTTCAATAAAACCGCCACCACCACATCTGTTACCAAAAATCCGGCAGCTGTAAAGCAGCAGATCAATGCGGATTTTATGTTCCCGTTTTTCCTGGCTTCCAACAGATTTTTGCAGCAGTATAACACCGACAGTATGCTGAAAAAAATACAGCTGTTGCCGGAGGAAATAGTAGAGGGAGACACTTGCTGGAAGCTGCTGCCAGAGATCGCGAATAAAAAAATCAAGTTGTATTACTTCATTAGCAAGCATTCTTTCCTGCCAGTAAAAGCAGTAACGGAGTACAAGGACGTGATCGGGAAGATCACGCAAACAACTACCTTCTCCCACACTATGAGCGACTTGCGGAGAGTGAAAGTAACAGACACTACTTTTACGATGGGCGCTATGCAGGGATATAGTGCCGTCAGGGAATTTGGTCATGCCGGCTCCGAATGGCCGGCGCTAAAGGAGCCGGCTATTGGAAAAGATACCTTGCTGTTGCATTTGCTGGAAAAACCGTGATCAGGGTGTTAGCAGGGCCAGGTCTTTCAGAATGTTGACATCCAGGGTGCGGTTGCCGCCAACCTGGGCCGTTCCTGTGAATTGCCACATGTTCCAGTCCTGCCATCCTACCGGACATTGTAACTGGTGGGTATCTCTGACAGAATAGGCGGCGAGCCATAACCGGTATTGTCCCAAAGCATGATCACTGGGTAGTTTCCGGTCGAGGTATTCTTTCCGGCTATAAATCATTGGGGTGATGCCGGTAGATTGTGTCACCTGGTGAATAAAAGTAGTGATCCAGGTTTCGTAGTCTCTGGGCCGCAGTGGCGTATCCCAGGTCACCTCGTCTTCCAGGTCCAGTACCAGTGGTAAAGTAGTGGGAGGCAGGTGTTGCAGCAGACCAATGGCTTCATTCGCTTCCGCGGTGGCATCCGTTTGTATTGTGCCACCATTGCGGGTATCGGGCCGGCAAAAATGATAATAGCCCACTTTAATGCCTGCGCTGCCTGCATTGGCTGCATGAGTGGCCGCCTTCGGATCAGGAGAACCTACACCTTCCGCAATTTTAATGTAGGCGAAACTGATGCCTGCCTGGCTGATCGCATTCCAGTCGGGCTGCGCGTTGTAATGCGATAAGTCTGTGCCCAACAGATAATGATCCGGCAAATTGATGGGCAGGTTAGCGATGGGAATAGCCGGAGGGGCTGGCAGCGGCATCAATCCGCCTCCCCAGTAAAAATAGCCGTCCGTACTCTCGTACCACCGGCCCAGTGAGGGATCAGTGATATCGGGTACTTCCATCCCTTCAAATTTAAATCCCTGTAATACGGTACCTACAATACTGTCTCTGTCAGTGAGCTTGACTGGTACACGATTCCTTCGGTTAAGTTTTTTAACAGTTACAATGAGTTCCATAATGTTTAGCAGACTGCTGCTGTTTTTGAGTGTTAACAAATAGAATATGGGGTAATAAAAGTGTTGATACAATCAGCGGGTTGTGTCATACGTACATCCGGGCGAAGCGATATTTTGGGGGCTAGCTGCCAGGCAGATAGCAATGAAAAATTAGGATAAAATAAGGAGAAAAAGAAAAATAAAATTCGCTCTGATCACCTGCTTCAATAGCTTTTTGCTTTTCGCTTTCAGCTTTTTGCTATAAAATGTATATTTGACTCCCATTTTTTAAATATCGGCCAGAAAAAAAACAGACATGGATTTTAATGAGTTTAAGCAGTCCTTACAGCAGGAACATCCACCAAAATTATTGTCGGTATTCCTGGAATCGTTGTGGTATGACGGTAAGGGCAACTGGAAGAAAGCACATGATCTGGTAGATGATTTACCGGGAACAGCAGCTGCACGGGTGCATGCTTATCTGCATCGGGTAGAAGGCGATGAATCAAATGCCGCTTACTGGTATCGCCGTGCAGGCGCCCAAAGGCCCGCCTATAGCCAGGAACAGGAATGGGAAGTATTAGTGCAGCAATTTTTGAAATAGCTTCTGGCTGGTAGCTTTTAGCCTCCTGGCTGTTGACTGATAGCTAAAAGCTAACACCTAACAGCTATTTGTCGTATATTCCACACGACAGCAGATCTATCATTATTGAATCGTTAGTTTATTTTAGCTTTTAGCGGAGTATGTGGAAATTTATCCTTTTACTATTTTTATCAGTTCAGTTCATTACAATTGCTGGCCATGCGCAATCTTACGGATTACGCTTTTCCAGCCATGAAGTAGTACAGGAAAGACGAACCAGTTTACACCTCACCTCCGCAGATCCGATTTGTTTTAAGAAAGATGCCGAGATTTCCTTCGATCTGAATTTCCTGCCCTATAAGGAAACTTATTTTGGATATGTGCTGCGTATCATTGCCGCCAACAACCAGAACGTAGATCTGGTGTACAACCAAAAAGAACGCACCTTCAATTTTTTGATTGGAGAAAGTTTTTCGAGGGCATTTGCGGTAGACTCGCTGGCACTATTTGGCCAATGGATACATTTTTCTATCCGGTTCGATCTCGCCAGTAATGAGGCGGCGATAGCCGTGAATGGCAGGTTCATCGCTAAAGGCCCTGCTAAATTGGGTACGCCACTATGTATGCGCGTCTTTTTTGGTACCAATACTTTCGAAGGCTTTCAAACGGTAGATATACCACCCATGAACCTACGAAATGTGGTGGTAAAAGAAGGAGGGAGCATCAAATACAATTGGCCGCTTTCAGAAAATACCGGCAACACCGCCACCGATCTGATTGACGGCAAAACCGCTACCATCAATAATGCCAACTGGATAGGACCTAAACACCGCAACTGGAACCTGGTACAACAATGGGAAATTGCAGGAAATCCCAGTGTGGCATTCGACAGAAATACAGAAGTATTATATGTGGTATCTGCCGACTCCCTGTATCACATCTCCTTTAAAAACGAGCAACAGCAAGGCGTCCGGCTGTCGCAGCGCCTGGATAGCCTGATGGCGGGGAACCAGTCGGTATTTAACCCCTACCATAAAAAGCTCTATAATTTTTATATTGATCATAAAAAGATCGGTGCATACGACTCCCTCAATCGTAAATGGGAAGTCAGCTATGCGCCTGATTTACTGACCGTTTACTGGCAGGCCAATAAGTTTATCTCTGCCGCAGATGATGCGCTTTATATCATCGGTGGTTACGGACAGTTGCAGTATAAAAATACAGTACAGCGATACAGTTTCGCTACCCACCAATGGGATTCCATACCCACTGCTGGCGAGCGGCTGACGCCCCGTTACCTCGCCGCCATGGGCAGCACGCCGGATGGCGATACTGCGTTTATCCTTGGGGGTTATGGCAGCAACAGCGGTAATCAGGTAGTAAATCCCCGTCATTATTACGATTTATTGTCGTTTTCAGTCAGCGACCATGCTTTTCATAAAATCTATCAGCTGCCGGAACCGCCCGCCCAGTTTAGCTTTGCTAACAGCCTGGTAATAGATCCCCTCACGCGGTCTTATTATGCGCTCATTTTTCCGGATGATAAATTCAATACATCGCTGCAACTGATTGAAGGCTCGCTGAAGGAACCTACTTACGCGCCGCTGGGAGATGCGATCCCGTACTCTTTTCATGACATCAAATCTTTCGCGGACCTTTATTATTGCAAAGACAGTAAAAAACTGGTAGCTGTTACGCTCTACACTTCCAAAGAGAATATCACTACCGTGAAAGTATATACGCTGGAATTTCCGCCTGGTGTGATGATCACGGAAACAGCCAGCCTGCATAGCGTTTCCGGCTTGTACTACCTGTTGCTGCTGCCATTCGTGGTGGCTGTGGTACTGCTATTACTCAAACGTCGCAAGTCAGCAACGCCGGTTATTCCGGCAGCAGATACACCTGCGATACATCCGCCGGCTGATGTGGCATCGCCACCACCAGTAGCACCACCGCCTGCCATCGCGATCGAGCCTGCGAAGGAGTCAGTGCCCTTACCAGAAGCAACCAAAAGAGGCCATATCTTTTTCTTCGGCCCATTTGAAGTACAGGATAAAGAAGGACAGGATGTTACCAAATTCTTTACCCCGTTACTAAAAGAATTATTCCTGCTGATCGCTATTCATACCGTCCGTTCGGGGAAAGGCATTTCTTCTGATAAATTATATGCCACCTTATGGCGCGATAAATCCAGTAAGGAAGCGCAGAATAACCGCTCTGTGAATATGGTGAAGCTCAAAGCCATCCTCGATAAGCTTGGCGCCTGCGCTTTTGCGAAGGAAGCGGACCGGTGGAGTTTACAATATAACCCCGCCGATATCCGCATGGACCTGGCAGATTTCCAGCAGCTGCTGCACTCGCCCCGCCCATTATTGCCGCAAACGGTGCGGGAGCTGTTAGGCATTTTGCGCCGCGGTTCCTTCCTGCCTGATGTAAACTACGCCTGGCTGGAAGACATCCAGTCTGAATTGTCTAATAATGCCCTCGATATTTTAACCGAAGCCGCTGCCCAGTTTACCACTGATCCGGAGCTGCTCATCGAAATTGCCGATAGCATTTTCCTGTTTGATCCGGTAAATGAAGATGCGTTGCGCTGGAAATGCAGTAGTCTGGTATCATTAGGGCGTCACTCGCTGGCCAAAACGGCCTTCAACAAATTTGCGAAAGAATACCAGCATATGTATGGAGAGGAATTTACCGATCCGTTTACCGCCTACTCCGGCGATAAATAAATAAGGGGAGTTGAAGGCCTTCAACTCCCCCCAATTTCCGCTTAATTTCAATTTTTCTATGCTTGTTAGTGCATTATTAGTGCTGCTATTAAGGCGGTGCGTATAAATTGCACAGTAATGAATAGAACAAGATTCCACGAAGATGGCACTCATGCCGTTTTATTACAAAAAAGAAGGATGCTGATGATGAAAGTCATCAGCATTCTTTTTCCTTTTATATTATTAGGCGGCCTGGAGTTAACGCTGCGACTATTTCATTATGGTCATGACCTGCGGTTATTTATTACCGCGCCGGATAATAACGATTACTACATCTTCAATCCTGATGCTTCCCGCAGATATTTTTCCAACCCCGGCATTGCCACCACCGGCAACCGGGAGTTATTTAAAAAAGTAAAGGACCCCAATACCCTCCGGATTTTTGTATTGGGAGAATCTACTACCATTGGCTATCCCTATTTTCATAATGGCTCTTTTCATCGCTGGCTCCAATACCGGTTGATGCATACCTGCCCCGATAAGCGGCTTGAGATCATTAATTTGTCACTAACAGGCGTTAATTCCTATACCATAGCGGGTTTCGCGAAAGAGTTATTGCCTTATCAGCCGGATGCGGTGCTCATTTATACCGGGCATAATGAATACTACGGTTGTCTGGGTGTTGGTAGCACCGACAGAATTGCGGGCAATCCTTTCCTGATTCACGGGATGCTCTGGTTGCGGGATTTCCGGATTACACAGTGGATGGCGAACATGTTGCAAAGATTATCGCCCGGGCAGACAGCGACGCCAGGGAGCGAAGGTAAAACCCGGATGGAGCTGATGGTCAGGGACCAGGAAATTCCTTTTGGATCGGAGCGCTACGAAAGGGGCATTGCTCAGTTTAAAACCAATATGGATCATACCCTGCGTTTGTTGAACGAAGCGCAGGTGCCAGTTTTTGTGAGCAATGTGGTGTCAACGGAAAAAGATCTCTTTCCATTTACCAGCATAACACCCGATAGTACAAAGTTCCCCGGTTTTATGCCTCTCTATAAAAAGGGCCAAGTGCTGCTGGCAGGCCGCGATACCGCCGCCGCACAGCGGGCGTTCCTGGCGGCCGACAGCATTTTCCCGGCACATGCCGGCTGTAATTACTACCTGGCCAATCTGTTGCTGCAACAAAGCGATACGCTACATGCCAAACAATATTTCGATAAAGCCCGCGACCTGGATGCCCTTCGTTTCCGGGCGCCTTCCCGGCTCAATCTGGTGATCCTCGAATTATGCAGCCGGTATAAGAATACCCACCTGGTGGATGCCAATGCCGTATTTGAAGCCAACAGCGAAGGACATATTATTGGCAACAACCTGATCCTG
The DNA here is from genome assembly GCF_056396465.1 of Chitinophaga sp. 05T412. Classification (NCBI taxonomy): domain Bacteria; kingdom Pseudomonadati; phylum Bacteroidota; class Chitinophagia; order Chitinophagales; family Chitinophagaceae; genus Chitinophaga; species Chitinophaga sp. 05T412. Next base: position 494,717 of record NZ_JBFTLN010000004.1, read on the forward strand.
GAACATGTGCATCCTAACCTGAAAGGCTATGCGCTATTATCCGATGCCTTTTATAATGCGCTGAAACAAACCGGCGTGATCCGGGTCACGGCCAACGTTGAAATGTCATTCGCAGCGCTGCTGCAAACCATGCCGCTAACAGTAATAGATTCGCTCTCCGGCGCTTATAAAATAGCCCGGCTGAAGAGAAGCAAGCCGTTTGTAAGCACTGCCCTAACCAACGATACCACCCTGATTACCACTACAGAAGAACAGCTTGCCTATGATATTGCTTTCAGACATACTAGCTGGGCCGCCGCCATGGAACAGCTGTATCATCACTATAATCAGCAGGGCGATTTAGGGAAGGCGGGCACTATTGCAGCAGCGTTTGTACAGGAGCATCCCACCGAGACAGCCTGGTATGAAGAAACGGCGAATTATATGGGCAAGGAAAATCATCCTGCCGCCGCCATCTTTTATTTTCAGCGGGCATTTGCATTATCGCCTTCTTTCAAAGTAGCCAGGATGTTGTTTGTGCTGCACCTGCAACTGGATCAAACGCAGGAGGCCTTGCCGTATCTCGACTACGCCCTCCAAAATAATGAGCAGCACTTGAACCTGGAGCCGGTGAAAGCCTTGCTGATGCAGGTAATGCAATTGCAGCAGGTGGCCGCCGGTCATCCGGGTAACATAGACGCGCTGTTAGCCATTGCAGATAAGTATTTGAGGATGGGCAATAAAGCGGGTGCGGTTTTATACGTAGAAAAGGTATTACATGCAGCGCCTGCGAATAAATCGGCGCTCGCATTACTGGATCAGCTAAAAAAAGTGTAGGTCATGCAACATGCGGTGAACAGGCAACAATGCATTGAATTCGGACAGGTGGCCACTTTGGTGGCTATCATAGCTGCATTGTATACCCGGGATTTTTTATATGCACAGCTGGCATTGCCGGTGCTGTTGATCACCTTGTTGCAGCCTGGATGGCTTTATCCGTTAGCCTGGATATGGTTGGGCGCTGCTAAGTTGCTGGGCGCTGTCAACGTTCGCATACTGCTCACTTTGGTTTTTATAGTCGTGTTAGTGCCAGTAGGTCTTTGGCGGAAACTGCGTGGCAGGGATACTTTGCAGCTGCAACAGTTTAAAAAAGACGATACTACGGTCATGGTCGTACGGAATCATGTATATACGAAAGCCGATTTGGAACATACATTTTAGAACTATATAATTCTCACGGGATGGAATTTTTGCAGGAGCTATTTTACTTTTTAAGGACGCGTAAAAAATGGTGGTTGCTGCCCTTGATTGTGCTATTGGTGCTACTGGCCTCGCTGGTGGCATTGACCAGCGTATCGGCGTTGGCGCCTTTTATTTACGCTATATTTTAGGGCGGTGAGGACGATTGTGTTGGGCATATCTGCTTATTACCATGATAGTGCGGCGGCGCTGTTGATCGACGGACATATTGTGGCTGCCGCGCAGGAAGAGCGTTTTACGCGCATTAAGCAGGACGCAGCGTTTCCGGCGCAAGCCATTCAATATGTGTTATCGGAGGCGGGTATTACCATGGATGAATTGTCGGCCATTGCCTTTTATGATAAGCCGTTGTTGAAGTTTGAACGTTTGCTGGAAACCTATCATGCCTTTGTTCCCCGCGGCTGGCGCAGCTTTGTGGCAGCTATGCCGGTATGGATGAAGGAAAAGGTGTTTATGAAACAGCAGTTGCGCAAAGCGTTTCGACAGCTGGGCGCTACTACCCGTATTCCCTTGTTTTTTCCGGAGCATCATTTGTCGCATGCAGCCAGCGCGTTTTATCCTTCTCCTTATGATACTGCTGCCATCCTCACCATAGATGGTGTAGGAGAGTGGGCTACCACCACTATTGGACAAGGCGCCGGGAAGGAAATTAAGTTGTTGCGGGAGCTGCGCTTTCCGCATTCGCCGGGATTGCTGTATGCGGCGTTTACTTATTTCCTGGGGTTCAAAGTAAACAGCGGCGAATATAAATTAATGGGATTATCGCCATATGGACAGCCAGATTCGCCGCAGACGGCGCTTTTCCGGGAAAAGATCCTTACCACGTTGGTGGATATACGAAATGATGGATCTATCCTGTTGAACATGGACTATTTCGAATTTGCCACGGGGATGAAAATGATCCACAGCGGCAAATGGGAAGCATTGTTCGGCATCAAACGCCGGGAGGCAGAATCGGAAATCCTGCCGGAGCATATGAATCTGGCGCTGGCCATACAGCAGGTAACAGAAAACATAGTGCTGGCACTGGCGCGTACAGCGAAGGAGATTACCGGAAGCGATTACCTCGTGATGGCCGGTGGGGTAGCATTGAATGGCGTGGCCAATAACAAAATCAGGGAAGCGGGTATTTTTAAGGACATCTGGATACAGCCAGCGGCGGGCGATGCGGGCGGTGCTATTGGGGCAGCGGCTGCTGTGTACCATATTGGTATGGAACAACCGCGGATTTTTTTTTCGGGAGATGATGGCATGCAGGGTGCTTTCCTCGGTCCGGCCTATGGCGACAAGGACATCCGGCAGATGATGAACCAATATGATGCAAAGGGAACGTACTGGCCTGATTTTCAGTCGCTCACCGACTTTATTAGTGCAAAATTAGCGGACGGAAAAGTAGTGGGCTGGTACCAGGACAGGATGGAATTTGGTCCGCGGGCACTGGGCAATCGTAGCATCCTGGCAGATCCCCGTCACGCAGATATGCAGCGTATCATTAACCTGAAAATTAAATTCCGCGAAGGCTTTCGTCCGTTTGCGCCGGCGGTGCTGGCAGAAGATGCAACAGATTATTTTGAAACAGGCACTCCTTCTCCTTATATGTTATTTGTAACGCCGGTGAAAAAATCGCAGCGTTGCGAAAACAACACCACTACAGCTGCCTTATATGAACGCCTATACGAAGTTCGTTCTGTGGTGCCGGCGGTAACGCATATCGACTATTCCGCGCGGATACAAACCGTGCACCGTGCGCAGCACCCTAAGTTCTGGCAGCTTATTAATAGTTTTAAAAAACTCACAGGTTGTCCTATGTTGATCAACACCTCTTTTAATGTAAGAGGTGAACCCATTGTGCATACACCTGCCGATGCCTGGCTGGCTTTCATGCGTACAGAAATGGATTATCTGGTACTGGGTAACTATGTTTTTGAACGCAGTGAGCAAAACGCTTTGCCCGTCCACCTGTTCCCGGTATACGAAAAGGACTGATGCCGTTATTCATCTCCGGAAAAAAATAAAAAAAACAGGGCATTAATCTTTTGTTAGTTCATTATTAGCGCTGTTGTTAGGCCGGCGAAGCTTACTTGCAGGGTATTATTTTATCAATCGAAATTTGTTCGCGTTATGAAAAGATTACTATTGCTGATGCTCCTCGCATCAGGTCTGCTGCAGGCTTATGGCCAAAAGCAGCCGACAAAGGGTAAAGTGCTGGATGAATCCGGCCAACCACTACCCGGCGCCACGGTCCGATTAAAGGGTACTAACATTTCAAGCCCCACCAACGCCCAGGGCGAATTCCAGATTGCTACCGGCGATGCCACGACGCCCGTATTAGTCATTTCTTATATCGGCTACCTCACCGAAGAAGTGACCGCCACAGGCGCCCCACTTTCCATTCACCTGAAATCGGATGCCAGGGCATTGAATGACGTGGTAGTCGTAGGGTATGGTACGCAAAAGAAACGGGATGTTACCGGCGCTACCAGCTCGGTAAAAGCCGTGGAAATTGCCAAGCGTCCATTGGTAAGAGTAGAACAGGCCTTACAAGGTACTACCTCCGGCGTTACCGTACAAAGCAACAGCGGTCAGCCTGGTAAAGGTATCAGCGTAAGAATCCGCGGCGCCAGCTCCATCACCGGCAACAATGATCCGCTGTATGTAATTGATGGATACATTGGCGGCAACCTCGAATCCATTGCTCCCGCCGATATTGAAAGCCTGGAGATTTTGAAAGATGCTTCTGCCACGGCCATCTATGGTTCCAGGGGCTCCAACGGCGTGGTAATGGTCACTACCAAATCCGGTAAATCCGGTAAGCCCAGGGTAGACGTTAGCGGATGGCTGAGCAAAAACTCCCTGCCGAAAAAACTGAACCTGCTGAATGCATACCAATTTGCCTCACAAGTAAATAAGAAAGGGGATGTAGTAGGCACCGGCCAACCCTTTACCCAGGATCAACTGGACGCACTCCGGAAAAATCCCGGTGGCACCAACTGGCAGGATGAATTAACACAAAAGCCACTCGCACAAAATTACCAGGTAGCAGTTTCCGGTGGTGGAGAAAATGTAAAATATTATCTCTCTTACAACTACCTCGATCAACCAGGCTTGCTGATCAACTCCGGTTATAAAAGAAATACGCTGAGAGCAAATGTAGATGTGAAGCTCAACGACCGGATGGACCTGAAAGTAAATATCACCGGCCTGTTACCCACTTCTCACAATACAGATTTCTCCGGCGATATCACCGACCCGTTTGCACAATCCAGTATGTGGGACCCTACCAGTGCTGTGAGAGACGCCACAGGTAACTATATCGCACAATCTAATTTCGCATCCCTCGCGAAAAATCCGGTACAGAATATCCTGAGCCGTTCTGTAGATGGTAAAACCTCCAACATCACAGCTACCGGCGTTTTTACCTATCGTATTATCGATCACCTCACCTTTACCTCCAACAACAGCTACGAGCTGCAACATCAGCAAACACAATCCATTTTTCCTCCGGGAACAAATGAAGGATATAACGGTAACGACTATGCCAAAATGGATATCAATCGCTACAGAAGCTGGCAAAACTCCAACTTCCTGACCTATAATAACCGATTCGGCGATCACTCGCTCACCGTTACTGCCCTCTTTGAACAAGCGTCTAAAACCAATACCAACAACATTGCGCAGGCGAATAAACTATCTACGTATAGCCTTGGTTACTGGAATCTTGGCTTAGGTAAAACCCAATCAACCACCAGCGGTTACTGGGCCGATGCCTTGATTTCTTACATGGGCAGAGTCAACTATGGCTTTAGAGATAAATACCTCTTGACCCTGGCCGTGCGTACAGATGGCTCTTCCCACCTGGTACAGAAATATTCTACCTTCCCATCTGTAGCATTAGGCTGGGCGGTAGACAAAGAAGGATTCATGGCCAATTCAAAAGTAGTAACCGCCCTGAAAGTGCGTGCCAGCTACGGACAAACCGGTAACCAGGCCGTACCTGCTTATTCTACCATTGCACAAATTGGCACAGCGCCTCCGTACTATTTCGATGGCAGCACGCCCAGTGTAAATACACCACTGGGTACACCCGTATCCACTACGCTGAGATGGGAAAAGAATACGACCTATGATGTGGGTGTTGATATGGAATTCTGGCGTGGCCGTTTAACGTTCACCGCAGATGCATATAATAAGAAAGTAGCCGACCTGTTGTATAACACCGATAACCCTTTCTACTATGGTGGTGGCAGCTTCCAGCGGAATATCGGCAGCGTGAAAAATACCGGCCTGGAATTTAGCGTAGGCGGTACACCGGTAGTAGGTAAAGATTTCAAATGGACCAGCAACTTTAATATCTCCTTCAATAAAAATGAAGTACTGGATCTGGGTGGACAAGACAATATCATCGTCAGTAATATTGGCTCCGCGCAACAAGGCGTATCCATCATTAAAGTAGGACAACCACTGGGTACCTTCTACGGTTACAAATACCTCGGCACCTGGAAAAATTCCGAGAAAGCAGAAGCTGCTTTATACGGTAAAAAGCCCGGTGATACCCGCTATGCAGATCTGGATGGAGATCACAAATTATCTGGCGGCGACCTGACCACCATTGGGAATGGGATGCCTAAGTATTATTTCGGTTTCATCAATGATTTCTCTTACAAAAACTGGAGCCTGAACATCATGTTCCAGGGTACACATGGTAATCAGATGTTTTCTTTCAGCCAGGCCTATACCATGGGCGGACTGGGAGATGCACGTGACGCTACCAACGCCCGCATACTGGATATGTGGACGCCTGACAAGGAAACAGATGTTCCCGTGTATGGTAACCAGAATGAAATCAAAAGCAGTCGGTATGTATATGATGCCAGCTATATTAAGCTGAAAAATATTTCCCTCACTTACAGCATTCCACAAACCTTGTTACGCCGCATTCGCGCCCGTAGCCTGGATGTATATATCAGCGGTCAGAACATCTGGACCATCACTAATTTCCCTGGCTACGATCCGGAGGTAACCAATGCTACCAATGCGATCACACAGGGCTTGGAAACAGGTACCATTCCTAATCCTAAATCGTATACAGTAGGCGTAAGACTTGGTTTATAATTGAAATAACAGCAGCAAAAGCTGCTGGGTTTCTAAAAAATACTATTATGAACAAAAAATATTTTCTACCGCTGGTGATAACAGCGATGATAGGCACTTCTTCCTGTGTTAAGCTAAGGGAAGATCCCAAAGCCACTTTAACGCCCGGCAACTATTTCAACACACAAAATGAACTGGATGGCGCCGTTACATCCGCTTACCGCGCACTGGCCATCGATGGCGCCTGGGGATTTACCAGCAAAATGACGGCTTACTTCGGGTCTGATGACCTGACCACACATCCGGAGTCCAATAAGGCTGATTCGCGGGAATTTGACCAACTACAGGGTACCAGTACCAACAGTAGTTTAAGAGCCGGATGGGAAGGCCCCTGGAATACCATTTATCAGGTAAATAATGTGATCACTAATTATGAAAAAGTAGCGGCAGCTACACCGGATGCCCTTCAGCAACGCACCTATTCCGGCGGACAGGCATACTTCCTCAGAGGGCTGTGTTATTTTTATTTAGTGAGAACATTTGGACCGTTGCCATTAGTGACTGGTCCTGCTGTGATCACCACTATTCCGGAACGGCAATCGCCAGATAAAATATATGCGCAGATTATAAGTGATCTTAAAAAAGCGGCTACTATGTTGCCCGACAAATGGCCCGCAGGCGTTGATGTAGGCCGCCCGGGCGCGCTTGCTGCCAGAGCTGTACTGGCCAATGTATACCTGACTATGGCTGGCTGGCCACTGAACCAGACGGCTAATTATGCGCTGGCCGCCACCGAAGCCAAAGCAGTGATAGATGCTAAGAAATTCGATCTCGTGCCCGACTATCTCGATGTATTCAAAACCAACAACAACATAGAATCTGTATTTGGCCTGGAATATAATGTAGGCGGCCAGTTACCTAACCGTTCCTTTGGCGCCACCTGTATTCCTGATGATGAAGGTGGATGGGACGACTTCTTCCCGGAAATTAATTACTTCAAAGATGCACCCGTTTGTAAACGTACTGATGAAACATTTCATACGGAAATCAAGAGCAACAAATTTGGGGTAGTCAGCTGGGATGATCCGAGAACCGCTACTAAACATCCTTACTATAACAAATTCCGTTATGGCGCCGGCGATGGTATTGTGGAAACGCCTACCAAAGTAATCAGCTTCAATGCCAGCACCAACAAAACTACCGACATTGTACGCTTTGCAGAAACGTTGTTGATTTACGCAGAAGCCACCGCTATGGCTACTAACTCGGTACCGGGAGATGCTTACGATGCGTTAAACAGGGTCAGACATCGTGCCGGCTTGCCGGATATCAAGACAGGTTTAACCGCCGCCGCTTTCCGCGATTCCATTGTGAATGAACGTAAGTATGAATTTGCTGGTGAATTTGGGCAGCGCTGGTTTGATATTGTTCGTTTGCAGTTGCTGCCGGCAGTCATCGCCAGACGTGATCCGAACGAATTTAAAATCCGCCCGCTCAATCCGGAATCGGTGAAGAATCCTGGACCTAAATACCTGGCGCCGATTCCATTCCGTGATCTCAATCTGAGCCCCGGCTGGACGCAGAATCCGAGCTATTAAGTATTACGGAGGAAGCTTTGCGAAGTACAGATTTGTGGGTGGATGGTCGCGAATCAATTTCGCGTTTACCATCCACCCATAAATCTGTATTTCGTAATTCCTAATTTGTAATTTGTATTCGTAAATTATAGTGAATGAAAAAAACAACGTGGACACTGTACAGCCTTTTGTTGCTGACACCATTCGTATACTTGTCCGGCAACGCTGCAGCAGCAGTCCCGGATACCATTCCCGGCGCTAAACAGCCTGTTGACCTGATTGACCCAACCATTGGTAACGTAGGCCAGTTATTAGAACCCACCCGGCCTACCGTTCAGTTGCCCAACCAGCTGATACGTTTTACGCCGCAACGAAAGGATTATATGGATGATCAGATTGATAATTTTCCACTCACCATTGTGTCGCACCGGTTAGGGCAGGTATTTTCCCTGAAACCGGCCATCGGTACACCCAATACCGCTGCCTGGGAGAGACGCATGGCCTATGATCATAACCTGGAAATCAACAAGCCCTGGTATTATACTACCTGGTTGCTCAATGAAGAGATAAACGTAGAATTCACCGCCGGTAGAAAAGCGGGCTACTATCGTTTTCGTTTCCCGCAGGGAAAAAGTAAATCATTGTTATTGGATGTTTATAATGATGGCGATGCGGCTTACAACTTCCTGCCAGGTAATGTACTTACGGGCATGGAAACTTATAGCGGCTACGTGAAAGTATATATGTACGGTGTTTTCAGTGAAGGCGGTACACCTGGCGTAGTAGAACAAGGACAGTTAACGAACAATAAAAGCATTGCTGGTAAAGGCATTAAAGCCTATATCAGTTTTCCTGCAGCCACTAAAGAGGTGACGTTTAAATACGCCATCAGTTATATCAGTCCGGCACAGGCGAAGAAAAATTATGAGGAAGAAGTCAGCCGCCAGCCGTTTGACGCGATAGCAGCCAGTGGTAAAAAAGCATGGACCGATGTGATCTCGCAGATACAGGTGAAAGGTGGTACGCCCGCGCAGCAACGTTCTTTCTATACTGCATTATACCGTTCTTATGAGCGGGCCGTGGATATTACCGAAGATGGGCAGTATTACAGCGGTTTTGATCAACAGATCCACCAGGACAAGCGTCCTTTTTATGTAGATGACTGGACCTGGGATACTTACCTGGCGCTGCATCCATTGAGAATGATCCTGCATCCCGCGCAGGAAGAAGATATGTTACAATCTTATGTGCACATGTACGAGCAAAGCGGCTGGATGCCTACATTTCCCGTGTTGTTCGGCGATCACGCCTGTATGAATGGTTTTCACTCGTCCGTAGTGATGCTGGATGCATGGAGAAAAGGGTTGAAGAAATTTGATATCGAAAAAGCGTATGAAGGCATGCGCAAAAATGCAACAGATGCCACGATGTTACCATGGCGCAATGGCGCTAAAACCACACTGGATGATTTCTATCACAACAAAGGATATTTTCCCGCTTTACATATAGGGGAGAAGGAAACCGTAGCAGCGGTGCATCCATTTGAAAAACGCCAGGCAGTAGCGGTAACGCTGGGTGGCGCGTACGACGACTGGGCCGTGTCAGAACTGGCAGGAGATCTGAATAAGAAAGAGGACCAGCGTTTGTTTGCACCAAGGGCGAAGAATTATAAAAATGTGTGGAACCCGGAGAAGCGCTTCTTCCTGCCGAAAGATGAGAAAGGCAACTGGATTGACATTAACGTGAAGTTTGATGGTGGCATGGGCGGTCGTGATTATTATGATGAAAATAATGGCTGGACTTACCTCTGGCAGGTACAGCAGGATATTCCGGGGCTGATGGAACTGATGGGTGGCAAGCAGGCGTTTGAAGACCGGCTGGACCAGCTGTTCCGCGAATCATTGGATATGTCGCGGTATGAGTTCTGGAGTAAGTTCCCGGATGCTACCGGTCTCGTAGGACAGTACTCCATGGGTAATGAACCCAGCTTCCATATTCCATATTTATATAACTACACGGGCTCGCCATGGAAAACGCAACAGCGCATTCGCTTCCTGCTGGATGCCTGGTTTAAGGATAATATTTTCGGTATTCCCGGTGATGAAGATGGAGGAGGGATGTCTGCTTTCGTGGTATTTTCTTCTATGGGTTTTTATCCTGTTACACCGGGAATTCCGGAGTATAGCATTGGTAGTCCGGTGTTTGAAGAAGTGCGTATTGCATTACCTGATAAAAAACAATTTACGATCAAAGCGCATAATAGCTCTGTGGTCAACAAATATATTCAGCAGGCGAAGTTTAACGGACAGCCTTTAAACAAACCTACTTTCACGCATCAGCAATTGGTAGATGGCGGTACCCTGGAGTTATTCATGGGGCCGAAGCCGAATAAGGGAGCTTTTAGCCATTAGCTTTTAGCCATTAGCTTTTAGCTTTTAGCAAATGCAGCGGAGAACATGTTATGTGTTAATCTCCGCTGCATTTGCTAAAAGCTAAAAGCTAATGGCTAAAAGCTGCCTGTTAATATCTGATGATAAAAGGATAATTTTCGCAAATACGCGCCTTTCAATTAGCGCTACATTTAACGTTAAGGAGTTGAACAACCAAAATTTTATTTTACGTACCTAACTGATTCCACCAGAAAATTACTCAGATTTATTGTCAGTTGCGCGGTTATACAATGAGACGTCACTTTTTAAAAAAGTGGCAGAGGGCGATGAAGCGGCCTTCCGGGTACTCTTTGACCAATATTGGGATACCGTGTACGGCGTAGCGCTGGCCCTCACCAAATCTACCACCATGGCCGATGAGATGGCGCAGGATGTTTTTGTAAAGCTGTGGTTGAAAAGAGAAAAACTGGCAGCAATAGAAAATTTTGAGGGCTATCTGTTTATGGTGGCCCGTAATCATATCTTCAATGCCTTCCGGAAAAAAATAAGGACAGCGGCGTTTACAGATCACCTGTTAGCCGATGCAGCGGATACTATGCCTGCCACGGATACACCAGACAAGCATTTACTGTGCAATGAACTGGAGAAGCAGGTGGCGCTGGCCGTAGAACATCTTTCCCAACAACAACGTGCTATTTATTCCCTCAGTCGCCATCATGGACTGAGCCAGGAAGAAATTGCCAATACCCTCCATATCTCCCGACATACCGTGAAAAGCCATATGAATAAGGCATTGCACGTGATTCGCGCCTATCTCCGTCACTATTGTTTCCTGGAAATATTACTGCTCTGCGTTTTTGTTCCCGCTATTTTTTAAGCTTCCTGAAAAAAATAACTTTTTTTTCATTTCTGCTAATACCTCTTCCTTTTTTGAGTGTCTTTATAATAACGTTCACCTTTTTGTTTTAAAATGGATAGCCAACATTTAAAAGAACTGCTACAGCAATATCTGGATAATCGCCTTTCCGCAGCGGAGCTGCAGGGATTAATCGATCAGCTGCGTAAGCAGGATGCAGATGAAGCGCTGCTATCGGTCATTGAAGAGGCATTGAGGAGTGGGAAATTTACCAGTAGTACAGTACAGGATCAGCAAGATGATATTTTTCAGCAGATCCTTCGGAAAGCTGATCAGGAGGCCGTTTCCCCGGTTGATGAGGAACTGTTATTATTGACAAAAAAACGCAGTGGCAGATGGAAAGTAGCCGTAGCGGCGATGGTGTTGGTTGTGGCCGGATCGGCAGGATATCTGTTGACGCAACGTGGAGGTGCTAAAAATACACCTGTTGCTCGGCTCGCCAAAACGGAGGTGCTACCTGGTGGCAATAAAGCCCTGTTAACACTCGGCGATGGCCGTAGTATTGAACTGGACAGCGCTGCCAGTGGTACACTGAGTCAACAGGGAGCAACATCGGTAACGAAGCTGAAAAACGGACAGCTGGCGTACCAATTGAATGGGCAATCAACAGCAATAACGTATAATACGGTATCCACCCCACGTGGAGGCCAATACCAGATCACGTTGCCGGATGGCACCAAAGTATGGCTGAATGCCGCTTCCTCGCTGCATTTCCCTACTGCGTTTACCGGAAAGGAGCGGGTAGTAGACGTCACCGGCGAGGTATATTTTGAAGTAGCACAACAACACAACCAACCATTTAAAGTGAAAGTGCGGGGCCTGGAAGTAAAAGTACTGGGAACCCATTTTAACGTTAATGCCTATACGGATGAAACCTCCATTAATACCACTTTATTGGAAGGCAAAGTGATGATATCACACCTGGGAAAAAATGTCACGATCAGCCCTGGTCAACAGGCGCAGGTCACAGCAGATATCAGGGTAGCACCTCATGCCGACATAGAAACCCTGATGGCCTGGAAAGAAAGCCGTTTTTCCTATAGTAATATGGACCTGCAGTCTATCATGCGGCAGATCAGCCGCTGGTATGATGTGGAGGTCATCTTTGAAGATAAAATTACGGATACCTATAGTATGGAAATGTCCAGGAATGTTCCATTAGCCAAACTATTGCAATTCATGGAACTGAGCGGGGGCGTACATTTTGTGATCAATGAAAGAAAAATTATCGTAAAAAAATAAAACCAGGATCTGGTTCCACGAAGAAATTGATGTAACAAAAAACCGGGCAGTGTTTGCGGCACTTCCCGGCGGATTGTTGGATCAATACAGTTATACAATCATTTCGGGACTGCTAATTGTTTACATCCAAACACTGACAAAAGTATGCAAAATGTTCTTTGTAATTCCACTTTTTTGAAAGGCTGTTATGTCACACAGCACCGGACACCAACGGGATTATGGGCCAAAATCAGATTGACAATGAAGCTGACAACATTCCTGTTACTGGCATTCCTGATGCAGGCAGCTGCCGCCACGAATGCACAAACGATTACCCTGTCACTGAAGAATGCTTCTCTCAGTACGGTATTCAAAGAAATCACCCGACAGAATGGTTATAACTTCGTGTATAACAATACCCTGCTGGAACATACGGCAAAGGTAAACATCGAAGTAAACCATGTCAACGTAGAAGAAGTACTGAAGCTGGCATTCAAAAACCAGCCGGTAACGTATGAGATTATCGACAAAACGATTATCGTCCGTAAGCCTTCACAGGCGCCATCTGCCACCAATGATGCGATGTTGGCCGCTGCCACCGTTATCCATGGCAGGGTGATCGGTGATGATGGTACGCCGCTGGTAGGCGTCACCGTACAGCTGAAAGGCACCAGCACCGGCGTGGTGACCAAAGAAAACGGAGAATTCCAGATCAGTGTACCGGACAATACGTCCGGTGTACTGGTGTTCTCTTTTATTGGTATGGAGAAGCAAGAAGTAGTGATCGGGAAAAGTACACGCGTGACCGTAGTACTGAAACGCTCTGTGGCACAGCAACAGGAAGTGGTAGTAGTGGGATATGGTACCCAGAAGAAAGCTACCCTGACCGGATCAGTGGCTACGCTCAAAGGAGAGGAGATGGCCAAAGTACCATCCGGTAACGTATCCAATGCCTTTGCTGGTCACGTTCCCGGCGTAATTGCCAACAACCGTTCCGGCCGCCCAGGTGATGATAACTCCACCCTGTCGGTAAGAGGTACCAACTCTTTCAGTGGAGGCACCGCACCATTGATTATCGTGGATGGTATTCCTGATCGTAACATCGACCGCCTCAATCCCAACGATATTGAAAGCGTGACGGTGCTGAAAGATGCGTCTGCTGCGATTTACGGCGTGCGCTCTGCCAACGGCGCCATCCTGATTACTACCAAAAGAGGAAAAAGTGGCAAGCCTACTATTTCTTATGAAGGTACCTACGACATACAACAACTGACCCGGATGGAACACCGCGTGAACTCCTGGCAGTATATGACTTACTATAATGAACTGGCCGGTTACCAGGGCACTACCTTACCTTATACACAGGCGGACATCGACAAGTATAAAGCCGGTAATGATCCTAACTATACCAGCACCGACTGGCAGAAAGCTGTGTTCCGCAAAAATGCACCACAAACCAGCCACAGTCTTTCTGTCAGAGGCGGTGGAGAAGCCGTGAAATTTTTTGTGTCCGGTCAATACCTGGATCAGCAAAGTAACTGGAGCAATAGCGACGAGCGTTTCAGAAACTATAACATCCGCTCCAACATCGATGCATCCGTCACTAAAAATCTGAAACTGACCTTTGATATCGCCGCCAGAAAAGAAGACCGTACTTATCCGGGACAGTCCGTGGGTAACATCCTGCATCAAACCGTGAGCATGTATCCCTTTATTCCGGTACACTGGACCAATGGTCTGCCTTCTGCTGGTATTGCAAGCGGAGCAAACCCTTACCTGATGACATCTTCCGTAACAGGTTATGATAAAATAACAGACCTCATTGTACAACCTAAAATAGGATTCGACTGGCAATTGCCATCTATCCTGAAAGGCTTGTCTGTGAGCGGTTACGCTGCATTTGACTATCGTCAGCGCAGCGAAAAGAATTTTACAAAACCCTGGGATGCTTATACCTATAGCCTGTCGACCAATACCTATAACAATGTAAAGAGCAGCACGGCTATTATCAGCTTGTTTCAGGATGAAAGATCCTACAATGAGAATACGTACTTCTATAAAATTGCCTTCGACAGAACTTTTGGCAAACACAGCATCAATGCTTTTGCGGGGTATGAGCAAACTACTTCCACCTATAGAATGACCTATGCTTACCGTAAAAATCTGGCGAGTGATCAGCTGGACCAATTGTTTGCAGGTAGCGCCACCGACCAGCTGGCCAACGGAAGCGCCAGCCAGGATGGCCGCGAAAGCTATCTCGGTAGAATCGCTTATAGCTACGCAGATAAATATCTGGCGGAAGTAGTAGGCCGTTACAATGGCTCTTTCAACTTCCCCAGCAACAAACGTTGGGGGATGTTCCCTTCTATGTCGCTTGGATGGAGAGTTTCAGAGGAATCATTCTTTAAAGATAATGTCGCCTTTGTAAACAGCCTGAAGCTGCGTGCTTCCTGGGGTATCATGGGTAGCGATGCCGTGGATAAATATATGTACCTGGCCCGGTATGCATTGGCCAGCAATATGCCTACTTCTTATTATGGTTCTCCTAAAGAATATTATACTTACTTCGGCTCCGGCTATACAGAGGCCACCGCGCTGTTCCTGGCTTCTATTCCCAATATTAATATTACCTGGGAAAAACAGGATACCAAAAACTTCGGTTTGGACGCGGTGCTTTTCAACAACAGGCTGAGTGTAACCATAGATTATTTCCACAACCTGCGTAAGAATATCCTGGCGCCCCGCAGCGCTTCTATTCCACTGTACACCGGCTTAACACTGCCTGCGGAGAATATCGGCAGAACGGTGAACAGAGGGGTGGACTTTATCGTGAACTACAATGGCAATGTGCGCGATGTTAAATTCAATATCGGCGCTAACTTCACCTATGCTAAGAATAAAGTATTGTTCAGCGATGAAGCGGCTAATATTCCGGATTATCAACGTGCCACCGGACTGCCCATTAATTCCTGGAAAGTATATCAGACAAAGGGTATTTATCGTACCGAGGATGAAATTAAAAATTCTCCGCACATGGCAGGCGCCAAACCAGGCGATCTGTGGCTGATAGATAAAAATGGTGATAATGTTATCACTGCTGATGATCAGATCCGGGTACCGGAATCTGCTACGCCGAGAATTGTTTTCGGGATCACCATGGGAGCAGAGTACAAAGGACTGGCACTCGATCTGGTATGGGCGGGTCAAACCCAGGCGGAACAATTGATCCTGCCACAAATGCAGGGATCTGTTGTAGCGCCTCCACAATGGTTATATGATGGCCGCTGGACACCGGATAATACGAACGCAGCTTATCCAAGGGCATTTAACTCAAAAGATCCCCGTAACTCCGTGTATGCCGACTTCTGGCTGGTAGATGCTTCTTTTATCCGCCTGAAATCTGCGCAGTTGTCTTATGTCGTTCCTAAAAGTTTATATGGCCGCATTGGTATAGAAAATATCCGGGTGTTTGTGAGTGGGTTCAACCTCTTCTCTATTGATAAAATGAAGAAGTTTAACCGTGACCCTGAAACAGACAATATCACTGGTATCAGCTATCCGCAAACCAGGATTTATCGTGCAGGCATCAGCGTTGGGCTGTAATCCATTTCATCATATTTATGGACATTTAAATTTATTCGTTGTGAAAAGAATATACTTGAAAATAGGTACAGCATTAATGGCAACGATCTTATTCATGGGTTGCCAGAAGAACGTACTGGATAAAGTACCACTGGATTCATTTTCTGATCAGCTGGTTTGGAAGGACATGAAGCTGGCAGCTGCCTTCGCTGATTTTCAATATAACGTGTTACCAGGCCCCGGCCATTACTGGGATACGTTGAGCAGTCGTACCTGGGCGCTATCTTCCGCTTGTGATGAAGCGTTCAATAAATTCGACGACTACAATGCTTCCATCATGAACTCCGGTTCCTTAACGCCCGATAACCTCGGTATCTTCGATATCTGGAGTGAAACGTATAAAAGAATACAGGACTGTAATCTCTTCCTGTCTAAAATAGATGGGGTGCCCGGCGATGATGCTACACGTGCCCGTCTGAAAGCAGAAATCACGTATCTGCGTGCTTTTGGTTATGCCAAACTGGTGAGCGACTATGGTGGCGTACCGTTGGTAACAAAGCCATTTGAACTGAATAGTAATTTTGAAGTGCCGCGTGGTTCTTTCGAGGATTGTGTAGCATTTATTGTGGCAGAATGTGATGCTGCGGCGACTGTATTGCCTGCCACCGCTACAGATCAGGGACGTGCTACCAAAGGCGCTGCATTGGCGTTGAAGTCACGTATACTGCTATACGCCGCCAGCCCCCAATGGAACAAGGATAACGCCACCGACAAATGGCAGAAAGCTTTCGATGCTGCCGAAGCCGTGATTAAATTACCCGGCTATCAGCTGTATACCGGCGCCTATGCAGATCTGTTCAGTGTCTGGAATGCAGAGATCATCATGGGACGCATGGGAAACAAGCAATATCAATGGAATGCTTTTCAGGGGGTGGAGATGTTCATGTCTCCATGTGGTTTCCATGGCTGGTCATCATTTGCGCCCAGCCAGAACCTGGTAGACGCTTTCGGTACCGCCGACGGAAAAGATATCACAGATCCAGCTTCCGGCTATAATCCACAAAAGCCGTATGAAAACAGAGATCCCCGTTTTTACAGCGATATCATTTTTGATGGCAGAGCTTATGGCAGGCCAGAGTTCTTTAAAGACCGGTATGCTGCAGGTCATAGCAACGTAGCAGAAATGTATGAAGGTGGACTCGATTCCCCGCAGGGATGGGATACCTGGAATGCCAGTCTGACCCGGTATAGCTTCAGAAAATACCAGGACACGACCTTCAATTTTAACGTAGAAACACAAACCAACAAATTTTGGATTATCTCCCGGTTGAGTGAAATTTATTTAAATTCCGCAGAAGCCGCTTATCATCTGAAAAACGAAGGCGTAGCGCGTCACTACCTGGATCTGCTGCGTCAACGTGCAGGTATAACCGGTACCCTGCCCACTACATTAACGGGTGCCGCCCTGTTGGCAAAAATACAAAACGAACGCCGGGTAGAACTATGCCTGGAAGGCCATCGCTACTATGATGTACGCCGTTGGCAAATTGCGGATGTAACAGAGAACACACCATTAGGTGGAGTGAAAATTGTGAAAAATGGAGATGGCTCCAAAACCTATACCTACGTGAAAGTACAGGACAGGGTCTTCAAGTCACAACATTACCTGTTACCTATTCCGAGAGAGGAAATCAGGAGAACCAATATGCCACAGAATCCAGGATATAATTAATCATGAAGAAACGCCTGATGACGCTGTTGATAACGGCCACCGTTTATACAGCCGCTGCGCAAACACCTGCTGCTTTTGTATCTTCAGATACCACCCTGCAACGTGCCTGGGAATGGGCCGGACACATGGTACAGCATTACCAGGGAAACCCCGCCGATCCGGTGGGGCCCTGGTATGAAGCGGCCTTGCCTTCCCGCGCTGCATTTTGCATGCGCGATGTATCACATCAAACCATTGGTGCGGATATATACGGATTGCATCCTGAAAACCGGAATATGATCCGTGCTTTTGCAAAGCATATTTCAAAAAGCAAGGATTGGTGTTCCTACTGGGAAATCAACAAGTATGCAAAGCCGGCGCCGGAAGACTATCGAAACGATACCGCCTTCTGGTATAACCTGAATGCCAACTTCGATATACTAACGGCCTGCTGGCGGTTATACAACTGGACCGGCGATGCCGCTTACATCAATGACCCGGCGCTGACGAATTTCTTCGACAGAACCGTGGACGAGTATATCCGTCAATGGACATTGCAACCGGATTCGTTGCTGACCAGGCCCATACATCCCAATGCGCCGGTGCCTTTTAATCCTCACGATAATTTCCATATCTGCAGAGGCTTGCCTTCGTATGTAGAAAACGTGGAGGACCTGAAAATGGGCATTGATCTGATGGCCACCATTTACAGGGGATTGTTATCCTACGCCTCCATAGCAGATCTTCGGGGAAATGCTACCAAAGCGGCGCAGGCAAAACACACCGCAGAACAATACCGGCTGAAAATGGAAGACTGGTGGAATGAATCCGCTGCGCGTTATTATACCTGGTATAATAGTGCCGGTAAGTTTGGCGTAGGAGAAGGAGAAGTTTTTCTGTTATGGTTTGATGCGTTGAATGACGCAGCACGGCGTCGTAAAACCATTGAACACCTCATGGCGGCTACCTGGAATGTGGAAACTACTTCTTACCTGCCAGCGATATTGTATAAAGAAGGTTATTGGGAGCAGGCCACAGCCTATATCTTATGGCTCACAAATCCGGCCACGCCGAGGCGGGAGTATCCTGAAGTATCTTTCGGGGTGCTGGAAGGCATTGCGAGGGGTTTAATGGGCGTTACGCCGGATGCCGCCACCCGAAGTGTCACCACACTTTACCGGGGCAAAAAAGGCAGCACTGCCGCGTTAAATCAGCTTCGGGTATTAAATACGGTGATCGCCGTGAGTCATCAGGAAAAGCAAACTGCTTTCCGGCAGCAAGGTCCGAAGGCGTTGTTATGGAAAGCGGCGTTTGCCGGGAACTATCACAAAATAATGATCAATCGTACTGCCATCACTGCTCATCATGAGGTAGATCATAACGGAAATATGATTTCCTATGTGGAGGTAATGGCCAAAGGAAATAAAAACTACCATGCGAGCGTAGCAGAGTAGGGAACGATTTGTCTATCCTATCCCAATTTTTATGTACACAAAGAGGGTGTTTTTATGCTGGTGCCATAGCATAAGAATGCCCTCTTTACTTATTTTTGTGTGCATGACATCGCCTTTGATTCTCACTTTGCAGCTGTCGCCCGCCGCTACCGATTATTTTAACCAGTTACGCCGTACCTGGTATCCGGCACATGCGAATGTGGTAGATGCGCATCTGACATTATTTCATCGCCTGCCGGCAGATGTATACCTCAGCGGGCCTGCTTTTGCTGCAATTCCGGCACCAGCTATCTTTCCTTTGGAAGTGACAGGATTGCAACGGTACTCTCACGGCGTTGCCTATACGTTATTTGCTGAACCATTGCAGGCATGGCATCAGTCGTTGCAACAGCAATGGGGGGCACTGCTAATCTGGCGGGATCAACAGCCATTACAGCCGCATATTACGATCATGAATAAAGTAACCGCCTGGAAAGCACAGCAGGTGTATGAAAAGTTGTTGGCGGATTTTCAGCCACCAGTAGTGCAAGCCATTGGCGTGCAGTGGTGGCGCTTCGAAAAAGGCCCATGGACACTGGTAGATACCTGGCCATTTCCCAGCCCTGGCATTTCTTAGATACCCTCCTTTATTTTTAGAATGGACAGATAACATAATTTCTCTCAAAAGCACCATTGATTTACTTAAGGAACTCCTCTTATACGCTGTTAATCTCCTGAGCAGTTCATGTCGATGAATAATTTTGGCGCGAAATAATATTTCATTACTTTCGCACCCAACGGAAAAAAATATTTGTCGAGACCATGCCCAAATAAGGATTAGAAGAATCACATGCGATTAATCATCGTCATTCAATCTCAGTTCGGATAACCTTTATTCTGTGACTTAAAGAAGCATTTATTCGCCTGGCGGGTAAGTGAGCCCTATCTATGCACGTAAAAGAAAATGTTAATCAACTGGTGTTAGCGGTAATACTGCTATTGGCTGTACTGTATGCGCCATTGTCAGGTGGCTGGGATGCAGACCCACAAGTATATTATTTCTTTCTCGCTGCATGTTGCCTGCCCGTGTTACTCCTGATAAATAAGCCGTCTGCTCTCTTTGGAAGCCTAACGAAAACAGATATGCTGATGGGAATGTTTGGGGGATATATTGTACTCCGCCAGATAGCATGTTTGGATGGATGGGATAACGATTATATGTTAACGCTGTTGGCAGCAGGTATGGTGTATGTGTTTTGCAGACAGCAGCCGAAAGCCGCATTGTCCATGGCCTGCTTTATGATGGCGGGCATGGTGGCTATTGAAATACTTTTCTGCCTGCCATTCCTTTATAAGTCAGTTATTAGCGGAAACAGTATTCACGGATTACAAGGCACATTGAAAAACTCAGGTGTGCTTGGAATATTTTGTAGCATGGGTATACCTTCCACTATTTACCTGTGGAAATATTACCGGCAACAAAACCGGCGGGTATTTTCTCTGTTGTCGGGATGTCTGACTTTTTTCACCACAGTTATTATTTTTTACGTACAGTCAAGAACAGCGATGCTTATGTTGACAGCTGCTGTGGCATTGGCTCTCTTGCATACGATTAAGCATATACGCTTAAAGAAACGGTTAGCCGCAGCTATGGCGGCAGGCATCCTGGTAATAGCCTTTGTACTTTCCATCACATTTAAACAACAGTCGGCAACCGGACGGATATTGATCTGGAATGTTTCGAAGGATATGTTTCTTGCCCAGCCACTTTTTGGGGTGGGACCAGGAGAATATGCAGTACAATACCTGAGCAGCCAGGGGCGATTTTTGGCGCGTACGCACCATCAGGATACTATTTTAGACGGGCTGGCAGGCGACAACTACTTTGCTTTTAACGAATTTATACAGACGGGAGTGGAGTTGGGAATAGTTGGCCTGACACTATTGGTACTGCTCATCTTTTATACGCTTTATCGTGGATATAAGGAAAATACCATAGCAGGCAATGCGCTGGCAGATACGCTTGTCATACTCTGTATTGGCGCCTTATTTGGTTATCCGCTTCACATTATCCCGATCATTCTGATGATGGTACTTGTATTTGCAGGCATTGATAGTCCTGCTTATATAACCCCATTGCCCTTGTTTGTAAGAAATGTATTGTGGATTTTAATACCAGCGATATCTGCCTGTGCCGCCTGTTTTTTCTTCCGGCAATATAGTGCACACCAGCGTTGGTCTGTAGCAGCAAGCAGTGTGTTGGACAATGAGCGGTATGCGTTGAAGGAATACAAATCCATATATCCGGCTCTTTCACATAGAGGTACGTTTCTTTATAATTATGGCGCAGAGTTGTATGAAACCGGCCGGTATGAGGAAAGTCTCCATATGTTGCAACAGGCAGCTAAATATTTCAATCATACAGACCTGCATCTCTATCTGGCTAAAGCATATGAACGCAATAATATGCCGGAGCAGGCTATATCTACCTATAGAGCATTAATAGATATGGTTCCCGGCAGATTTTATCCGCGCTATTTTTTAGCGAAGTGCTATGTGGGATCAGGGAATATGGAAATGGCCAGCGCAACAGCGCGGCAGATATTATCCATGCCGGTGAAAGTTCCGTCAAATGAGGTAACGAGGATAAAAGAAGAAATGAAGCAATTACTAAGCATGAATAAATAACTATGGTGAAATTTTCAATAGCATTTTGTTGGGGTTCAGTGGTTTTCTTGTCACTCCTGCTGAATAGTTGTGATCAGCCGTCAGCTTCATCAGAAGCGCATGCTAAATGGGAGAAAGTACTTTCCGGCTACCGTGTGAAAGGTCAGGAGCAACAGCTCCGGTCAGCTTATTTTCTGATTGGTAACCTTGCCAACAAGGCTAGCGTATTAACGGTACTGCATCATGACTCTTTACCGAACGATGTACAGCTTCGTGATACAGACTATCTCTCGCTTGTGGCAAGACTTAGTTTTGCCGGGGAACATACAAACAGCCACTGGTTAGCGGTAAAGTGTGTGGTGCCGGATAGCAGTCGCATCACCACTGAACAAATGACCGCCAACATCAACAATGCGTACAAGGCACGCTCAGTGTATCCATGGGCATTGGCTACAGATGAGCCAACTTTCAATGAATATGTACTGCCATACCGTATTGCTGTTGAAGAACCAGAAGATTGGCGAACCTATTTTCTTCAACGTTATCTTCATCTGGCAGACTCGTTACCGGTAAATGCTAACACCAGTCAGGTTTATCGCTTTATTGAACATGATATTACCCGGCTTTTCCAATACACCAAAAACTATAATCCCGTAATCAGTAGTTTGACACTCAAACAGCTGCTCTATTTGAAACGCGGTGGTTGCGAAGAGGTAGCCGGGTTACTTGTATATGCGCTAAGATCGGTGGGGATACCGGCTACAGTGGAGCTGGTGCCGCTATGGGGCAGAAGTAATTTTGGTCATACCGAGTTGATATATGCAGATTCCACTGGCACTATGGCGCCTCATCGCCCCAACAGGTTCGTTGATATCTCCGCTAAAGTGTTCAGGAAGATGTATACCATCCAGCCGAATCCTGCTAAGGAGATCTCGAAACTGGGCGTACTACCGGAAAATATTCCTGCTTTTTTTGATCACGACGATTTAATGGATGTTACTCACTTACGTACAACGGTAGCCGATGTAAGGATGCCATTACAGTATCCCGGTGGTCGGGAGAAAGCAGGGTATCTATGTGTCTACAATGCCGGTACGTGGAAGCCGGTGGAATGGAGCCAGATAAATCATGATACTGTTTTATTCAAAAATATGGGAACACCTATTTTGTATCATACGGCTGTTTACAAGCAGGGAGAGGTCGTGCTTACAGGGGAGCCCTTTTTTCTGGAAAAAGGCGGAGTTGTCAGACCGGCTGCTACGGGAATAAATCCGCCTCTTATAACCCTGGTGTTGGAAAGAAATGGTATAGATGAATGGATGGATGTTAAACCGGGAATCCGTTATGTATTGTCTTATTGGGATACAAACGAGAAACGCTGGAAAAAACTGGCGACCAATCCATGCCAAAAAGAGAAGCAGATTGTTTTCACGAACGTACCGGAAGGCCAGTTATACAAGTTGGAAGAAGTAAACAGAAATAATAAGGAACGCCCATTTTCCTATGAATCGGGTAAACAAAGATGGTGGTAAGCAACTGCCGTAATTAATAGTAGCAACAAATAAACCTTAAGAGAAAACAATGAAAAGACAAGCAATTTTGTCGATTGTCCTAGCACTATCCGGGGCAATCCTCTTCTTTTCCTGCAGAAAGAATGCTGCAGATGTACCTAATGAAAAGGCACTACAGGCCGCAACAATGATCTCCGTTGAGGAGGCTGCTGCCTGGTTTAAGCAGCAGCAACGCCCCGCTTTAAATGGGCGGGTAGCGGAGGACACTATAAAAATAGGAGATCCTGACTGGAATCGTACCACCAATGTAGATCTGGGAAATGGGGAAAGTATCCTTAAAGTGGTGCTGGATCATATCTGGGTCGTGAATGGTTACCGTGACCTGGTATTTAAAAAGGAGTCAAACGGGGAGATGCGCAGCCAGGTATGGGAGGTTCGTGCTGATTCTGCTTATCTGGTAAAGAAGCGCCTGCAAAAAGGAAACCTTGATATGGGTGTTCGGTACTTCATAGATAATGCAGATTATACCGGTATGATTTTGTTGTATAACACAGCCGGCCGCTTTATTAAAGGCCGTCAGTATTTGAATGGCCAGCTCAAATACGAACTGTTACCTAAGAGTACCAGCACTATTACAGCTGTATCTTCCACCATGCATGCAAGAGTGGAAACCGATGATAACGGTGGTATTACTTTGCCGGAAGTGGTGGTGACAGCACCCGCGCCAAACCCTCCGCCACCACCGATCTGGTTATTTCCTCCTTCTGTTCCTTCCGGCCCGATCAATCCTCCCACCAACCCATTCCCTTATGGAGGTGGCGCCGGCTCCGGAGCTACTACCGGTTATAACGGTGTATCCTCCAAAAAGGCCTTATCAAATGAACTCGATAAGGATCAGAATAAGCTGATCGATTGCGCTACTGTTGCCGCATATATCAAACTTGGCTCCTTTAAGGTAGTTCACCAGATTGTTGTACAAAGATTGTCTATGTTGAACGCCGCGGATAGAGACTTCACTATTCAGGAAATTCAGAATGCGTCCGGAACTACCGTAAATATGGATTTTTTTGCGGTAACGATAAAGTCACTGCCTGTAATTAATGGTGTACAGACTACTGCTGAAAGCCTCCTGAAATATATCAGGCTTAATCTCAATGATTTTGCAAAGGATGCACCATTTTCTCCCTATAACTCCGGTGGTTATAATGATACTAATATGTGGAATTCGGCAAACCCCATCGGCGCCATGTTACATATTGAGATCGGAATGGGACCGCTTGGAAATGATGGCTCTGTGATTGTATCTGAAACAGCAGCTGATCACTGGATCTTCTCAACTATAAAAACGCCGCTGGATGGTTCGCACCCGGTTAGTGGAAACCGCCGTTTCGGTGTCTATAAGAATGCTGACGGAAGTGTCTTAATTTACACGAAAGGAGTGGACCGCATAACAGATATGGGTGGGGATTGGATACAGAGAGCTTCTAATATCCCATTCTCAAGTGCGGATCAGCTATGGGAAAGTTTTCAGGATAAGGTGAAAGCCTTTGTTAACTCCCACGGCGGAAATGCTACAGACAAATTAACGTTGAAATCGAGACCTGACTGGGATCTGGTTGGGAAAGTCCTGACAGGACAGGAATCTATTGATAAACTAAAAGCAAATGGAGGTTGTGAATAAATTACTAAAAACAATAGGACTTAATGTAGTATCGCTACTGGTATGTATCCTGTTTTACTTCTGTTATTACGTGATATTTGACCTGGTATTTATGCTTTCCAAAGGGGAGACCGAGTATGGGCCGTATATCAGTAAAATTACTCCGGGAGGCTTGGCGGTAAATTTTATTTATTGTTTTTTCTACTTCCTGCATGACCTGCCAGCATTTATTTTTGTAATACTGCTGGGAAATGGGTTGCTGCTGTTGAGCAAAAAGGCAAAAGACAATACATTAATATCATGTCTTGCTTTCGGATTTACTTTTTTGCTGATCCCTCTTTTGTTAAGCAGGCCTTTTGATCTGCTTACTTTTGAGTTAGGCAGATATCGTGGTCAATACAGAACGCTTGAATTCTGTCTGATTTATTTTGCAATGGGTACGTCATACAGGTATATTCATAATATTATTATGAAACGTTACCATGTTGCTGCTCACACGGATAAAGTCTGATTAAAGGCGTTTGTATTTAATGTTACAGGACAAGTCTTCTTCGGAAAGACTTGTCCTGTACTATTGTGGGCAGGACTGGCATCCACATCCCTACAGATCCATGAAAAATTGTACCCAGGGAGAAGTCAGCCCAAATTGCTTCAGCATTTTTGCCGTCTTAATATTGAAATCCTTGTTGTTGATCAGGGGATTTTTTTCCATGGCAGGAATTTTCCGTTGGTCCAACACGGCATCCATCGGGGTAACGCTTTCAGCAAAAATTGTAATATGCTGATGTGGTATTGCTACGCCTAAAATCATCCCGGGTAGTCCGTTGAAAGACTCCGGGCCTCCACGGGGGAGAATTTCATCGGTGTAAAATGCAACAATATAGATGGAATCAAACAACAGGGCATTGGCACGATGGCATTCGTAGCCGGCAATTTCCCGGGTTTCCTCCGTAAGCTTCCATTTTAAGGTTTTTACCGAATCTTTGATAAAAAACGCCTGCTCAAAAGCCTGTTTTTGTGTGAAAGCGATACCAGTAGTAAAATTACTATACACCTTATTCTTATAAGCCACCGGTATCTGGAAAGTTTGAGAAAAATTGATATCAGGATTAACCGGCTGATATAGACTCTGTACTTCGTCGAAGGCCAACTCAAAACTATCGACCCAGAACTGGGGAGAAGTAAGCCGGTATTGTTGCATAAAGGTCGCCACCTCATCGTTTGGTACAGTCCGGGTTTCTCTTAGGAAAATGGGCATGGCTGCAAACGTATTCACTTTTCGCTCAAACTTTATTTTCCCGCGGTTGACAAACACTGACTGTTGCGCCGCAACAGGAAGGAAGGTGTTCAGCAACAGGATGACCCCAATAATGTGAATGATCTTTCTCACTGTTTGATACTATTAAATTTTGTAAAATTCCAGGTAGCACCAATCATAAAGTAACGTTGAATGGTGGTGTAGCGGTTTTCTGAAAAGAATGTGTTAGTAGCCGTACGCGCATAGCCGTTATTTTTATTCAGGATATCATTGCACGATATTTTTACTGTTAATTGATCGTTACTGAAAAAGTTACGCCCTATCCAGGCGTTCCATATCGTACGACTGAAATTATCGCTGAATGTTTGGGTTTTCTGCTGCCAGAGGTAGTTGGCATCTGTATGGACCTGAAACTTCTTCCCAAAATAAACATCCAGCGAAGGGTTGAGGGTATAGAAAAAATAGCTGTTCTTAGACCCTGCCTGAAGAGAGGAGGTATTGTTGGTGTAGCCTCCATTTCCTGTGAAATAGACGGTGTATTGTTTGAGTTTCGATTTATATGCCTGCAGCGTTAAAGTGTAGGTGTTGTAGTTCAGCTTGTTGATAGCACCGTTGATCGGACTAAAGGATTTTCCGCCATTTAGCCCCAATGCAGCGGCGGCCTGTATATCAATGGCACGGATCTTTTTTGAATAGTAAGTGCTCACATAATAATTACGGTTGGCATGGCCTTCCATATTTACCTGCTGATAGGTATATGCCCCCGCAGGATCTACGGTGATCGCCTGGGTAATGGGATCTGCTATCAGTGTATAACCGGCCGATCCTCCATAATACACCTGAGAGGCTACTTTTGCTGCATTGTACCTGATGGTTACATCATTGGTGAAACTGTTCTTTAACGCAGTATTGGTTAGAAACGTAGTGAGCTGACTGTTATCAAAGTTGAAAGGGAGCATCTGCGAACGCCCCGGATTGTTGCTGTTCCCATTGTAAGTGAAATTCAATGATTCATAATTGCTGAACCTATAGCTAAAATTGAGATTAGGATTCAGGTTTACAAATTGTTTGTTCAGCTTTATAGCACTATATATATCTTCCACATTCATTTGAACGAACTTAACTTTGTTACCTACATTCAGTACTAATTTTTTTGTAAAGTAATTGAGTGACAATCCGCCCTCGTTTCCCCATACTGTTGAATTCATTTTAGTACTAAAGGCGGTGTCAATCATTTTAAGATCCTGATTATTAAGCGGATTATACGAACGTTTGTCGTCATGTGCCGACTCGTTATATAAGTCGTAGTTGACAATCAGTGATAGTTTTTTGGAAATAGGCTCTGTATAAATAGCATTGAAGTTCAGCGTGCGCCAGTCGTCATTCATTTTTCTGCGTAAATGCAGCGATGCAGTACTATCAGGCTTATTCAGTGTGTTATAGAAAGTACTGGATGAAATACTTTCTCCATTAGTAGCATCATTTGAAAAGTTATTATTCAGATACATGGCAATCGTGCGTCCCTTTTTCTTCAGTTGTTTTTCCAGGGACAAATTGAGATTATAACTACCAAAGTCATATTCGCTGCTACCAGATTTCTCATTATTATAAATCATGCTGGAGTCGCCCCGCCTGTTTTGCGTAAAACCATTATTTGAGCTGTTATTATGATAGCGCGTCCCGTCTGTATAAATCGTGAAGGTAGTGGCGGAATCAATTTTATAGCTATATCTGGCATTCAATTTATTGTCGGTACTACGGTTTTCAAAGTGGCTCCTGGCATCGCTTAAAATGACGCCGGTAGGCAGGTTATTCTGCGAGGTAGTAGTTTCCGATCCTACAACATGCTGCAGGTTGAATTTATAATTGCCATTGAAAGATGTTTTATCATTGTTCCATTTTTTATCATAGTGGAATCCTCCGGAGGTAATCGACGGTAATCCTTTGCCGGAATAAGTGCCGTCACCATCCTCATCGTTGCCCATTTTTTCTTTATCAGCCGATCCCAGCCCGGACCGTCCGATATTACCGGTGGTTGCATAGGCAGACATTCGTCTTTTGCCTTTGAAGAAGTTGATCATGCCCTGTGCATTATACCGTTCATCTGTACCTGCGCCGGCTTCTACTTTTCCAAATACCCCGTGATTTTTATCTTCTTTAATTTTCAGGTTGATCGTTTTATCTTTTACCCCATCTTCGATGCCGGTAAAAGCTGCGGCATCAGACTTTTTATCGTATACCTGTACCTTATCGATCATGTCTGCCCGGAGGTTGCGTGTGACGAGCGTGGGATCGTCGCTGAAGAACTCTTCGCCATCTACCAGCACTTTCTTTACTTTTTGTCCCTGCGCGGTAATATTACCAAACTGATCTACCTGCAAACCGGGTAGTTGCCGTAGCAACTCTTCCACGGAGGCGTTGGGCTGTACTTTAAAACTACCGGCGTTATATTCGGTGGTGTCGCCATTGATCTTGATGGCGGCCACCTGTGATGTCACAATTACCTCATGTAGTAGCCTGCTTTTGGGAATGAGATAAATATGATCCATCTCCACCATCTTGTTAACAGCTTCTTTCATGTTTATCCGGTGGGAATAGCTGGCATACTTCGGATAGGAAAAATACAGCACATAACTGGCTGTATCAGACAGTTGCTGAAAGCTGAATTCCCCGGCTTTCCCCACCCTTGTACTGCCGACGATAAAGGAATCGCGTGCCTGTAACAAAACTACTACCGCATGCTGCAGCGGGGTTTTGAGGCTGCTGTCTGTTACCATACCCCGGATGGAGCTATTTTGCGCATTGACTTTGTAATGAAGTAAGGTAATCAGGAGAAACACGAATCTCAGAACATTTTTCATGGTAGAACAACGGAATTTAAATTCAGGCTAAGAAACAAATGGTTTTTATTTAATCGTTATGAAATGCTTCCATTTCCATGGTGTACGCATAGGCCCGGATGTATGATTTATCATTCGGTGTTATTTTTACATTGCTCACTCGATAAATTTAATTGCGGGTATAGCTGAAAATACAATCATTTTTTAATTTCTGCCTATTTATTTTTCAGATCGTTCTCCAGGGGCGGAATAGTTGTCAAGGTAGGCAGGAGGGGGGACTACGGGGTTAGTACGCTGATTTAATTAGTTATACTGCCATAAGAGCGTGAACCAGCTTGATTTTAATCGCAAAAAAGAAAAGAGGCGTATCAAAGGTAATTTGAAGATGGGGAGAATTATTTCATTGAAAATTCTCCCCATCAGGTACCCGGATCACTTCGGGCAAAAATTACTTTCGATACCGCCTCTTCTTATTGTAGGTATTTCAATTATTTCCTGGTCACATGCTTCACCTGCACCGTTACCTCATATGTACCTTCCTGGTAAATATGAAACTGGAAGCGTGGGTTTACGTTATACACCGGATCATTAGTAGGGGCGTAGCCCGGATCTACTTTTACAAATGTACTGGGTATACGATAGTAGATCAGGTAGCCATAGCCACTTTGCAGCAAAGGAAACGGAGTGGTTTCAAAATTACACACCATCGAAGTATCCGTGAGCGTTAGTGGGTGAAACTGTGCATAGGTCTGAAAATCGCTACGGTCGCCTCTTCGGATGATTTCGCCTTTGGCGGGATTGAAGGCGGTGCCCTTCTGATCCACAATTTTCAGGATAATGTTAGTGCCTTCATCGGATACTTTTTTGATAGTGACAATGGGCGCACCCAGATCACCGCTGGTAGTAGTACCGTCCTTGAACCAGGCAGCTCCGCCGTCGCCAATGTCATAAGGGTCTTTATCTACCATCGTAAAAGTGGCAATGTTTTTATACACTTTGGTGCCGTGCTGATTGGTAGCCTGTATATCAAATTCGTAGGTGCCGATAGGAATTTTTACAGACGTGCCATAGAAGGTGAAGGCGCCTGTATGTTCATTGAACTCCCAGGAAGGTTTATTTACTTTTTGCCGCTTTTTATTCAGCAAGTCCACCGTGGTATCTTTCTGTGGGTCAAATAAGCCGGTCCATTCATACCGGTCAAATTTAGCATACACCGTATCTGCATGCTGGTGTTTTTCTGCATCGCGGATATCCAGCAGTTTGTATACTACCGGTGCGCTGGAGCCATCATTGCTCACCGGAGAGGTTTGCTGCACCTGGCCGCGGTTGATGCGGATCGGATTATCTACATAGCGTACCTGGTCGCTGAGAAAGCCGTTTTCTACTTTTTCACAACCATAGGCAATGGTGGCTGCCAGCAGTATTGCGCCAACCGTTTTTATATTTGTTTTCATGATCATTGCGTTAGAATAAAAACTCAGTTAAACAGGTCCGCGAAATAGGTGAACGTGTGCCGGTTGTTCAACACGTGTAATACGCCCGTGGTGGTGAGGATGCCGGTGGTTTGGCAAACCGTCTGCAGGTATTGATCCGGCGTTAGGTTTGGTAACCCGGAATCGTCTGTAGGAACGGGCCTGCCTGGTTTAGGAATCAGTTTGGTGAGATACAGGTATACCGGGTATTGGGTGAATACGCCGCCGTTGGTATAGTCGCTGGAGGTAATGCCTTGTACCAGGCGTAGTTCTCCATCGTTCGACTTATACAGCTTACCGGTTTTAGTGGCTTTGTCGAGCGTGATTTTATCCTTGAATATATACGCACGGAGTGAGTCTTTCAATGTTTTAAAATCCAATGAATCAAAGGTGTATACAAGGTTTGGTTGTTCCCTTGATACCCGCAGCTCTTCCTGTTTTACGCTGATGTAATTATCTAATGCGTAATTGGTGAAAGCAAAGAAGGTACCGCTGGCGTTGATTTCTTCTTTCAGTCCCGTTTTATCAATCAGCAACATCACGGTATCAAATTGCGGATTGCTTTTCAGGTAATCGTAGGTAGTCATGTTTACATGCGGATCATGTACGCTGCCGCCGATGGTATACTCTTTTTTACAGGAGAACAGGGCAATGCAAACGAGTGCGATGAAGGCCGGAAATAATTTATGTTTCATACAATGCTTTTTGATGGATTAAAGTTTACCTCTCCAATAAGGGGTTTGTACCAGGGTATAGTCGTCCTTGAACATAGCAGGATCAATTGGCCATAGCCAGCCACCGGTGGGGGCTCCGCCCTGGAATTGCACGCTGGGAAAATGTTCATTGTAGTCCGGTAGCTTTTTGGTACGTACCAGGTCGTAGAAGGCATGTCCTTCGAAATACAGCTCCCGCAGGCGTTCTTCGAGGATGGTGGTGCCAAGGTCAGGACCAGTACCGGTGGTGTCGGCTAGCCCGGCCCTTTCCCGTATTTTGTTCAGCACGGTGAGGGCATCGCCATCCTGGCCCAGTTTATTCAGCATTTCCGCCCTTAACAGCATGATATCTGCCAGCCGGAAGATGATGAGGTTATTACTCAGGCGGGGATCTTTCTTCGTAGAGCCGTCGGCGTAAGTGATGTTGGCAAATTTGATAATTTGTCCCTGGTTGCTTTGGGCATTATAGAAGAATGTCCGGTAGCGGATATCGATGGCGCTATCTGCATATAAATATTTTACCATGTTGGTATTCACCGGCCATTCAATATAGTTTTTGCCATCAATGAAAGGCATACTAAGTGTTACGCCCATGCCACTGTTGTTTTGCAGGGAAAGGCCTTCGGACTGTGCATCATTGATATTGATTTCAAAGATGCCTTCCTGCGATTTTCCAATAAATACTTTGGCGTAGTTACCGGCATCTGCCAGTAAATAACCTCCGCTGGTCACGACGGTTTTGGCGGCTTCGGCAGCACCGGCATAATCGCCCTTCCAGGCCAGGATATGCGCCTGTAAGGCAAATGCACTGCCTTTGTTAGCTCTGACCGCACGATCTGTTTCATTGCCTTCATAACCAAAATCCAGGTTAGGCTTGGCTGCTTCCAGGTCAGCGAGACATTGTTTCCATACGTCTGCCGCCGGGCTTCTGGCGATATTCTTTGCAGTAGATACGTCCAGATCGGGTTCCAGCTTCAGTGGCACATCTCCCCATATTCTACTCATATAGAAATAGGTGAAAGCACGCAGGAAATAGGCTTCACCAATCACGTGACGCTTGGTATCCAGCGAGGCAAACTTGCTGTCAGGAATGCCCGGTACTTTGTTAATGATCAGGTTCACCTGTTGTAATAGCTGGTAGTATTGCTGCCAGTTCCAGTTACTGCCACCCACATTAAGGCCGGTAAATTCCCCGTTGGAGATATTGTAGTTGGCGTTATCCCTGGAGCCATCAATGCTTAATTCCCCGGATGCTACATCGCCGTATTTATGCCAGGAGTTATCCCGGATCAGGATATTCCGCAAAATAGCATAGGCGCCGGAAAGCGAGGTTTTAGCATCGGATTCGCTGCTGAAATAAGCACCGGTAAAGGTGGAGTTGTGTGGCTCCAGGTCCAGTATTTTGGAACAGGAAGATACCAGTGTGGTGGCTGATAGCACCGCAGCGGCGTATGCAATATATAAGCGTTGTTTTTTCATGATGTAATTTTTGATGGTTTAAAGGCTCAAATCCAATCCCAGTGTGAACTTTTTTGGAATGGGATAGCCACTGCCGCTATATACGCCGAACGCATCTACCTGTTCAGGATCAGGAATATTTTTAGATTGTTTAAAGAGATAAAGATTATCTGCCAATGCGTATATCCGTAAACGTTTGAAGTGTAGTTTGTCCAGCACACCCTGGTTAAAGGAGTAGGAGAGCGACACATTTTTCACGCGGAAATAGGTGCCGCTTTCTATCCAGGCAGAACTCACCATCGCATATTTGTAATGGGTACCGGATACAGAGCTCAGCATGGGATATTCAGCATTGTCGCCAGGATTTCTCCAGTAATTGATGTTGCTCAGGTCAGGCAATGCGTGTGTGGAAATAGAATGATAAGGATCTGGATTGCCGTCATCAGTGGGAATCAGCTGCGATAATTTACCGGCAAGGTAGTCGTTGAATATTTTCCGGCCTGCGGTGAAGGTGCAGAATACATACAAGCTAAAACCTTTGTAGCTAAAGGTATTGCCGAAACCGCCTGTCACTTTTGGATTGGGATTACCAGCCGGCACATAGTCGGTGGCATCGAGGATACCATCTCCATTGGAGTCCTGCCAGATAGGATCACCTCCTTTGAAAGGATAGTTATAGAAACTCAGTGGCTGCCCGGTTACTTTATTTACGGGCACGTCTGCATCTGTAGCATAGATGCCTGTTTTGCGGAACACGTTGTACGAGTTCAGCGGCTGTCCCTGACGAAGCAGGTATTTGTCGAGGTAGATATCGCGGCCACCATTGGGAAGCGACGTAATGATGTTATCGTTATGTGCCAGGTTTAATAATGTCTGCCATTGGAATTTGGAAGATGGATTTAATAGGTTGGCAATGAGCTGCAGTTCTATCCCGGTGTTGCGGATACCGATGGCGTTAGCAGTGAGAATAGAATAACCAGTAGTCACCGGTACATTCAGGTTAAAAATACCGCCATTGGTTTTCTTCACATATGCATCCGCCACTACATTGAACCGGCCATTATACAGGCTCAGATCCAAGCCCAGGTTGGTTTGCGCATTCTTCTCCCAACTCAGGTTATTATTGGTGAGTCCTTTGTCGAAGTTAAGCGCCACAGCAGGAATGCCATTGTAGCCAAAGGCATAGTTGTTTCCTGTAGCAGGATTGGTACTACCTGCAAAGCCACCGGCGCCAATGTTATAAGTATTATAAGAGAGATAGTTATCGCCTCCATCGGGTTGTCTGCCTGTAATACCATAGCTGGCGCGTAATTTCAGCAGGGTGAGCCAGTTGGATGCGGAACGGAGTGCAGGCTCATCACTGATGATCCATCCGGCAGAAACAGAAGGGAAATATCCCCAGCGGTTATTTTTACCGAAGCGGGAAGATGCATCCGCGGTGATGACGCCGGATAAGAGGTAGCGTTCTTTATAGCTGTAGTTGGCTCTGAGGAACAACGACTGGATACCACTCTGCAGCAAGTCTGAACGGGTGTCTGCGAGGTCTTTGTTCAACACGGTAACCGTATGGATCTGATCATTCGGAATACCGATAGCGGTTGAATAAGTAGCACGATATTCCCAGAACTCTGTATTCTGTCCTGCGAGCAGGTTAATACTATTGTTTTTCCCTACGTTGGTGGTGTATTGCAGGGTATTGCTCATTAAATAGTTATTGGATTTATCGGTGAAGCTGGTGGCAACACCGGTACCGTCTCTTCTGGCGATACCGGGTGTATAGGTATCCATCCGGCTATTGGTTTGTGTAAAGGAGATGACGGTATTGAAACTGAATTTTTTTGAAATGCGCCAGTCGATCACGGGGCTGATGGAGAGGTTATCGTTTGTATTTTGATCGGTGGAACCGCTGCCGCTGCCGAAAATAAAATCACGCGATGCGTCGGTCATATACATCAGTGAAGTAGGCAATGGGCTGGAAGCGTAGTATCCGCCGTTGAAAGCGCCGAAGCCGCCGGACAGGTCGCTGATAGAGCGGGGCCGGTCCAGTTTGGAGTAGCGGATTTGGGTAGAGACTTTTACGTTGGAAGAAAGATTCAGACCGGTGCTGCTGCTGAAGCTATAGCGTTTCAAACCGGACTTTCTCACGATGCCCTGCTCATCATAATAGTTGAGTCCATAGCGATAATTCACGAGATCATTACCGCCGGAAATAGATACATCGTAGTTATCAACGCGACCGGTACGATACAAACCGCCGAGATAATCATTGGCGTTGTTAAAGGCAGGATTGAGGCTGTCTGTCAGGATTTGCGGCAGGTTCTGGAGGTTGCCCCAGTTGCCGTAATGTTTGATCAGGTCCAGCTTTGCGCGGCGTTCTTCTGCGCCGATCACCACTTTGTCGAGTTGTGGTTTTTCGGTGAGGCCGTGGTAGGTGGCAAAGTCTACTCTGGGTTTACCGGAAATGCCTCTTTTTGTTTTGATGATGATCACGCCGCCGGCGCCTCTTGATCCATAGATAGCTGCTGCGGATGCATCTTTCAGGATATCTATGCTTTGAATATCGTTGATGGCGATGCCGGCCATGACGTCGGTGTTGGTACCGGTGCCATAGTTGATGGCGGCAATGTCTTCCGTGGTTTGTGGTACGCCGTCAATTACATAAAGGGGACCACTCAGGGCGCGGGCGAGACTGGTCTTTCCGGCCGGATCAGCGGGATTGCTGTTGATGTTACGGCTGACGGCGGTGTTACCACGCATCACCACATTACTTCTTACGCCTGGTTCGCCGGAGTAGTTTTGTACATCCAGTCCGGGTGCGCGGCCTTGTAATAATGCATCAAAGGTAGGGGTGGGAACGTCCAGCAGGGTTTTCGGATTGATAGAGGTCACGGCGGCGGTCACCGTTTTGCGGGAGGCTTCCTGGTAGCCGATGACCACCACATCTTTCAATGCTTTTCTATCTACTGGCAAGGTGATGTTCAGGTGGGCATTATTTTCTTTTACGATAACAGCATGCGGCAGGTACCCCACGATGGTGAAGGTGATGGTACTACCTGGATTTGCTTTTAGGGAATAGCTACCATCGGCATTGCTGATAGCGCCTGATTTGGAATCGGAGATACTGATAGATACGCCCGGGAGAGGGGTTCCGTCGAAGCCGTCCCGTACAAAGCCGGCTACCACAATTTTGGTGGTGGCAGGGTTTACCTGCGCGATGCCGGGTAGGGACAGGAGGGCCAGACAGAGCGTTAATAACATAACAGTACAGCGATGGCTGTATCTTGTAAAATTAACAGTCATGTAAATGAATTTGAAGCTTATGAAATGATACTGGAATACGGAAGCCAGTTTGTTAAAATGACATTGGTTGACGTCTTATACGCTGATACTACTAACTCTTGAAACGCTACGCGTTTTGTTGGTCAATTTGATGTTGATGGATACGCTTTTATTGGTTGCTAAATCGATTTTTTAATAGAATCACAGGTTCCTAATACGGCAATGAAGTTAGGATGAAGCAGAAAGAGAACTTGTTAATGAAATTTAAAAGACTGTAAACAATATTAAATATGGAGCCGGTATTGAGGAGATTGATATATGGTGTAAATATATTATATTTACAAGTAGAAAGAACTTATTAACCGGAAAGAATACCTATGAAAAAATGCTACTCCCTTTTATGGGTGCTGTGTACTTTTGTGTTTACCAGTACCTTTGCCCAACAGTCGGCGGTTAATCCAGGATCACGCGCTAAAGCAGCGATTCAGTTTACCAGACTATTAACCGAAGCAGCTACCGTGTATCCGCCACAGTTATCTTATCTCACAGAATCGGGTGCAAAAATTGAATCGGCATTTCGTATCAGCGAAGATGGGATATTATCTGTTACTTTTCGTTATCCGGTAGAAAACAGCTATACGCTGTATCGGCTCACCGCTCCTGTGAGTGCTATTAAAGCCGTATTTTATGATTACTACATCGGTTTGGAATTCAATAGCGAAGTAGTGAGAATTTCAGAAAGTGAAAAGGGGAGCAAAGAATTAAAGGAGAACAATACCTTATCCATGTTCCATATTGCCAAGCCTGGCGACGGTCCCCAGGGGGATCGGCTGAGAGTGCGGATGGAAGAAGCGTTGCAGGCGTTTAAGGAAAGCTATAAGTAGAGCGGAAGGCAGAAAGCAGAAAGCAAAAAGCTATTGTAGCGAATGATCAGTATAATCCTGTACACAGACAAAATCCGCTCTGATCATTCGCTACAATAGCTTTTTGCTTTCTGCTTTATGCTTTCTGCTCAACAGGCAGTTCTTTACTGATGTAACCAATAAACGTCCATATTTCCAATACTTCTTCGATATTGATAATGGCCGTTTCGTAGTTACTATTCAGGGAATGGAGCGCGAGGGTGCCATTCTGCTTAATATGATTGCCTACTACTTTGAAAACAATTTCTTCTTCTCCACCTTTCAGAATGAGTACGCAGGCGGTATTATTTTTCAGATGAGACCAGTCCTGCAGGTATTGGGCAATGATATGGCTGCCATCAGGGATGGGGGCCATAGAGTCGCCGCTGATTGGGAACATGCGGATGGTTTTACCTCTCGGCAGATCGGGGAGGGTAAATTTGGGCAGGGCGGCAATGAAGCCGGGATCGCTGAAGCCGTTGCGATAACCTGCTTTGGCGCGTGCCGGTACATATTCCATGTTCTCTTCATTGCTGTTATCTACCGTAATTGGAAGAATACGTATATGCCTGCCCGATAGATCCACGTGTTTGCCTGCTTCCAGTTCTTCCAGTTGCGCTTCCGGAACCTGCGAGAGATCCGTTTTTATCAGGAGGTCGATGTCGATCTTAAAAAATGCAGAGATCAATACCAGGTCGTCCATACGTGGATTGCGTGTTTTGCCGCTTTCCTGCGCAGTGATCTTGTTCCGGTTCAGTCCCAGTAAATCAGATAAGTGTTGTTGTGAGATCTTCTTTCGTGTCCGTAATAATTTCAGATTAGCGGCCCAGAAAAGGGGCTGTTTGTCCATGCCTTATATATTTATAATAAATTATATTTATAACTAATAAGGGCAAATGTATGGCTTTTTACGGATTCTCAGGGAGTAAAAGACTGGCGAGTTGCTGCGAGAGCGCCGGACCATGCAGGTCTTTATTAATAATCATGCCGGTGGAATCTATCAGATAATTTTGTGGAATTACTTTCACCCCATAGGCTTTGGCGGCGTTGTTCTTGTCTTTGGTAGGATCAGAGAGGTTCGTCCATATGAGGCTATCTTCCTGGATCGCCTTTTCCAGATAGGGGCGGTCGGCCGGTGGGTCCAGCGCAATACTGATCACCGTGAAGTTTTTATCTTTAAATTCCCGGTAAGCTTCTCTGATGTATTCATGTGCTTTGCGGCTTGGGGCGTACCAGGAGCCCCAGAAGTCGAGTAACACCGTTTTGCCTTTGAAGTCGGAGAGGCGTACCGGCTTTCCGTTCATGTCGGGTACTTCAAAATCGGGCGCAGGTGAGCCTACGTCCAGATTACGGACCTTAGTAATTTCAGCCTGGAACGCTTTGCCTTCCGCGCTATTTCGTATATCGCGTGTCAATTGTTGAAAGAGCGGCTCAATTTGATCCGGTTCCAATTGGGCATTGGTGAGTTCCTTCAGGGCGGTCAAACTGAGGAAAGACGTAGGATGTTCGGTGATAAATTTATACTGCATCATTTTTCTGGCCTCCATGGCCAATGCATACCGCTGACCGATTTTTTGTAGAAAGTTCTGGTCGGCCAGTTCTTTGGGAGATGCCTTGAGATAGGTTTTATTAATCTGGGTGATAGACTTATCTATTTTTGCCAGCGCCTCGTTATACTCTGCCTCCTGTTCATTGGTAGGGGAGATAATGCGTGCCTTACTGACGTCCTCCTGGGTGGTTACTTTGGTATCGCCCTTTTCCAGGAAGAAAAGTTTACTATCGCTACCCGGGCGCAGGCGCATCAGGTCCATGTACTGGCCGTTATGGCTGAAGATCAGCATGGCCCGCACAGGCCCGTCCACCATGCCTGTTATCCGAAATTCCCCGTCGTGGGCGTCCGCGGAATCTACTATCAGCTTGTCGTTGATCGCCTGCGTCAGGTATACCCGCAGTGGACCTTTTTGTTTCGTTATTTTGCCTTTCAGAACATAGCTTGCGGACTGTGCCTTTATTAGAAATGGCCAGCATAACAGGGCTAAAAGTGTTATTTTTTTCATAAGAATCCAATCTGCAACCGAATCTATAAACTAAAATTCTTCAATTCGTGTACAGAAGTATTTGTTAATCAGTAATAACAAAAAAAAATGAACAATAGTAAGTCGCCACATATCCTGAACACATCCACCAACCTGTTGGGCTTCTGCCTGATTGTACTTACTTCCATCAAAGTGGCCCGCTTTAATCATGCCACCATTATTGATGATTGTACAGGGATTGCCGCCATGCTGCTGATGGCGAGCTGCCTTTTATCCTTTTTATCGCTGAAGAACAGGCGCCCCAAACGGAGCGAACGACTGGAGCAGATAGCCGACTACACCTTCCTGGTGGCATTGATTTGTGTGAGTATTACCATTGTTTTTGTGTCCTTTAATATATTAAGCTGAGCAGAAAGCATAAAGCGGAAAGCAAAAAGCTATTGTAGCAAATGACCAATGCGTATATCAAAACCGATATAATCATTCGCTACAATAGCTTTTTGCTTTCCGCTTTATGCTTTCTGCTCAACAGGGTTGTTTTTCTAAATCCTTTTTTCTATTATTGCTTTTGTAAGAAGGCCAACCCGGTTATTCCTTTTTAATAACAACCAAATCAGTCAAAGAAAGTATTCTTTTTTTTGTCC
This sequence comes from Chitinophaga sp. 05T412, assembly GCF_056396465.1. Taxonomy (NCBI): domain Bacteria; kingdom Pseudomonadati; phylum Bacteroidota; class Chitinophagia; order Chitinophagales; family Chitinophagaceae; genus Chitinophaga; species Chitinophaga sp. 05T412. The sequence goes on from NZ_JBFTLN010000004.1 coordinate 534,317, forward strand.
ATTTAGCAAAAACGTTTTAGCATAGACATGAGCATGGATGACATTCGTGAATGGCAAATGCAGATTGCACGTTATGATGATGAGCAGGCTTTCTCCCGCCTGTTTCGGCATTTATATGACCGGCTGCTGCACTTTTGTATCCGCTATATACATGTCAGAGAAGCCGCCGAAGAAATTGTATCAGACGTTTTCGTAAAATTATGGAACCGCCGCGCGGAGCTGGAACAGGTAACTAACCTGGAAGTATATCTTTTTGTAGCCGTAAAAAACCACTCCCTTAATTACCTCGAACAATATTCCCATTTGCGGATTGTACCGCTTTCCGGCACCGACACCGCCGACCTGCGCAACAGCGTAGACCTGGAACGCGACCTGGAATGGAAAGAAATGCGCTTTAAAATGGATCAGCTGGTAGCCGCCCTGCCGGCCCAATGCCGCCGCGTATTTCAACTGATCAAAGAAGATGGCTTTAAATATAAGGAGGTCGCCGAAATCCTGAGCATTTCTCCCAGAACCGTAGAAACACAGCTCTTCCGGGCCATGCGCCGCCTCAACGAAGGACTCGGCGCTATCGGCAAAAGCAAAGAAGTATTACCACCGTTGTTAATTCTCCTGGCATTATCGTTCCCTGGATTTATTTAAAGCAGAAAGCAAAAAGCAGAAAGCAAAAAGCCATTGAAGCGATTGATTATGGCGGATATACGCGCTAGTCACTCGCTTCAATGGCTTTTTGCTTTTTGCTTTCTGCTCAAAAAAATATTTTCCCTCCTTGTAAGTAATTCCCCGTTTGTTTCCTGTCCTTCTCTCTGAACACGATTCCATTTTATGATAAACGAAGAACATTTCGTCTTACTGGTGACGCGTAAACTGGCAGGGGAGGCCACTCCGGCAGAGTTATCGGAATTAAACGCCCTGCTCGAACAGTACCCGGTGCTCAAAGAACGGTACACGCATCTGCACCATTATTTCGAAGACCCCCTGCAACAGGCAGCTGAAAATACAGAACAAGCCCTGCAGCGAACGCTGGCAAAAATAAAATCGTCCTCAAAGGATCTTCCATCTTCCCCTGTAAAAATTAAAAAAATAAACACCTGGCGGTGGGCAGCAGCAGCGGCGGTATTAATGCTGGGTGGCGCCTTTTATTTCTTTAACAAAGGACAGCGCTCCCCGGAAACTCCCCGTCAGCAGTGGGTGAAACGCAGCAATGGCAAAGCTACCCGCTCCTTTATTGAGCTGGCAGATGGCAGTAAAATATGGCTGAATGCGGAAAGCGTACTCACCTACCCGGAAAAGTTTAAAGGCAATAGCCGCGAGATTTTCCTGGAAGGAGAAGCCTTTTTTGATGTGGCCACCAATGCCAAACGGCCCTTTATTGTGCACCTGAAAAAAGGGACTATCAAAGTACTGGGCACCTCTTTCAATATCCGCGCTTATGAAAACGAACCCGTGCAAACGGCCGTGGTAACGGGAAAGGTGGCATTCATTCCCCGGTATGAAGAAGCAAAGAAAATCAGCGATACCATCCTGATCACACCGGATGTGAAAGTCAGCTTTACAGCCAGCAGCGGCACCCTCGTGAAAGGCAATACCATCGGTACGGAAGACAAAGCCTGGACAGAAGGTCGCCTCATTTTCAGAAATGCTACCCTGGAAGAAATCGGCGCCAGCCTGGAACGCAACTTTAATAAACGGGTGGAGTTTGAAGCCAACGCGCCTAAACAGTATCGCCTGACCGGCTCTTTCCACAACAATTCCCTGGAAGATATCATGTATTACCTGAGTAAGTCCAAAGCATTCCACTACCGCATCACAGATTCAACATTGGTCATAGGAGAATAATATAACGCCAACATTACTATTTAATCATTTTAATCACCACTACGTTATGAGAAAGGAACTATACAAGCCTTCTTTTCGTCCACCTTTCGGGTCGCTGCTCATCTGCTTATCGCTGCTGAGCGTGCTGGACCTCCATGCGCAGGTAGCCTACGCAGCAGGTATACGGCGGCAGGTACAGCATGAGCCGGCGAAAGAGAAGGAAAGATCACCATCTCTCAACTACCTGGTTAGCCTCCGGGTAGAAAATGCCAGCCTGGCACAGGTACTGGAGAAAATAGAAGCACAAACAGCCCTCGTGTTTGTGTATGCCAATGACGACATTAAAGCCACACAGAAGATATCGCTGAATGTAAAAGATAATAAGCTGGACGATGTACTGCAGATGATCCTCCTGCCCAGAGAAATCAATTACGAATTCATCGCCAACAAAATCATCCTGAAACGTGGGGGCGTTTCCGTTATGAGCGGTCAGCAACAGGAAATGATCATCACCGGCCGCGTAGTGGATAACACCGGTCAGGCCATTCCCGGCGCTAACATCCGCCTGAAGGGACAAACCATCGGTACCGTTACCAACCCCGATGGAAGCTACACCCTGAAAATCCCTGCCAACGCGGCCAACGGCGTATTGATATTTTCCTCTATCGGGTATATATCTTCCGAAATTAATATCTCCGGCAGAACCAATATCGTGACCATGCTCAACGCAGATTCCAAAGATCTCGGTGAAGTAGTGGTAACGGCCTACGGCCAACAGAAAAAAGGCCAGGTAACCGCCGCTATCAGCACGGTGAATTCAAAAGATATTACCAGCCGCCCGGCAGTAAATATGTTCCAGGCTTTACAAGGACAGGCGCCCAACCTCATCATGCAGCAGGCCACCGCCGAACCCGGCAGCGCCATGGTGATGAACATCCGCGGCGTGGGTAGCTTAACGGGCAACGGCCCGCTGGTTATCATCGATGGTATACAAGCCGGCAGCGTAGGTTTACAGAACCTCAACCCTTATGATGTAGAAACTATTTCCGTATTAAAAGATGCAGCTTCCGCCGCCATCTATGGCTCACAGGCCGCCAACGGTGTCATCTATATCACCACCAAAAGAGGGAAGAAAGATGAACGCCCTTCCGTTCAATACAACGGCATGTACGGCTGGCAAACGCCTACCACACTGCCCCGCAACGTGGAAGCCTGGGAATATATGACGCTGAAAAATGAAGCGCTGGTGAATTCAGGTAAAACGCCACCCTTCACTCCGGAAAATATTCAGTATTGGCACGACCGCGGCTCAGAACCCGCCATGCTGCATGAAATGATCCGCAAGTATACGCCACAGCAAAATCATAGCCTGAGCTTAACCGGCGGCGGCAAAAGCAGCAGCTACCTCTTTTCCGTAGGCTATCTCGATCAGGGTAACATGCTGCAAAACAAATATGTGCCACAGGATTTCTACTATAAAAGATATAACGCCCGTTTAAACGTATCTGTTGACGTTAGTAAATACGTAAAAGTAAATGCCAACGCGGCATATACCCGCTCCCAGTATCGTACACAGCAGGCGGATATCGGTATGCTGATGCGTGACGCGATGCGCGTACCCCGTACCAATGCGGTGAAAGATTCGCTGGGCAACTGGGTAGTACCCAGCCTCACCAGCAACAGTATGATCGCATTACTGGCAGATGGCGGATTTAATATGAGAACCATCGATAACCTGATGGGCGGGCTGGATGTGGTAATCACGCCAGTGAACCACTTTAAGATTAACCTGAATGCCTCCGGGGTGTATAACATTAATAACCTAAACGCCCGTACGAATAAATTTACTTATGCACCTTACTATACTACGGCTACACCGCCCCAGTATAACCAGTTGCAGCAGGATGAATACAAAGACCTGACCACTAACGTATATGCTACTGCAGAATATGAAAATACCTTTGGTAAGCATTACGTAAAAGGACAGGTAGGTGTGCGCAGTGATGCCGTGGATGAAGGCTATGGTTTCCGCGCTACCCGCTATGGTACCACTAATCTGGACCCGAACTGGGGTATCGGCGGTGGTTACATTCCCAAGCCGGATGGTACCTATGATTACAAAGATATCGGTACTTACAACGATTTAGCCAATCCGAATCTCTATGCATTAAACTCCCTGTTTGGACGTTTCAACTATTCCTATAGTGATAAATACCTCGCAGAAATTACCTGGCGGTATGACGGCTCTTCCAAGCTGGCGCCGGGCCATCGCTGGAACTTCTTCCCGGCTTTCTCCCTGGGTTGGAGAATCACCGAAGAAGACTTTATGCAGGACGTGAAAGAACGGATCGGCAACTTTAAACTGCGTTATTCCTGGGGACAGGTGGGTAACTCCAACATCGGTGGATTTAATTATCTGTCGAGAGTATCTATCAATAACGCCAACTATTCTTTCAATAACTCTATTGCTCCCGGTAATACTTTCTCCACCTTCAACAACCAGTTACAGTGGGAAATCTCTACCATGGGTAACTATGGCATCGACGCAGATTTCTTTAAGGGTAAGTTAACCGCATCTTTCGATTATTTTAATAAGATGACCGATGGTATTTACCTGTTCCAAACCGTACCAGGAACAGCAGGAACAACGGCTCCACTGGAAAATGCGGGTAAAGTAAATAACAAAGGCTGGGAGCTGGCATTGGCGTATCACGCTACCACCGGCGCTTTCCGCCATACCTTTGGATTTAACATCGCCGATAACCTGAACAAGGTGATTAAATTCGGTCAGGAATCTGTTCGTGGATCAGATGTTACCTTTATCATTAAAGAAGGTTACCCGATCGCCTCTTATTACGGCTATAAATCCAATGGTCTTTACCAAAACCTGGATGACATCAAGAATGCACCCAAAGTACCATTTGCCTATAACCAGCAGGTAATGCCGGGCGATATTAAATATATAGATCGAAACAAAGACGGCGTGATCGATGAAAACGACCGCTACATCTTCGGTAATCCTTTCCCACGCTATACTTTCGGATTTACTTACAATGTAAGCTGGAAAAACTTTGACCTCACCATGTTTTGGCAGGGCGTAGGCAAGCGTACTCAGTTTATGCGCGGCGATATTGTGGAAGCCTTCCACAACAACGAGGACCACGCCATGGTGCAGCACCTGGATCGCTGGACACCTACCAATCCGGGCGCCTCTTATCCACGTTTAACCATTGGAGCGGCGGATGCCAACAACTTCGCGTACTCCGACTACTGGTTATTTGATACGAAGTATCTGCGACTGAAAAATTTGCAGATCGGCTATAACCTCCCGGCGTCTTTACTGAAGAGAGCCAATATGCAGGGGGTAAGGGTATACTTTACCAGCCAGAACCTGATCACGATCATGCCTAAACGATTCCGTCAACTGGGCGTAGATCCTGAGTTTACGCAGTTCGACGACAAGCTGGAGATGAAAAATTACAATGCCATTGCCGGCCGTAACTATCCCAATGCCGCCACCTTCGCCTTTGGTTTGGATATAAAGTTTTGATGCCTAAACAATCAATGTTATGAAGAAAATATTTTTATCGATAGTAATAGCCGCGGGATTGTTTGGCTGTCGCAAGCTGGATCAGCCCATCACGCGGGAGTTCACCGAAACAGCTTATTGGCGCGATTCCCAGGACGCGCTGGATGCACTCACCGCTTGTTATGAGCACCTGTCCAAGGATGATTATTTCTTTGGAGATGAAGCCCTCAGCGATAATGCCTATAACAGCGGCGGTGGATTACTGAATGTAAACGCCATTGCCAATGGCGGCTACGACGGCGCCAATGGTCGCGTAGTAGACACCTGGCCTTTTTACTACACCACGATCCGTCGTTGTAATACCGTTACCACCAACATCGACCGGGTACCGAATATGGACGCTGCGTTAAAACGCCGCATCCTCGCAGAAGCGCGTTTTATCCGCGCCTACGCTTACTTTCAGCTCACGGCCTGGTATGGCGACGTTCCTTTCTATACCGACCTGATTACCATTGAGCAGTCGCGCACCATTGCCCGCACCGATAAAAATACCGTTCAGCAGTTTGTATTAGCAGAGCTGGCCGATATCCAGAAAGATCTGCCCACCAATACACAACAAGCACAGAGCGATCGTGGACGTGTTACCCGTGGCGCTGCCATTGCCCTGAGTGCCCGTGTACACCTGTTCCGCAGCGAATGGCAGGGCGTAGTGACCGACTGCGAGCAGCTGATCAACAAAACAGATAATGGCAGCTATGCCCTGTTTAACAGCTATTCGAATTTGTTCACAGTGGCCAATGAATACAATAGTGAAGTGATCCTGGATATTGAATATGGCGGCGCCAGAACATACGACAAACAACGTCAGTTTATGCCGCAAACCATTGCTGCGCTGAGAAGCGTGCTGGTACCTACGCAGGACCTGGTGAATGATTACATCATGACCAACGGCAAAGCCATCACTGATGCCGGCTCCGGATATGATGAGAATAATCCGTATGTCAACAGGGACCCACGTTTTGAAGCCACCATCCTGCACGACGGTTCCAAAGTGACCGACTTTAACGGTAACGTACAAACGATCCTGACGAAGCCCGGCTCTAATCCGTCCACTAATACGGTTGATGACCAGGGTGCATCGCCTACCGGTTATTACTTCTATAAATACTACGATCGCGCGGCTACCAACTATGCTTCTGGTTTAAACCTGATCCTGATTCGTTATGCGGACGTATTACTGATGTATGCGGAGGCAAAGAATGAGTTGGGGCAGATGACAGCCGCCGTGTGGAATCAAACTATTCAGCCGTTGCGCAGTCGCGCTGGCTTTACAGATCCCGGCGCCACCCAGTTTAATGCAGCCCTGAACCAATCGCAGCAACAAGCGGTGATTCGCCGTGAAAGACGCGCCGAATTTGCGTTTGAAGGATTACGGATACTGGATATCCGTCGCTGGAAAACCGCCGATGTAGTCATGAACAGACCGGTGAGAGGGATTAAAGTGACTTCCGGCGCTTTCAACAAAGACCCTAATGGATACATCATCGTTGAAAACAGGCTGTTTACCAATCCGAAACATTACCTGTGGCCTATACCGACCATTGAACGCGATCAGAACAAAAATCTTTCACAAAACCAAGACTGGTAATCCTTCCACCTAAAACTGTAATAACATGCAAAAATATTTCATGATCCTGCTGAGTGTGATATTGTTTAGCTGTAAGAAAGACTATACACTCAATACCAATATACAACCCGTAGCGAAGCTCACCGCGCCGCTCGATAATAAATACATTAAGCTGCAACCAGCTACCAGCGCCACTCTGAGCTTTGAATGGGATCAAGCCCGCGCAGAAGATGGTTCGCTCGTTATTTATGAAGTAGCGTTCGATAAAGAGAACGGCGACTTTTCCAATCCCGTGGCCAAATATGCATCTGATGGCGGTGGCGTACAAAACAAACTGACATTATCGCATAAAGACCTGAACGCCATCGCCAACAAAGCTGGCATTGCTTCCCTGGCTACCGGTAAACTGAAATGGACCGTGCTGGCGGCAAAAGGATATAACATCCAGAAAGCGGCAGAAGCCAAAACCATTGAAGTAGAGCGGCCTAATGGCTTTGCCGAAATCCCTACCGATGTATTCCTCACCGGCGAAGCTACAGAAGCAGGCGCTGACCTGTCGAAAGCGCTGAAGCTGAAATCCACCGCACCGGGGGTATATGAAATTTATACATCTCTCAAAAATGGTAAATATCATTTCACCAATAGAAATACCGGCACCCCCAGCACTTATTCCATTGCTGCAACAGCCGTGAAAGAAGGTGGAGAAAATGAGCAAACCACCGGTACCAAAGTATACCGCCTGCGTCTGGACTTCAACAACGCTGCGGCTTCTGTTACTGAATTGACTACCGTTGGACTCTGGTTTGCGCCACTGAATAAGTTCTTATTTGAAATTAGCTATGCCGGCAACGGTACCTGGAGTATCAAAAATCAGTTGATCACTTTCAAGCAGGAATCATGGGGACGCGATGAACGTTATAAATTCCGTTTAGCCGTTAAAGATAGTGATGGCAATGCCGGCGAAGAATGGTTTGGCAGCGCTAACAGCGATAACAATCGTCCTACTGCCACTACGCCGTTGAGTTTCTGGGAACTGAAGCCTATTGCGGGCAACGACCAGTGGGGCTATTGTTACAAGTTTGCTACCGAGGCAGATAACAAGAACTGTGACATCAACGTATACTTCACCACCGACAAGAACTACACGCACGAAATCATCGTCAAATAATTAGCTATGAAGATTGTAAGGTATTCTCTATTGATAGGCGCCCTGGCTTTCACTGCCTGTTTGAAAGAACCGGTAGATGATGGCCCGGGCCCGGGGGCCGGCAAAGCGCGGTATGTATATAGCTGGCCACAGATCGCTGATTCCTCCACACAAGGGCTGATCAGCAATTTCTGGAACCAGGAAAAGTATTTTAATCAGAACAGCAACGGCGGTACCACCTTCAACTACTGGCCCAATGCCCATGCCCTGGATGTACTCACGGATGTGTATATACGTAAAAGTGACCCTGCTATCAAGTCGCGCATGGACGATCTGCTGGCGGGCATGAAAGTAAAGAACGGCGGTACTTACATCAACTACTTCTATGACGACATGGAGTGGATGAACCTGGCCTGTTTACGCGCCTTTGAAGCCACCGGCGACACCCGTTATAAAGACGTAGCCGTGCTGCTATGGAATGATATCAAAGGTGGATGGGATGATATGTGGGGTGGTGGTATCCATTGGAATAAAGACAAGGCGAAGAACTATAAGAATACGCCTGCCAATGCGCCTGCCTGTATTATTGCCTGCCGCATGTACGGTATTACTCAGAACCCGGACGATATTGCCTGGGCAAAGAAAATATACGACTGGCAGAAAGCTACGCTGGTAGATCCGGTGAGCGGCCTGGTGTGGGATGGCATTAATCAGGATGGGAGCGGACAGGTGACCAAAAACTGGAACTTCACCTACAACCAGGGCGTATTTATTGGCGCCGGAGTAGAGTTGTATAAACTCACTGGTCAGAGCAGCTACCTCAATGATGCGTTAAAAACGGCCAACAATGCTTTGGGTGGCGGTTTTACCAATGCCAATATCCTGAAAGATGAGGGCGGTGGTGATGGTGGTTTGTTTAAAGGGGTGCTGGTACGCTACCTGATGTTGCTGATTACGGACGGTAGCATTAGCAGTACGGACGCCACCAAATATGCCAACTTCCTGCAGTTGAATGCGGAAACGTTGTGGCTGAAAGGCACTACCCGTCCGCAGATACTCTTTAACCAGGACTGGAGCAAAATGGCGGCCAACAGTGATCTGACGACACAGCTGAGCGGCGCCATGGTGATTGAAGCAGCGGCAAAGCTGAAAAGTATGGGACTGATAAAATAAAGAAGCTTTTCGTAAGAATGGCAGGTAATGAATATTTAACGTTACAACGCTACAAAAACAAGCCCGCACGTTCTCGTTGCGGGCTTTGTTTTGTGCGTATGTATGTCCATGAAAAGTTTACTGGAATCTTGTGGTCAGTGCAATACCCTGGTAGGCATTTAAAGTATTTTCATCCATAAAAATAACCTTCCCGTTTTTCTTGAGTACGTTGTCGATGATGACCCTGGTAACATCTTCTGAGCCGGGTTTATCGGTGGAGATGATGGTGCCGTCTTCGATGATACCGTTATGGAAGTAGGTCGTTTCCAGGTACAGTGTATCGGCTGCACCGGCTTCTGCGGCGCGGTGAATATCTCCCAGGTCTACCAGCAGTCGTTGGTGCGACTGTGCCGTTTCAACAGCAGCGAGATCGGCTTGTTGTTTATCGTTCATGTATTGTTGTACCAGCGGGAAAGTCACTTTCAGTATTTCGTGGCTGGTGGTATCATCGTAGCCGCCGGCGGCAGTGGCGATGACGATATTTTTGATATCCATTTGTTCCTGGTAGTAAGCAATACTTTTGGTATCGCCCAGCAGCACCAGTGGTAGAGGGTTATCGTGATAATATTTCTTGAATTGTTTGTCGGCCACATTGAAATATTCTTTCAGGAGGTCATCTATGATGGAGTCCTGTTGCAATTTCATGGGATCTTTGGTGAAATATTCGTTGGCGAAGGGGAAGTCGTCGTTGTTGACTTCTCGTACCAGGGTATCATTGTAAGCCTCCAGCAGCCTGATTTTCTGGCGTGCAATGGTGAGGATATAATAATGTTGCTGGTGTTGCAGCGCCTTGAGCAGCGGGCGTATTTCGAACCGGTCGCCAATCACCACGCGATCAGTGGTGGAGATGGGGAGGTTCATCACTTTAACCCCTTCGGGATTGGCGAAGATGGCGAGGCTATCGAGGTTATAGCGGTGATCTATAGCGGCTTCTGTCGCTTTAATTTTATCGAGTACGGGCCATACCTCTCTTTTATCGAAAGTTTCGTACAGTTTTGTTTCTGCTTCCGCCACCAATTTTTTCAGGTGGATAGGATCTTGTCTGTTATCGGGATGGGTTCGGTGAGTAGACAATAAAATGGTGACTGCCGGGGCGCCCTGGTATTGAATTAAGTTAACTAATGCCTGTTCCATAAATTTCAATTTTAGTTTATAACAAACAGTTGAAAGTAATGTTTCAACAATGGCATAAAGGTAGGGTAGGAGGAGGTGGCGGGGCCTGACATGTATCACCCGAATGACTGATTTTCATCAGTTCATGTTATTATTTTGCTATAATATTACATAATTCCTTAATTTTATGAAATTTGTTATTAATTTATCACTGGGAACAACTGTAGTTGTGTACCAATAAAAAGAGAAGACGAAACCTATCCCTATTTTATGAGGCTGATGATATTGCTGCTTTTTGCTTTTGTGTCTTTGTCTGTTTGCGGACAGACGGCGGCGCCGGCGGCAGCGGCCAAGAAGGGGAATCGGCAAACTGAATTCCAGATGAAAGAGGGGAGCTACCTGAGTTTTGCGCAGGTAAACCTGAGTTTGGGAGAGATAGGTTTCCGCGTAGAAGTAGCTTCTGAGCATAAAAAGAGTAATGCACGGCTGGAGTTCCGGATCGACAAGCCCAAAGGAAAAATTATAGGCACCCTGGAAATACCTTATACCGGCGATAGTACCTACGCATTGAAATTAACCGGTAACCTGCGGCATGCAGAAGGCGTACATGATTTATATCTCGTAGCCAAAGGCGCTATGCCATTCAGCATCACTTCCTTCGGATTTATTTACAATTATTAGTATAGTCGTTGGCGTTAGCAAATATTTTTTTGGAGAAATGAAATAGGTGTGTATATTTGCACCCCCTGACATGATATCAGTTGCCCAGATGGCGAAATTGGTAGACGCACTGTGTTCAGGTCGCAGCGCTCGCAAGGGTGTGCTGGTTCGAATCCAGTTCTGGGCACTAAAAGCCCCTGTAAGTCATTGATTTACAGGGGCTTTTTCTTTTGTTAGACCCCGATTTTTGCCGGTATTTTCCGCTTATTCCCGCTCCTTTTGGCTCATAGATGGCACACAGTTCGGCTCACACAAAATGAACATTTATGACCATCACTGCAACGCCAAGGCCCACACGGAATGGGCAAAAAATCTATTACACATTAGAATGGGGAAAGGGTCCAGGAGAACGTCGCGCTACTGGAATATTTACTTACAGCAAGCCCAAAGACCAGTTACAAAAAAATCATAATAAAGAAGCGGTGGCAATTGTAGAAACAAAGAAGTCACAACTTATTCTCGAACGTCAAGCCATAGGTACTGGGTATATCCCGGCACATAATTTTAAACCTAATTTCCTTAATTATTATGAAGAGTATGTAAATAATAATAAACAGGACGGCAACAGACATCTTCAAAATAGTTTTACCCAATTTAAAAATTTCATTGAAGAACCATTCCTTGCTCCGATCAATATTACAGAAAACCTCTGTGAACGATTTAGAAAGTACTTGTTAGTTAAATATAACGGGGATACTCCTGCAAACTATTTTGCAAGGTTTAAACGTGTTATAAAAGCTGCCACAAAAGAAGGGTATTTTCGTTTGAACCCCGCTGAAGATGTTGCTGCAAAATCAAATCCTAGCCTCAATCTCAAAGAAAATTTAGAAGCAGATGAGTATATCAGATTGCTCAAAACCCCCTGCCTCAATGCAGAAGTTAGATTAGCATTCATCTTTTGTTGCTATACTGGTCTCAGACACGTCGATGTCAAGAGACTAACCTGGGAGCAGATTAAAAATGGAGTTCTCGTAACACGGATCATTCAGAAAAAAACAGGAAAACCTGTAGAGATCACATTGCATCGAATCGCATTGGCAATACTGAAGAAAAGGTTGAAAAGTAAGCAGGACGTAAATCCAAAAGAAAAGGTCTTCACTTTGCCCAGTCATGATGGTTGCAACAAGGAAGTACAGAAATGGGTGAAGGCTGCAGGTGTTGCTAAACATATTACCTGGCACTGTGCCCGGTTGAGTTTTTCTATTCTTCTACAAGACGCCAATGTAGATGCTGCTACGGTTGCCTTATTACTGGGGCTTGCAACTACAAAGCACGTCAACGAAACTTATAAAAGACATCGCCCCAAAGATCAGCACCAACACCTTGCAAAATTACCAGACTATTATCCTTCAGAATAATATGTCAAAGTTTCAGTTTAGCAGCAGCTTGATGAATACGAGAGGGCTCCCGGCATCATAAAGTCGAGGTCCTCCCGTTTATAATATCCGCTGGCATTTTTATAAATGCCATACTCTTGTAATTTCTTAGCCAATTGAGTGTGCTCCAGATTACAATAATGATCATAGCTTCCTCTGGTTTAAGTCCTTTCTATCAGCCCAATTCTCAGACTCTCTTCGTACGCTTCTTTAAAAAAACGACTTAAATCCCCCCAACTACTTGTTAAAGATGCCTGATGTTCTGCGACTAGTGCATTGAAATCACTGTCGAGGAGGTGTCTTTTATAAAAACAAAATCCAACCAAATGTGGCGTGGTCTGAACAAATTCGTTACCCAGTACTTCTTTGGCTAAAGCTCTAGCCTTTTTGTCATCAGTAAGAAAAGCCTGCCTTGTCTTCTTTGCAAATACTATAGATGATAATTCGCCTTTACCAAGATTTTTTCTATTTTCAAGTATTTCGATTTCTTGAAGGTCGTCAATCGTGATATCATAACTCGTAAATCTTTTTGTCTCGATCCCTTTTTCCAGTTTTTTAATGATTGCAACATCATGTTTTTCCTTCCTTTTTTTATACAGACACTCATAACTGACATAATTGGTTAAAGCATAGTAACAACCAGCTTGTATAGAAGAGTGATAAATAATTGGGGAAGACAAAATATTCCAAACCGAACAGGAATCAATAACATTGAAAAGAAATAATTTAGTAATATCAGAATTCATAAACCAATTTTAAGTTGAAGAGAGCCAATAGATCCTGTAATTCATATTCTGATGTCAGCAGCATTTCAGCGAGGCGATTTTGTGAGATCAAAGAATTTGAATACGCTTCATGGCACTTACGGACATATGTAGCAGATAATCCACGTTCCAAAACTTGTTTTTTCGCCAAAGCTATTTTGTCGGGCAAATCTTTTAATTCCGGATCCTGCTTTAACGTTTTGGGCAATTTGAGGCCTTCGAATTTATCGAAATCTTGCTGGGTAATTAACTTCAAGAATCTTAGACGGTACAATAAAGCAATGATGTTTACTCGAAATTGCTCTGCGAGTTTGATCAAAATCTGTTCGGACCAAGTACTCACTTGTAATTTTTTCAAAACTGCTGCCGGCATTAGGAATGAAGCTGCAAAACGATTTGCACGAATCTCCTTTATATCTTTTCCATCCTTAGTGAAAGAAACGTTATATAGCTGATTGGTATCGAAAATAGAGTGTGCAACCTCATGGGAAATGGTAAAATTCTGACGATAAAGATCTTCCGAATAATTTACTAAAACACATTTCCCTGCAACTGGATGTTGTATGAAGATTCCTGACAAATTAGAATTATGTAGTTTTCTCCTAAAAATATGGAGACCTAAATTTCTAAAGTCATCAAAGATATTTTGTAGCAGTTCATTCTCTTTGTAGCCTAATGAAATTCTTACATCACTGGCTATTTCCTCGGCTTCATTATTGATGGCAGTCCGTCTGCCAGGCAACTGATAAGTCTGTCTATTCTCTTCCAAAAGGGACCAGACATGAGCCTCACACTCGCAAACGTATAGGAACTCCTGTACTGCACGGCGGTCTTCCTTTGTGAATTCCTCTCCGAACTGACGATATAAACTATCCGTATTCTCTGAGGCAGACGATTGCTGATTGCTGATAAAATATTTGTAATCCTCCCGGTAAAAGTCCGCCAAAATGAGTATTTCGTCTCCGGTTGGTTCAATTTTGGCCTGTTCAAAAGCCTTTAGCCTATCTTCCTTTATTCCGGTACCTTCAAAAATCTCATGATATGAGTATTCTAGTCTGCTTCTGCAACCAGTCAGTTTTTTAGCTAATAGATTGATATCAAACATCTAAAAAGTGGTTAATAATTGCTATGCTTTAATAACTTAGTGAATTTAAGATTTTTATTTTTAAAGTTTCAGCTTCGCAGCAGCTTGATGAATACGGGAGGGTTCCCCTGACATCATAAAGTCAAGATCCTCCCGTTTATAATATCCGCTGGCATTTTTATAAATGCCGTGCTCCTGTAATTTTTTTGCTAACTGAGTATGCTCCAGATTACAATAGATCATAGCTTCCTCCGGTTTAAGATAAGGCTTGTAGCATAAGGCCACGGCTTTCATCACTGCAATATCATCACGTTTCATCTTCACAGTATTTCAATAAAATAATCGCTAGATATTAATAACTTTAATAGGCTGATGATAGGCAAAAAAGGTCAGCTCATGATAATCAAAAGAGCCTCCAGGTTGTATTTTGCGCAAATAAGAATCAAAGAAATCAAGTTTCCCTTTTATAATATCATACTTGACAACCAATCCTTGTTTAATGATAATCGGCAGGGAAATATCATGAGCTAAATTAATCGTATAAGCATTGCATTGGGATATCTTATCCAAAACAGCATTTGCAATATATATCAACAATCCAGTACCTCTTTCCGGAAATCCTACCACATCAAGTTTAAATGGTTGGTTACGAAATTGTCCAACTAACAATAAATCGGGCTTTACACCTTTTCTACGAGTAGAAACCAACTTTATCTGGGTATAAAATCTTTCTAAGGCTCCCGTAAAACTGTCAGTAGTAAAAATGACTTGTATCCTTTTACGCCCTCTCATATTGATATGGTATCTTTCAATAATGTGATACCTGTCAATCGCCGACACCGAATGAAATATCTCTTATAACCGGAGGTTCCTGGTTATGGAGCAAATAACAATACCTTTCCAACAACCCGGTTTCGGTAGAAGTGTCGGCTCCCCCAAATTTCGGCCGCAAGAATTAGAGTTATAAATTAAATGATTTATTAACTTTAATCTAGCAATATGAAAAGAAAGAATTTTACAGAAAGTCAGATAGTTACTGCTCTTAAAAGACAGGAAGGTGGCATATCTGTTA